>JBJSXJ010000063.1:0-6705 GCA_046086325.1 Planctomycetota bacterium | reverse complement strand
CTAGCAGGCAGCGCAAATCAAGGGCCAACGGCCCGTCCAATCACCTAGCCCAGCCCAGCGGGCTGGGTTACCGGCCCCACCAATCAAATAAGCCAGGGCCAAAGGCCCGGCGATGAATAAAAACTCTCTGCGAGAGCCCTCGAGACCATTCGTCCGATTCGTGGTTCGACCACCATTGATCCATCGCTTTTTGATGGGGCCGTGGCTCATCCTCGGGCCGTTGGCCCTCGTCCGAGTTTCGATGGCTCCCTGAAACCCAGCCCGCTGGGCTGGGCTAGGTGATTGGTCGGACCTTCGGTCCGTGATTGAATTGGGGGACCAACCAAACACTCGACGTCCAGGACAGCACGATTCCGTGACTCCCGCGATCACGTGGCAGCCTTAAACTGGGGGCCACTTCAGTCGCCCCACGCGAAACCCGGAAGGACCTTTAAACTGCACGGCACTGGCTGGTATTCTGTGCGCTACCTAGCGCAGCGACGGGGGAACCAGCGCGAAACTGAGGCTCGAGCCGTGGATGAGGAAACAGCGATGGCGACGTCGGATTCAGAAGAGTCAGCGGGGCGCTCAGCGGACTGGATTCGAGTGGTGGACACCATCGCGTGGCCACCCGACAACGAAGCGGTCCGCGCGCAGCTCCTGGAGGCGTACGGCTCGGGAGCGTGGGGACGCTATGCCGGCCCCTACATCGAACAACTGGAAACGCTGCTCGCCCAGCGTCACCAGATGGCACAGGCACTCGCCTGTTCATCGGGCACGATCGCCGTCGAGCTGGCTTTGCGCGGAGTGGGCGTGGAGGCGGGGGACGAGGTCATCCTGGCTGGCTATGACTTTCCGGGAAACTTCCGCGCCATCGAGGCGATTGGCGCGCTGCCCGTGCTGGTCGATCTCGAAGCCGATTCCTGGTGCTTGTCACCCGCTCAACTGGATGCTGCGAAAAGCCCCACCACACGCGCGGTAATTGTGTCGCATCTGCACGGCACTCTGGCCGACATGCGCGCCATTTGCGAGTGGGGCGAGCGGACGGGGATTGCCATTGTGGAAGACGCCTGCCAAACCCCTGGCGCAACCATTCAAGGACGGCCCGCAGGCGGCTGGGGAACCGCTAGTGTGCTCAGCTTCGGCGGCAGTAAACTGCTCACGGCCGGTCGGGGCGGCGCGGTGCTGACGCGCGACGCACAGATCCATCAGCGCATGAAAGTCTGGTGTGATCGCGGCAACCTCGCGTTTCCACTTAGCGAATTACAGGCCGCCGTCTTACTGCCCCAGTGGGACCAACTGGATTCTCAAAATGCGCTGCGACAGCGGGCAGTCGAGCGACTGCGCAGCACCCATTTCCCCGGGCTGCAGCTCTTACCTAGCCAGCCCGATCGGGGGCAGCCGAGTTATTACAAGCTGGCTTGGCTGCCAGCGGCAGAGTCGGCACCGCGACTGAGTCGCGAAGCGCTACTGACCAGACTCTGGAAATCACGACTTCCCTTCGACGCGGGCTTTCACGGCTTTGCCACGCGCACAGCTCGCCGTTGTCGCCAGCCGACGGAGCTCACGTTTGCCCGCCGAGCGGCCGCTCAAGCGATCCTGCTCCACCACCCCGTGCTACTGGCAAGTGACTCGGCTTTGGAAGCCTTCATCACCGAGTTGCAGCGTGCCGTGAGCGAGCAATGACGGAGCGATGGCAGCCGATCGATAGGCCGACAGCGGTCCAGGAACAGCTGGGGCCGAAGCAGCTGGGGCCGAAGCAGCTGGCGACGCTGCCGAGCGGCGTTCAGGACTCGCCGACGAGCTCGCGACCGCCGTCGCTCCAGTGGTCAGTCGGTGGGAACTTGGACTGCGATGACTGCGCGCCGACAGCCGTTCGCGTTCCTCCTGCGGTAACTCGGCACGAATAATATGCATGGAGTCCGGCGCTTCAATGGCCAGCGTCACTCGATTGCCCGCAATCTTGGAAATAACGACGGTTACTTGATCGCCAATCAACACACGATCACCCACCTTGCGACTTAAGACCAACATGGGATCCCTCCTGGGAAGGCTGAATTCGCCTGCCAAAAAAGCTGTCTTAGACCACCAACCCAACAGCTCACACCTAAATGCAATCATCATGCCAACTGCTGCCTGACAGAAAAACTTGAGACAATTTCCATAGTTTTATCGAGAAAAACGCTGAAAAACCGCGACCGTCGGCCGTTCGTGTACCATCGACGGCTGCTGCTGAGGTCGCTCTTTTGTGGACGGAGGCGTCTCATTTTGGGACGGAAAATCGCGTTTTGAGTGCGCGCGGGTCGCATCGGCGGCGGCTATCGCGAGCTACAATCCGCTCGTTAGCCGGTGACGGCTGCCGTTCAGCCGACTCACCCGTAACGCGTCTGAGGATTTCCGGCCGACCTTTCGCAGGAGATTTGGTCATGCTCAAGGCTTTGCTCCCTTTCCTCGCCCACTTCCCGCGCGGCCTCGTTCTGTCGGTTTGGCTGGTGCTGGGCGACCGCGTGACGACATTCAGCCAAGCGGCTCCACCGACCGACGAACAGCGCGCCGCTTGGAGCACGCAGCTCGCGGGCGCCGACCGAGCGAGCGATGAACCGCTTCTAGAGAAGATCGCGGCGGAGTGGTTGGAACAGGATCCAACAGCGCCCGATCCTTATTACTGGCGTGGTCGCAGCCGATTTCGTCGCGGTGAAATTGCCGCCTGCGTCAAAGATTTTGATCGTCTCGTTGAACTCGCCCCTCGGCGCGAGCCCTCTCAGTGGGAACGCGGCATTGCACTGTATTACGCGGGTGAATTTGCGCGCGGTGCGAAACAGTTCGAACTGTATCAGACCTACGATAACCGCGATGTCGAGAATTCAGTGTGGCGCTATCTCTGCCTGGCACGTGATCAAGGCGTAGCCAAAGCTCGAGCCACCATGCTGCCGATTGAGGGCGATCGGCGCGTGCCCATGATGACCATCTATGAACTGTATCGAGGTAAAAAGCAGCCCGAGGATGTGCTGCAGGATGCGCACGCCGGCGAGCCCCCAGCCGATATCCTGGCCGGCCGATTATTCTACGCTCACCTTTATCTCGGCCTGTTCTTTGAAGCTCAGGGGGATGCCGCGCAAGCACGCAAATACCTGACGCTCGCGGCCGACAAAGCTCTGCGGACCAAACCTGGCGTGAACTCCTACATGTGGTCAGTCGCCGACGTCCACGCACAGCGCCTGGCAAAACAGAAATGACCGCTGTCGCCAGAGCCAGCGTTGTCATTCCGTCGCCAAGGCCCCAGTTCGGATGCTAACACCCGTTGGCACGCGGAAAATTAGGACAGCCGAAGTTCGAGTGGAAAATCACTCAGTAGTTCCACTCCGTCGGCGGTGACGAGGTAGTTGTTTTCGAGTCGCATGCCGGCGCGTAACTCCGGCGCATACAAGCCCGGCTCGACCGTAAACGTGTCGCCGATTTCAAAGGAATCATCCCAGTTGGGATTCAAGTGGGGAGCTTCGTGCGGGAACAGTCCGATCCCATGTCCCAGATGGTGGTTGAACACTCCGTGAGGGGACCGATCGAGGATTTCCTGCGCTTGCTGGAAGAGTTGTCGGGCGGAGACTCCCGGACGGACCGTACGTTCAACCAGATCGAACACAGGCTGAATCGCCTCCCAGGCCCGCTGCTGCTCAACACTGACCTCTGTCACCGCCAGCGTGCGACAGGTGTCGGCAAAATAGCCGCGAAAGGCGGGGCCGAGATCAAGGATGTAAAGTTCCCCCGCAGCGGCCAGTCGACCGGACCGTGGGTTACCGCCTCGAGAAGCACACTGAAAGTCATTGCCGGTACCGGTGAGCGGTTCATCTAAAAACTTCACGGCGGTGGCTTGAAGTTCCACAAACATGTCCACTTCGGACAGTCCCGGTCGCAGGATCCGGCGTGCGGCTTCGTACATCGCCCCCGTGGCCGCGATGGCGTGACGTTGCCGAGCCAGTTCATCGGGATCCTTACGGCGTCGCAGGCGATAAAGCAGCGGTTCCAAATCCACCAGCTCAACATCCAGGGGCCCACCGAAATGACGTCCAAACGTCGAAAACTCCACTCCCGCTCGCCGCACAGCAGGCTGCCGCGCGAGTGCGTCCAGCAAGACCGCTGTCGACGCCTGGCGTTGGTCGTTACGCAGCGTCGAAAGATGTTTGGCAGAGTAGGGGAGGAGTGTCGTGGCAGCGTTCTCGCCCTGCCAGCGCTCCGGCACAACCAAAAGAGACTCCCCATTGGGCCGCAGAGCTGCCACGGGCTGAAATAGTCCCGTGAATCTGGGCCCCATCAGCCATTGGATATGTTCGGGCTGCGTGACCACGATCAGTTCCACGTCCCGGACGGGCTCCGCGAGCCCCAGCGAGGCAGGGTTTTGAATGGCTTGCCACAGGCGAGCTTGGCGAGAGCGACAGGCCGCTACATCGGTTTCAAAAATAGACATCGTTAATTGTCACTCCGGAACGAGTCGAACGGAATGGAAAAGCCAACCCCACGGGTCCTGAAATGTATCCGGCCGCCTGCCGAGTGGAAAGCATTCGCCATCTTTTCGTCATCCGGTGAATGCCGTACAGTCTCTCAAATGAGAACGATCGCAATTGGTGACATTCACGGCTGCTCCTTGGCGCTATCGGTGCTGCTGGAACAAATCCGTCCCGCTCGGGAAGACCGAATCATCTTTCTGGGTGACTACGTGGATCGCGGTGCCAACAGCCGCAACGTGATCGAACAGATTCTATCTCTGCAGAAGCACTGCGAAGTAGTTACGCTGCTCGGGAACCACGAAGTGCTGCTGCAAAGTGCTCGCGAATCCTCCGAGCCCAACGAGTTTTGGTTGCAGCAGTGCGGCGGCAGTGAGACACTCATCAGCTACGGCGGCAGTTTCTCCGACATTCCCGACTCCCACTGGGAATTCGTGCGGAATTGTCGACGCTACTACGAGCTGGAACGGCATTTCTTCGTACATGCGAATTACATCCCCGATCAGCCGATCGCCGAACAGCCCGAGCAAATGGCACTTTGGCAACACCTCACCACCTTCACGCCGATGGAGCATCAATCGGGAAAGATTGCGGTCGTTGGCCACACGCCGCAGCGTACCGGCAACATCTTGAATATCGGCCACTTGATTTGCCTTGATACCGGCTGCTTCCTCGGCGGCTGGCTCACGGCATTCGACATTGAATCTGGGCAAGTTTGGCAAGTGAGCAAATATGGGGAAGTGCGGTCGCTCGCCACGTAGCCCGCCCCCCTCTGTGATCGCTGTGCCTCTGTGTTTTAAATGAGATGGGAAACACAGAGGCACAGAGGTCACAGAGGGATGATCCATCAGAACGTCTCTGTGATCTCTGTGCCTCTGTGTTTCAAATGGGATGGGAAACACAAAAAAACGGCGCCGAGCTTGGCGACTCAAGTTTTTCTAAAAACCACGCGCCAAAAAATTGCTGCTTTCGCGCCGACGCGATAGGGTAGCGCAAGTCGGCCCGCGAGTTCGCCCTGGCAAAATGTGTTAAGAGGCGGAGTCTGGCGAAACTTATCTAGCATCGACGCAGGATCGCGTCACATAGTCGGCTAGTCTTGCCAGTAAAACTCGACGTAACCCCACTCGGCGACCGATGGAGAGTGAGAGAACTTTGTGTTTCGTACCGAGCCATCATGGGATGGCAGGTTGGAGTTTACCTCGTACCGGCTTCAATCTCATTTGCGATTGAGGGACTGATTGATCATGAGCACGACCAACGGCCGTTTCCGCCCGAGCATTCAAGAACGTCTTCGTCGTCGTCAACAGCGGCGGCTCTTTTCGGAAACACTCGAAGCCCGCACGATGATGGCGGCGGATGCCAATCCGTGGCACAACCCGAGTTTTCCAGGAGATGTTGATCTGGATCAGTCGCTCACGCCGCTCGATGCCCTGGTGGTCATCAATGAACTGAACAGCGTCGGTCCGCGACTGCTCGCCTCGGGCCAGACGGCCAGCGGCACGGGCAGCGGGCTCGTGGCGGGTGGCGAAGCCGAATCGGCCTCCTACAAATTTGACGTCAACAATGACAACTGGATCACGCCGCAGGACGCCCTGCGTCTGATCAACTTACTCAATGGCGAAGGTGAGACGGGTAATTTGGTGGCCCTGTCGCTGACTGCGGTCAAGCTGGACGGTACGGCATTACCGGTCGTCAATGGCACGCCGAGCGTGCAGGTGGGACAGAAGTTCCTCATTCGCACGTCGGCTCAGGACTTGCGAACTGCTCCGTCGGGCGTCGCCGCAGCTTACCTCGATATCATTTACAACCAGTCCACGGTGAGCGTTGACCGTCGCGAGAACCAGTTGATTACGATCAACGGTGCTCCCGAAACGGGCACCTTCAAGCTGACGCTGAAGAATCCGTCGACGAATGTCACGGAGACGACGGCCGATATCAACTTCGATGCCAGCAATCCGGCGGGCGCTCGCACCGCGATTCTGAACGCCCTCGTCGCATTGAACATGGTTGAACCGGGCGAAGTGGTGGTGGAATCGCCGCCTAAGTCGCTTTCCAACCTCGATGAAACCTACAACTTTGTGGTGCGGTTTGGTGGCAAGTTCGCAAATACCAATGTCCAGGAAATGCTGACGACTTCAACGTCGCTGGCAGTTTCTGTCTCGCAGCTCAGCGGCACGTCGACGACGAGTGCCACCGACTTCCTGCGTTCGTTCTCGTTCGCTCCCCG
>JBJSXJ010000062.1:0-33953 GCA_046086325.1 Planctomycetota bacterium | reverse complement strand
CGTTCCAACCGGAGGCCGGTCTCCTCGCAGGCGACCACAACAGCCTGCCCCGCCGAACGGGTCGCTGACCTGACGAGCGCCGCCCCGACCAAGCCCCACGGAAATGCTGGCGGCCGGTGACACCACCCCCAAGCGTTGGGGCCACTCCCTCCCCGGGCGAGTGGGCCCTGGCGTTGTCGCCACCGCCGGCAGGCCAGCCGAAGCCCCCTGTCCGTCAGCGAGCGATCGCTCCCCCCCCAGTGCATCCCGCAACCGGCCCTGACCAAGTCGCGAGTCCACCCGGCCTCATTCTCAATGAAAAATCCATCGCGCGATCGGACCCCGCCACCCGCCACGCGCCACCCGCCACCCATTCCGCGCTACGCGAAACTGGGCAGTTTGAGTATTGTTGGGAGGAATTTTGGGTTGCAGGGGTGAAACGGTGGTGGTGTGTAGTTGCGTCTGCCGATACCACCGGAAATTACGTTAAAAGGATGGAACGCTGGTGCTCGACGGGAAGATAAGGGATGGAGACGCTGGTGTGTCTCGAATTGACACCGAGGCAGAGCCATGCGCCTTTACCATTTTGTTGCATTGGGTTCCTGGGTAACTATAATCGCGACAAATCGTCCAAATTCCTTGTCACTAGTCGGTTTAGAACATTTAAGGCCGAGTAGGATGAGGAGGTTGGCGCACCATAATTCGACGGTCGTCCCGCAGGTTTTCGAGAGAGTCAGGTAGCGCTAAGTCTTTCTGGCTCTAGACATTGAGGACTGGTTCATGAGCAAGCGTAGCTCGCGGAAAAAATCC
The DNA here is from genome assembly GCA_046086325.1 of Planctomycetota bacterium. Taxonomy (GTDB): domain Bacteria; phylum Planctomycetota; class Planctomycetia; order Pirellulales; family Pirellulaceae; genus JBJSXJ01. Next base: position 33,164 of record JBJSXJ010000062.1, on the reverse strand, counting down.
GTATCCCGTTTGACCCCATCCACGTTTCAGCGGCGGCAGGAATTACAGCGGCTGCTGACTGGTCGAACGATGCACGTCGAAAAGTTAGAAGACCGGTCACTCATGACCGTCGGCCCGCATCTGGCGGGCATTCAGCCGAACGTCGGGACAGCGCTGCCGCTGGCGCAGCTAGCCGACGGGCGTTACGACTTGGCCGATGTGGGGCGCGTGGGCGTGCTCACCGAGGCTCCGCGCGAACTGCGGCTCCGCTTTGATGATGCACAGGCGTTTGCTTCCCAGGATGTGAAGGGCATTCGCATTACGCGTGCCGGTGGTGACGGGCAGCTCAGCACGACCGACGACAAGACGAGTGACGTGGTGGTGCTCGATTCCACCCTCACCGGCTTCAACGGTTTCGTCGGTGCCGATCCGGCTCCGAATCAAAACGTGCTGGTGGTCCGCTTTCCGCAGACCCTGCCGGACGATCTGTATCGCGTGGAGATCTTCGGTGCCGACATCAATTCCAAGGGCATCGCAGGGCTCCGCAACTTGGCGGGGCAGTTGTATGTCCCGAGCGACAGCAACCCGCAGCTTGACCGCACCGTGGTCGACTTCAAGCTTAGCTTAGGCGCGGAAGTGACGGCGGTGGTGCCGCAGCCCACCACGTCGCTGACGGGTGGCACGGTAAGTCAGCAGCGGGACAGGATTCTCGTCTATTTCAACAACGACGACTTCTGGCCGACGCGGATCAAGACGTCCGACTATCCCGATCCGGTGGGCCGGCCCTCGGTGGTCAACCCCGCCTTCTATCAGCTCATCTTCACCCAGGACACTGTGCGCAACACGGACGACGTCGTCTTCTTGCCGCAGGAAGTGACTTATGATCCGGTGACGAATTCTGCGGAGCTGAAATTTGCCAGCGAATTGCAGGAGTTGCGTTATCCTTCAGACGCGGCGGCCTATCCACCAACGTGGTCGGGCAACCCGGCGCTGTTGGGCACGGCGGTCGGTTACGGTACGTTCCGCTTGCGAGTGGGCAACAACGAAATCGGCATTGATAAGCCGGAAGACTTGCATCCTGCGCCGCCGACGAACCTGCCAATCACGGCTGCCGCGTCGACGAATTTCAACACCGGCGGTAGCGTGCAGGCGACGTTCACGGCCAACGGCGACTACGCGCGGCACGTGACCGTCACGATTAATTCGTCGGATGCATTCGCTTCGGCGGGCGATTTGCCGCTGGTGACGGTCGTCGATCGGCAGATCTTCATCACGCTGAACCTGCTGGGTGGTTCGTCGATGAATGAGTTGGCGACGGCGCTACTAGGTAATCCTGAAGCGTCGGCACTCGTCACCATGGACGGGCCCTACACCGGTGGTTATCCCACCGACGATATCGCCGCTACGGTGGGCGATTCGGTCTTGAAGCTGCAGCTTTATGGGCAAGGATCCAGTTTCGATGCGGCGACGCTGCTCGATACGGCCGCGGCGGCAGTGGGGAACGGCAACCTCGTGCTGCCGTCCAATCAGCATTTACAAATCACGGCGGATATCACGGCAGCCAAGGAGGATCGCTCGGCGATTCCTTATCCCGGCATGAGCGACGAGCCGGGGCAGCGTGATTTGCCTGCCGAGGCGAATAATGGTGGTGCGCAGCGTATCAATCCGGCGTTCGGACCGGATCTGAATTCGGGGCTGGAAACGATTCCCTACAACTTCAAATCGCTCTACGGATTTGATCCCCAAGGCAAGCCGCTCCAGAACGTCATCAATGACACGCAGAAGGAACGGATTCGCGAGGCGCTCGAGCTGTGGTCGAACTACATCGGCGTGCAGTTCTATGAAACCGATGATCAGGGTCTGACGTTTGCCACGGGTGATTTGCGGTCGCTGAATGCCACCGCGCCGATGATTCGTACCGTGCCGTCGGGCTTGGTGCGAGTGGATCCCACGTATACCAACAGCCTCTTGGTACTCGATACCAACAACACCTGGAACAATGCGTTTGGGCAGAGTTATTTCACCAGTGCGATGACGGCGGTGGGATATCTGCTGGGCGTGGGAAGTTCACCGGAATTGCCGACCAGTGGGGAACCGGTTTATCCCAGTCCGAGTGACGTGGCGACGGGCTTGCTCTTGCATCGCGCGGAGAGCAATGACATCGACATGTACAAGTTCACGGTCGACTTCTCGGTGGGCACCAGCGATGCCACGACCGGCGTGTTCACGGCGGAGACATTTGCGGAGCGGCTGTCGGAAAGCAGCCAGCTCAACACCGTCCTGCGTCTGTACAAAGAAGTGCCGGCGGTAAACGCCGCTAGCTCCACCGATTTCAATTCCAACGGCGCCGTCCAGGTGACGTTCACGGCGCAGGAAAGCGGCAATCGCGGGAATAGTTATCAGTTGTCATTCTCGGGTGGTGGTGCGTCGAGCACTCCGCAGATCATTGTTGTCGGACGCACGATCAACGTCGTCATGAACAACAACACGACCGCTCAAGAAGTGGTCGATGCACTCAACTTCAATACCGACTCGGCAGCCCTCGTGCAGGCCCGCATCTCGCGTGGCAATGCCGCCACGAAGGTCGGAACGTTCGCGATTAACTATTCGCCGGTGAGCCTCGTGGGTGGCGCGGATGTGCGGCGCGAAGTGATCGCGCAGAACGACAATTATTACAGTCAGGATTCGCTCCTGAGCGTCAACTTGACATCGGGCACGTATTACCTCGGAGTCAGCTCGGTGGGCAACACCGACTACGATCCGACGATCGAAGATTCGGGATACGGTGGGCGCACGGCGGGCAAGTATCAGCTCAAGGTTGATTTCCGTCCGCAAGTGGCGGCGTCCGACTCGATTCGTGACCTGGATTACCGCACCGAAGGCCGGATGGGCACGCCGCTGGATGGGGACGGCGACGGGAAGCCGGGCGGCGTCTACGACTTCTGGTTCCAAACGCGCAATGACAATCGCGTCCTGGAAGTGATTGGCGACAGCGGTTCGTTTAGCGACGGGCAGCTCATCACGATCACCAATTTCCTCGGCGTCGTGCGACGGTTTGAAATCAACACGACGGGCGGCGTCGGCTCGGGCAACGTGGCGGTCGATCTCTTGCCGGGCGAAAGTGCCGCGACAGTCGCCGGCAAACTGGCTGCCGCCATCAACGGATCACTCGGTTTCAACAGCACCGTGGTGACGGTCGGCGGAGTGGGAAATAATCTGCTCACCTTTACCGGCGATCGCTTGGTCACACTCAGCACCGACATCATCGGGCTGAAGCTCAACGGCAAGACGATTTTCGTCAACAAGGCGGCGGGGCCGAATGCGGATGGTTCCAAGGATCGTCCGTTTAACAACGTCTCCTCGACGACCGTCCCAAGTGCATTCTCGGCCGCTCAGCCGGGTGACATTGTGCGCATCGTGGGGAACGGCGGTTCGGACGGCAAGATGGAGACACTGGCCGACAACTTTGCCTATGAAGTTGGTTTCGGCAGCTTGCCCGGACAAACGCTCAGCGACGGCACGACGATGGAAGTGCCCAAGGGCGTGACGGTGATGATCGATGCCGGTTCGATCTTCAAGTTACGCGCAGCCCGTATCGGCGTCGGCAGTTCGTCGCTCGGTGTGGATCGCAGCGGAGCGGCACTGCAGGTGCTAGGTACGCCGCAGCAAAGTGTTTACTTCACGTCGTGGCTCGATGAGACGATTGGTCTCGATACGTTCCTGCCCGCGACCACTCCCGGGAAGGGCAACTGGGGTGGTATCGCATTCAAGAACGACCTTGATCGCGTCAAGGGACAAGCGACCGACTACGAGTCGCAGGGCATTTTCCTCAACTACGTGAACAACGCCGACATTCGTTACGGCGGCGGTATCGTGAACGTGGATTCGATCGGTCAGGTCGTGCAGCCGATTCAGATGAGTGAATCGCGGCCGACGTTGACGTTCAACAAGATCACGCAAAGTGCCGACTCGGCGATGTCTGCTGATCCGGCCAGCTTCACGGAAACCTATTTCAACACGCCGCAGTATCAGTTGTCGGGCCAGTTCACGCCGGAATACAACCGCGTGGGTCCGATGATCCATGGCAACTTGCTGCTGGACAACTCGATTAACGGGTTGTTCGTGCGGATCACGACCACGTCGGGCACGTCGACCAAGACGCTCACCGGTCAGGGCCGCTTCGACGACACCGATATCGTGCACTACATTCCGGAAAATCTGGAAGTGGAAGGCACTCCGGGCGGACCGATTCTCGATCGCACCAAGTTGCCCACGTCGCTCATCACGGTCACCCCGGTATCGGCAGGACGCTTGGCAGCGGGTTTGTACACGTACCGGCTGACGCTGGTCGATGCCAACGGCTATGAAGGGCCCGCTTCGGATGCGACCAATGCCGCGGCTCTGGGATCGATCGGTGGAGTGGTACTGCGCAATCTGCCAGCGGCTCCGGCCGGCTACGTCGCTCGGCGCGTCTACCGCAGCACGGATGGCGTGAACTTTGATCTGGTCACGCAGATCAACGCTGCCGATGTGTCGTACTTCGACAACGGTGCCACGCTGGGTGGAGCACTCGATATTACGCGCAGTGAAGTGCTGCGTCCGCGGCTGAATGGTCGGCTGAGTATCGATCCGGGCACGGTGGTGAAGCTGGAAGGTGCGCGACTGGAAGTCAGTTTTGGTGGCCAGTTGCTGGCGGAAGCGTCGAACGGCCAGGATGTCATCTTCACGTCGAAGATGGACGATCGGTTCGGTGCGGGTGGCACGTTCGATACGAATAACGACAACAGTCAAGGTGTGAATGAACGCTTGCCCAACCCTGGTGATTGGGGTGGGATCTACGTGGGCCAGACCAGTTCCACAAGTCTCGACCATGCCTTCCTGGCGTATGGTGGCGGCATCACGAAGATCGAAGGTACCTTCAAAGCGTTCGACGTGTTGGAAGTGCAGCAGGGTACATTCCGGCTCACCAATAGCGTGGTCGAACGCAGTTCGACGGGGCAGGGCGGACAGGGACCGGGCGATCGGCTCGGACGTCTGGCCAACGCTTCGGCGGTGATTTTCGTGCGTGGTTCGCAGCCGATCATCGTGAACAACGTGCTGCGTAACAACGACGATCAGACGATTTTGGGTGGTGGTCCGCAAGCGGCGATCACCATCGATGTGAACTCGATGAATGCCGCCAGCTTGGCCGACATCGGGCGGCAGACGGGATTCGTCGAACGGTTCACGACGTATGACGACAACAGCGGTCCGCTGATTCGCGCCAACCGGCTGGCCCGTAACGGCTACAACGCACTGGTCGTACGCGGTGAGAAGCTGCAGACGGAAAGTATCTGGGACGACACCGATATCGTGCACGTGGTCTTCAGCACGGTGTCCGTGGATAACATCTATTCGCAGGGTGGTCTGCGGCTCCAGAGTTCCCCAACGCAAAGTTTGGTGGTGAAGTTCTCGGGACCGGGTAGCAGCTTCGATCCGAATGCCGGTACGGGATTGACGGCCACGGGCACGCCGCTGGACATCGTCGATCGGATTGGCGGTTCGATTTATGTGCTGGGACAGCCGGGACACCCAGTGGTCCTCACCGCCCTCTCCGATGACTCGATCGGTGCCGGGTTGCAACCCGACAACTCGCCGCAGAACGACACCAACAACAACGGCATTGCCTCGATTCCAGTCGCTGGAGATTGGCGTGGGGTGTTCTTGGACCAGAACTCCAATGATCGCAATGTCGATTATGTAATCGAAACGGAATCGGCCGCCGAAACCGCTCCGGGTTCCAACGCATCGATCGTGACCGCGCAGGTGCTGGGGAATCTCGCGTCGTCGATTCAAGCGGGAGATGAAAATCTGCGTTTGGGATTCACCGTGCAGGGATACTTGAGTGATCCGCACGACGTCGATATCTACAGCTTCTTGGGTTACGCGGGCACGGAAGTTTGGATCGACGTGGATCGTACGAGCAAGTCGCTCGATACGGTCGTCGAGCTGCTGAATGCCGATGGCGTGGTGCTGGCCCGTTCGAACGACAGCGCGGCCGAAGTGACTGATCCGAGTTTGCTGTATGCCGATCCGACGGTGCCGTCGCAGTTCATCAATCCGATGGAAAAATCGGCCGCCGGCCAGCGCGATTTTGACAGTCAAAACAGCCGTGATGCCGGTATGCGGATCGTGTTGCCAGGCAATGTGGGAACGCAAACCACGTATCACTTCCGCGTGCGTAGCAACGGCCCGGATCTCAGTTTGAACGACACGGGGCTGACCAAGGGTTTATATCGTGTTTCGCTGCGGATGCGCGAGCTCGATGAATTTGCTGGCTCGGTGATTCGCTACGCCGACATTCGTTATGCGACGAACGGCATTGTGGCGCAGGGCTTGCCGGCACATTCGCCGCTGACGGGCGAAGTGGGCGAGAATTCGGAAGTGGCCAGTGGGCTTGAACCGGAGTTCAACAACGGGACGTTCATTACCGGGGTTACGCCAACCGGCCGCGGACCGCAGTACATCGGCAACCTGCTGACGACCGATCGTTCGACGCTCTCGATCGGTGGAACGCTCACCGGTTACGCCGACGTCGATTTCTATCGCTTTGACACCAACTACACACTGCTCAATAACACGCAGGCGCCGCCGCTGACGGTGCCGCTGACGTTCGACGTCGATTACGCGGATGGATTAACTCGAGCGAACACGAATTTGGCGGTGTACGACAGCGTGGGTCGGTTGGTGCTGATTGGCCGCAATTCCAACATCGCCGACGATCAAGCGCGACCGCTGTCGGGTTCGGATCTAGCCGACTTGTCGCGCGGCAGTGCCGGTCAGGGCGATGCGTTCATCGGGCCCGTCCAGGTGCCGACCAATGGCGGCAGTTATTATCTGGCGGTGTTTCATAATCAGCGGATTCCAACCGAATTGACGCAGTTCACGACGAGGGACAGTGCCGATCCGCTGGTGCGATTGGAACCGATCAACACGGTGCGTCGTATCGCGGAAGATCACATTGATGTACAGGGTGGAAGCACTGCGGATCCACCAATCATGGGCCCGCTGCTGGACCCATCCTTCAGCGGTGTCGGGGACAATTTGTGGCAGATCACGGATGAAGAGCCAGGGCCGAGCGTTTTTGGACGCGGCTTGAATCCGTCGTTTGATGGCAATCGCGCAGGTGGTCCGGGCATTGTTTTTGATGCCGAAAACAACGACGACCTGTTCAACCCGCAGGACATCGATGGTGCTTCGTGGAGCACGCTTTTTGATGCGAATATTGGCGACGAATTTGTCAACACCTCCCGGACGATTCCGCATATCACCGTGCTGGGCGTGGGCGATGGGACCTATGACTATTACCGCTTTGTGGTTCCCACAGATGGTTCGCGAGTGATTTTGGATATTGACGCCACCTTAGCGATACCAGGCGTTCCGCGATTGGATACCTGGATCGGTCTCTGGAATGCCACGACCGGGGTGCTGATCGATGAGAATGACGACCCGCTGACATTCAATCCTGGGGCCGGAGGCAGTACCTCGGGTCTTGATTCCTACCTGGAGGCAACGCTGCCTGCAGGTACGTATGTGGTCGGTGTAGCTCGATTTCCCACCGTTCCTCAGGATGGTGGGTTTGTGAATACCACCTCAGGCTTTGACAGCACAATTCAGTTGGGGCAGAGCTATTCCCTGCAGATCTCGGTCGAAAATCATGCGGTGACGGGTAATGATTCGGGTGGCGGCAACAGCTTCCACTTCGGTAATCCCGGCGGTGGCTATCGAACCGTGTCCGGCCTACCCGCTCAGGGTGACATGGTCTCCAATCCGTTTAGCCTGCAAGGCTATTCGGCGGGCGATCAGCCGGTGTTCTACTTCACCTACTTCCTCGCCGTGGATAATACGGGGAATGATGACTTCCGCGTTTACGTGGACGACGCGTTTGGTGGCAGCACCCTAGTGGCTTCGAGTAACGCGGACGATGTCAAGGATTCAAACGTGCGGCCGCTGTTTAACGACTCGGGTGAATGGCGTCAGGCACGAATTGACCTGGCACGGTTTGCGAACCAAAGTGACCTCACGTTGCGATTTAACTTCCAGGCCGACGGCGTAGGCGATCGCCAGGCGGGTGCGTATGTCGATGACTTGATCATCGGTTTCGCCGAACGTGGTGAGATGGTTACGCGACCCGGTTTGACCACCCCTGGTACGCCGACCTTCGTACAAAATCCCAACTCGATCGAATCGCCGCAGGGAGAAATCGCCAGCGGTCCGTATCAAGTGGAAATGCGCCGCGCGTCGAACTTCGGCACCGGCCAGAATCCCAACCCGGTCACGCTGATTCTCGACCGTACCATTGACACGAATGATCGACTCACGGAACAAGTGACCCTGTATGCCGTGCCCGGCTCGGACCTCGTCGACAGCCAGACCTTCACGCTGGGCGACGGGATCAATCTGCTCACCTTTGAATTCGATGATCCGACGGGACCTTTCGCGGGTTTCAATCCGGAGAATGTGCCGGTCACGTTTGATGCCTCGATGAGTGCTGCCGAGGTCGCGGCTCAAATTCGCGGGATGATCAACAGTCCGCAGGTGCGCAGTGTGCTTTCGCTGCAGGCTGCTGCGGCGGACGGTTCGGTGGCCGGTGCCGCCGGTGGAGATGCACGTGACAATCGAGTGCACATTTTCGGCAACGCGACCGGTAACGTGGTCCTCAATGACGGCGATCCGGTGCCGACGAATGCGGTGTACGCGATTCACACGACCGATATCGGGGACAGCAATACGTACCGCGATCAAGGTCAGCTCATCATCGATTCCAATACGGTCACGTTCTCGCGTGATTTCGGAATCGTGGTGGATGCTGGTCTGCGCGATCGCACGCCAAACGTGCCCGTACCAGCCGGTAACAGCCATCCTGGCGCGGCGATCAAATTCCCAGCACTCAACAATCGAGCGGGAGACGGCTTGCCGGGTGGCGGCTTGACACCAGGTGCGACCGTCTCCAACAACGTGCTCGCCGAAAACGGACTTGGCGGAATCCATGTCAGCGGCAACTTGGCACCGGTCGAGATTCGCACGCGTATTCCGGATGATGGCATCACTCCGGGACGTCCGATTTGTACTGAGGCTGCCAGCACGGCGAATGGCGACACGGCGGGCGACCAATATCGCGATGGAGAAACGTTCTCGTTGCAGATGGGCCGCAACACGGTGACGTTCGAATTCGAAGATATTGGTGGCGGGTCGGACACCACGCCGGTCTGCACCGGTAGCGGTCGGATTGGTGGCAATGGCTACAACCCAGCCAACGTGCCGATTTACTATCGCCAAACCAACGGTACGCTCTACCTGGGCCGCGGCCGGGGATACAGCCAGAACGAAATGGCGCGGGCCATCGCCAACGCCATCAACTCCTCGATTCTCACGTCGAACTTCACGTCGCTCAACACCGACGATCTCGGGGTGACCGGCAGCAGCCAACTTGATGGTCTGCCTGCCGTCTATGTGGATCACATCGAAAACTTTGGCATGGTAAGTGCGCTGGCGAACATGCTGCGCCGCTTGCCGCTGGCACTCGCTCCAGTCCCCTTTGCACGCATCGTGAACAATACGATCGTGGGCCAAGATGGAACGGCGGCGCTCTTCCCGCAGGCTTACGCCGAGCCGAATGACTCGATCGCAGCGGCGATCGACACGAAGCAAGGTCGCCAGATGAAGCCGGATATTTACACCGTCACCGGTAGCATTGGCGATAATCCGACCTACCGACTCGATCCATCCCTGGATGTCGACTTCTACCGCTTCCATTTGGATATTGCAGACCGAGTGGAAATCGATCTCGATACGCCAGCGGTGCAAGGACGCTTGAATACGCTCATTCGCCTCTTCAACGAGAAGGGTGAAGAGGTCGCGCGCAGCGATGACAATGCGGCGCCGGGCGAAGCTCCTTCGACGGAGTCTTATCTAAACTACCTCGCGACCGCGCCGGGAAGTTACTACGTCGCGGTGAGTGCCGCGGGCAATGGCAGCTATGACGCTCGTAGTTTGAACAATCGCCAATCGGCGGCGACGCGTGGCCAATACACGATGTCGCTGGATGTTTCGCATCCGCGCACGGCAGCCTTGCTTGTGAACCAAACGACGTACCCGGCAGGTTCGGCCTTCCTGGTGCGCGATGTGGCGGGTAACACTGCGATCTTCGAATACACCACCGGTGGTGGTCCTACGATTCCGGGTGCGATTGCGATCGTGCAGGATCCCGCCGAGTTCCGCCGAGCGGACACGGCGGTTGCCACGGCCAACGCAATCAACGGTGCGGGTGCTCTTTCCAACGGCATTTCGCTGCCCAACGGAGTGTTTGGCAATGCCAACCCGCTCACCCGCGTGATCGCGCGTGCGATGGGCGGGCCGGCTGGTTCCAATGGCGGCCCACCGCTCTATCCGCCTAACGGTACCGATTCCAGCCCCAACGGCTGGTCGCATGATCGACCGGCCACGGGCGTCGCTGCCTGGGGCGAGCAGTGGGTAACGCTGCTGAATGTCGCGGAAGTCCGCGTCTTGTCGGGGCCCATTCAGTTGACTCCAGCGGGAGACAACAACAGCAACGTGCTGCTCGAAACCGGCGTGCTCGCCTCCGAGCGCTCCGGCCCGACGCTCGTCAATAACATCTTCTCGAATTTGAATTCGGGATTCGTCAATCTATCGTCGACGACGTTCGGCACGGCCTCCGTCGTCACCGGCTCCGTCTTCCAGCACACCCTGACGACCACCACGACCTCGGCACCAGGCATCGACTTCAACATTCAGCTCGGTAACAACGAGCCGCTGTTCGTCGATCCGGAAAATGGCAATTACTATCCCATCGCGCCGTCGCGCGTGATCGATAGTGCGGTGAGTTCAATTCAGGATCGCGAAGATTTTGCGAACCGAGTGAAGGCACCACTGGGATTGCCGTCGTCGCCGATTGCGGCACCCGAACTGGACAATCGCGGGACTCTGCGAATTGACAACCCGTTCGTCGCGAACGCTCAGGGACAAGGCGACAACGTGTTCAAGGATCGTGGTGCCCTCGACGTGGCTGACTTCGTCAGTCCGACGGCAGAACTGCTTGATCCGAAGGACAACGACGCCCTGGCGATCGATCAGGATCCTTCGGCGACGGTGGTGCGACTGGCCAGCGGCGTCTACTCGCAATTCCGCGTGCAGATTCAAGACACGTTCGGAGCGGACAATCCGTTCCCCGGCACCCAAGCGGACAGCAACACGATCCTCACCAATCCGGTAACGATCGATGAGAACGGTTTGGCGGTGAGCTTGGTCGGTCCTGGCGTGACGCTTTACCAAGACAATCGTATGCTCCGCGAAGGCTTCGACTACGCGTTCAGCTACGACTCGCTCACGCGTACGATCATCCTCACGCCGCTGGCCGGTCTGTGGAATGATTCCAGCGTCTACGAAATTCAGCTCAACAATCGCGATCGCATCGTGATCGACTCACCCACCGGAGCAACGACGACCGATGGGCAGACATTTACGATCACCGATGGCACGGGTGCGAAGGTGACGTTCGAGTACGAAGCGGGCTATCGCATGCAGGTGCCGCAGACGCTCTCGCTGCTGGTCCCGCTCGCCGGTGGCGGTCTCGCTCCCGGCAGCATCACCGACGGACAGAAGTTCACGGTGAGCGACGGGAAACGCGTGGTGACGTTCGAGTACAACAGCAGTGGCGGTGTGACGGCCGGTAATACGGCGATCCCGTTCGTGGTCAATGCCAGCCAGGATGACTTGGCGATTGCCACGGTCGCCGCCCTGCAAACCGCCATCGCGGGAAATCGCCTGATCGGCTTGCAGCCGCGCTACCTGGGCCGCGGTGAAATTCACATCGGTGCGACCTCGGCAGCGTCGGTTTCGACCGCTGGTTCCACGCTGACGCTGAATTTTGCCCAGCGTCCGCTCAGCATCACGCTGCCAGCCGTTGGTTTGGGTGCAGGCGGTATTACGGATGGTCAAACCATTCAGATCTCAAACACGGCGCTCAATCGCACGATCACCTTCGAGTTCGACAACGTGGTGAACTCGCCGGGGGTCAAGCCCGGCAATACGCCGGTGGCCTACAACCCCACCGATACGCTCGATGTCATCGCCGACAACTTGGCACTCGCCATCAGCCTGTCGAACCTGGCACTGCCCGCTGTGAATGCTGGCAACGGCCTGATCTCGCTGCTGGCCGGTTCGCAGCATACGGTTGATGTGACCAACACCGTCGCCACGCGGACGATGTTCATTGGTGGCATCACTGATGGCGAGTTCTTTGATGTGCGCCGCACGGTGAGTGGCGTGACGACTCAGCAGCGGTTCCTGTTCGACTTTAACGGTCGAGTGCCGCTGCCGGGAACAACGCTCATTCCGCTTTCCAGCGCCGACACGCAGCAGGATTTGACCACGAAGATTACCGCTGCCGTCACCGCCAATGGGCTGGGACTCACGCCGACGCAGTTCGCCAATGGCAATCTGCTCATTGGTGGCACGGTCGAATATGTGGTGGATGCGTCGAGTGCTCCGAGCGTTGTGCTGCAAGGCAAGCCCGGCGTGCAGACCAACACGCGGATCGCACTGCCGGCGTCACTGGCGATTCAAGTGCCCGCCGGGAATGCGATTCCCGATGGCCTGCTGTTCACCATCAGCGATGGCACGAAGCAAGTTGTGTTCGAGTTCAACAACGATGGCCGCTTCACAGACGCGAACAACGATTTTGTCCCCGATAATCTGCTGGTTCCATTCCTCACCAGCATGAGCCGGGATCAGGTGGCGGATGCGGTATTGACGGCGATCACCAGTGCTGGCTTGTCACTCAGCCCGCCGATCGCCAATAACCCGGTCAACGGTTTGGTGATCCTCGGCACCAGTCCCGAAGATACCGTGTCGACCGATGGGATCATTCTGCAGACGCAGGAGATTATCCTCGGCCTGCGGGATGGTGACTCGTTCACCATCGACGACGGTACGCGTAGTCAGACCTTCGAGTTTGAAGACAACGCTCTCAACAACGGCGTAACGGCTGGCCGACTGCCGATCTTCTTTGATGTGCGCGGTACGGTCGATGCGGTGGCCGACTCGATCGTCGCGGCGATTAAGAACGCTGCGCTCTGCACGAATGATGGCGTATCGTGCCTGGGTGGTACAACGAATCTGGGCCGCGGTGTTGTGCAACTGGACGACACTGGCCGCCACACGACGACGCTCGGACCAAACTCGCCGCTCACCCTCTCGGGCGTACCCGGCGGTGCCGTCGCGGTGAATTTCATTCCCGATGTGACGTACAGCGATGAGCAGATGGCGGCTCGAATCATCGAAGCGATCAATCTGCACTCCGGCAATCGCTCGACCGGTGTCACGGCTTCGCTACGTGGTGGTTCCACGGTCTATGTAGACTTTAAGAACCGCGATGGCTCGGACCTAGACTTCTCGACGACGCCGGCTTCGATTTCGGGTGTGTCGAACTTCTTCTTGCCCGCGATCAAGGACGGCTATGGGAATCTGCTGCGAGGGAATCAGCCGAGTAACCAGACGAAGTTCACGATTCTGATGCCGCAAGTGGGCGTGGATTTTGGTGATTCACCAGATCCGTTCTCGGGAGCTGGACGTTATCCAACTTTGGAAGCGAACAATGGTGCTCGTCATACGATCAGCGCCGCGAATCCGCTCTTCCTGGGTGCGTCGATCGATAGCGATCCGTTCGCTATGCCGAATCCGCAAGCCAACGGCGACGACACCGATCTGCGTGTCAATCTGACCTTCTCACCCGGCCTGTCGCAGACCGGTGCGGACGGTCGGCAGTTGATCACCGTGGGATTGGACACCAACGGCAATCCTGATATCGCCGATGGCAATGTCTTCTGGCTGTGCGATCGCGGGCTTGATCTCTGCCCAATCGACGACCCGGCCAACTGGAAGCTGTACGAGTTCGACAACAACGCGTCAGTGATCGATGGTCGTACCGTGATTCAGTTCACCGCCACCTCGACCCTGAACGATATAGTCAACGGCATGGTTGACGCTATTCGTCGCTCGGGTATCTCGGCCCAAGCGAGTAACGCGGGCAGCGGCACCTTGCAGCTCAACGCACAAGATGACAATGGAGTCGTCTTGGGAGTGCAGCCTGTCGGTGGCGATCTCTACGGTCACTTGTTCAACGAAAACCTCGATACGATTGTCAACGTCACCGCCTCCGGTGCCGGCTTCATCGATGCTTGGATTGACTACAACCAAGATGGTGATTGGCTCGATCCGGGTGAACAGATCATCAAGAGTGCCGCAGCCGTCGCAGGCAATAATGCCTTCACGATTCGCACGCTCACCGGTGCCGCTCCGGGTGCCACCTATGCTCGGTTCCGTCTGAGCACCACGGGCGGACTGTTGCCTACGGGCCTCGCAGTCGGCGGCGAAGTCGAAGACTATCGCATCACCATTCTGCCGGGTAAACCGCCGGTGGCGAATGCCGATCCGACCGCGAGCAATCCGGTTCAGGTCGCGGCGTATACGACGAGCGAAGAGGCCGACATTTCGATCACGGCCAATCTGGGGCTGCTCGCCAATGACACGGACGCCGACACCGCTCCGTCCGGAGTCAGGGTTTATCAGGTGAACGGCCTAGCCGCGAATGTGGGCACCGGTATCACGTTGCCTTCGGGTGCGCTGCTCACCGTGCTCGCCGATGGTAGCTTCCTCTACGATCCGCGACCGTCATCGACCCTCGATGCACTCGCCGTGGGCGATATCTTCCTCGACACCTTCACCTACACGGCCTGGGACGGTGTGCTGCCTTCCAACACGGCGAACGTGACGATTAAGGTCACGGGCGTCAACGATCCACCGCAAGCCTTCCCGAACCAGTACACGGTGAGCGAAGATGCTCAGCTGGTTGGTAAGAATGTCATTTTGGATGACACCGGTGCTGGTGCCGATCGTGATCTCGACCGCGGCGATCTGCTGCAGCTCACCGCCCTCAACGGAGTGGCCTTGACCGGCACGACGAACGTCGAGGTCACCCTTGCCTCGGGTGCCAAGGTAACGGCCATCTACAACGCCACTTTGGGACGCTTTGACGGCAACTTCGTGTACGACCCGACCACGTCGGCGTCGCTGCAGAGCTTGCCGCTGGGCACGACCGGGACCGATTCGTTCACCTACGCCATCCGCGATCGCTCGGGCGCCACGTCGTCAGCGACGGTGACGCTGAACATCACTGGCCAGAACGATGCTCCTTCGGCTCCCAACCGCACCTACAACACGCACGAAGATGTTGTCTTCGCCGGTGCTAATTTGGTCAGCGACACGCCCGCTGTCACCGATCCTGATGTCGGCGAATCGGCCTCGATCGCCCTCAGCAAGATCAATGGCGCCAGCTTCGTCGTCAACTCGCCGATCACGCTGCCCAGCGGCGCGATTCTGAAGATCACGTCGGCCGGTGGAGCGTTCACGTACGATCCGCGGACGGCGTTTAACTACTTGCGAGTGGGCCAGAGTGCCAATGACACGTTCACCTATGGCGTGGTCGATGTGAATGGTGCAGTGGGAACAGCCACCGTGACTCTCGTCGTCGACGGTCGCAACGACACACCAATCGCCGTCGCCAACAGCTACTCGACGAACGACAATACCACCATCACCGGCAAGAATCTGCTGACCGACAACACGGGCAGCGGAGTGGATTTCGATCCCGATATTGGTGACGTGCTCCGCATCGTCTCGATTCAGACGCCGACGAGTAACTTTGTCATCAGCGGCACGGCGAACGTGTCCGTGGTGATCGACTCGGGTGCAACCGTCACCGTGCTCTACAACGCCACGCTCGGTCGCTTCGATGGCCGCTTCATTTACGACCCGACCACTTCCGCCTCGCTCAATGCGTTGCAAGTGGGTCAAACCGGCACCGACCTGTTCAGCTACGGTGTGGGAGATGGACTCGCCAGCTCGACGGCCAATGTGACGATCACGGTGGCCGGTGCCAACGATCCGCCCGTCGCTACTCCGGATCAACTCACGACCGACGAAGATACGCTGCTGAGCGACAACGTGATCACGCGAGTGCCTGCAGACTTCGATCCCGATGCGGGCGATACAGCGACGCTCACCGTTGTGGCGATCAATGGCATCGCCAATAACGTCGGTGCGACGATCACCACCAGCAAGGGGGCGACGCTGCGAGTGACCTCGTCGGGGGCGGTCACCTACGATCCGCGTGGCTCGGCAACGCTGCAAGCTTTGGCGGCTGGGCAGACCGACACCGATACCTTCACCTACACCGTGGCCGATAATCGCGGCGGCTCGTCGACCGCGACGGTTACTGTGACGGTGACGGGCGTCAATGACAATCCGATCGCTCGACCCAACAGCTACACCACCGACGACAACACGGTGCTGCTGGGTAAGAACGTGATTACCGATAGCCCCGCCGACACCGACCCCGACACCGGCGATACCGCTTTGCTGCGAATTACGGCCGTGCAGGGGAACGCGTCGGGCGTTGGTACGCCAGTCGCCAGTGCCAAGGGTGCCACGGTGACGATCTCCAGCGACGGCTCGCTGATCTACGATCCGACCACCTCCGCGACACTCAACGCCTTGCAAGTTGGCCAGTCCACCACCGACACCTTCACCTACACCGTGGGTGATGGCAAGGGTGGAGCCGCCACGGCGACGGTCACGATCTCGGTCGTCGGAGTCAACGATCCGCCGGTCGCTCGCAACAACAGCTACACGACCAACGAGAACACGGCGCTGGCCAGTCGCAACGTGATTACCGATGCACCGGCTGATTCGGATGCCGATGCAGGCGACATCATCACCGTGACGGCGATCAACGGGGCTCCCAACGTCGGCAAAACGTTGACCTCCGATTTTGGTGCCAGCTTCAAGGTGATGTCGAACGGTGCGTTCACCTACGATCCAACCACCTCCGCCATTCTCAATTCACTCACCACCGGCGACTCGGTGGGTGATTCCTTCACCTACACGATCACCGACAGCAAGGGTGCGACGTCCACCGCCACGGTGATTGTGACGGTGACCGGCATCAATGATCCGCCGAGTGTGCTGAATGACAGTGCGACGACGAACAAGGGTACGCCCGTCACGATTAACGTGCTGGCGAATGATTCCGATCCCGAAGGACCGCTGACTGGTGGCACGGTTACGATCATCCCCGGCACCGGACCCGCACACGGGACGGCGGTCGTGCAGTCCAACGGTAGCGTTCGCTACACGCCGAACGCCACCTATGTTGGTTTGGATTCGTTCCAGTACACGGTGACCGACAGCCAGGGTGCGGTCTCGCTCCCAGCCCTCGTCACGATCGATGTCGTGCCGATTCCGTCGCCGTTCCAGAACCCAGTCAATCCGCCGGACGTCAACGCCGACACCTTCGTGTCGCCAATCGACGCCTTGCTGATCATCAACTTCCTGAACGTCAACCCCGGCCAAACGACGCCGCCTGCCTCGCCGCCGTACCTCGATGTCGACGGCAGCTTCACGGTCGAGCCGCTTGATGCCTTGATCGTCATCAACCGACTCAACTCGGGCGGTGCGAGCGAAGGGACGGGAGAAGGCGAAGGTGAGGGCAGTGGTGTCACCGTGGCGGCCGATGCCTGGAATCAGTCGCTCGTGATGAGTCCGCTGGCGGCGGGCCTCGCGGGTACGTCGCTGCTGGTCGATCATCGCTGGTCGCCTACCGATTCGCAGGTTGCCAGCGGTGCTAGCAGTCGCGGCACAAACCCCAATGCTGGGGCGGTAAAGAATGCCTTCGATGCCACGTTTGCCTTGCTGGCGAGCGACGCATCGGTGTCGGTCGATGTGGGCGAGGGGCTAGCGGGTGCAACCGCTCAGTCCGCCGCTTCCGCAGCGGCTGGCAAGTCGGTTTGGGACGAAGCACTCGACGACCTGCTGGGTGGTTCGAGCTGGTAGTGAGTGGTGGCAGGTCTGTTCGAGTCAGGTCAGTTCTTTGCAGGTCCGGTTCTTGTCAGGTCAGTTGGTTTGAGGTTCGTGGAGTTGAATTTGGCACAGCCACCCAGAAAGGTGGTTTGTGTCAAAATGATGCAAGTTTTGAAATGGTCGGTAAATTGAAATTTCGATAGACTCTCCGGATGATATCGGGTTCAAATCCATCGGTTTACGTGCGTCGTTCATGCGAAGCATTAAGAGGAAACGGTAATGGCAATCCGCAAGTCACCTCGTCCAAGCGGAACTCGGAAGCAAAATTTGGAACAGCGCCAGCGGCAGCAGCTTCAGCGTGCCGCGCGGTTTGAGGCGCTAGAGAGTCGGCAGATGATGGCTGCCGATGCGATCTACTACCCGGGGACTCCTCCGGATCGCATGCTGCCAGATACCCATGATGACCATGACGATGGAAGTCTGGCCTTCCGTACGGGTAATCGCTGGACCACGACCGCGACGAACGGTAGCGGACTGCAGCAGGGCGATCCGACGACGGTGACGTGGAGTATTGTGCCGGATGGCGGCCAAAGCAATCTGATTGCCCGCCTCGATGCGATCTATGGTGGCGGTGGTGGTCCTCTATCGGCTCGGCCCTGGTTCCCGCTCGTCAGTTCGGCCTTCAACTCCTGGACGTTGCAGTCGGGGCTGAAGTTCGTGTACGAGGCGAATGACGATAACGCAACGATGTCGAACGCCAACTCGGGCGCACTCGGAGTGCGCGGTGACATTCGCATCAATGGTGCGAATATCGATGGCAACTTTGGCGTTTTGGGTTTCGCTTTTTTACCCAATTACGGCGACATCACGCTGGATACGAATGACGTATTTTTTGCTAACACGTCGAGCAACTCGATAGGTTTGCGGAATGTGCTGGCTCACGAAGTTGGACATGCGCTCGGGATCCTGCACACCTGCCCCATCGACCAGTCAAAGTTGATGGAACCGTTCTATTCAGGCGCTTTCGACGGCCCGCAAATCGATGATATTCTGGCGATCAATCGACTGTACGGCGATCGTTTGGAACCGAACGATACGAAGGCCCTCGCGACCAATCTAGGCACGCTCAATTCCGGCACGGTGACCACGTCCAGTGTGAGCGTCGACGGGACGAGTGACACCGATCTGTACAGCTTCACAGTCACGGGCACGACGGGCAAGCGTTTGAGCGCCACGCTGCGTCCCGATGGATCATCGTATCTGGAAGGGCCACAAAACTCGGATGGAACCTGCTCGGCGGGATCGATCTTTAATTCTCGAGTGGAAAACAATCTCAGCATTGAGATTCTCGATACGGATGGGTCGACCGTGCTGGCGGCGGCGACGAGTGCTCCGGCGGGCGTGAATGAAGTGTTGAGCGGGATCGTGTTGCCGGTCGCCGGGACGTATTTCGTCCGCATCAAGGGTGCGACCGATAAAGCTCAGATGTATTCGTTCGATCTCTCGGTAGCGGTGGGCAGTATCACGGGACCAACGCTGATTGGAATTCAGCCCAACGCCGTCGGACTGTTCGATGTTGATAATCCGTTCGACTTCAAGGTTCCGACGAACAACCAGCTCACCGTCGCCCCCCAGCAGCTCACCTTCCGCTTCGATGCCTCGTCCGGCTTAGACCCAGCGACGCTGTCGGGCATTGAGCTCTATCGCACGGGTAGTGACGGACGGTTTGATGTGGCGTATGGCGCGACCGATTTGGGAACGACCAGCACGCTGTCGCCCGCGATCCTCGATTTCTCCGCGGTGAAGCTTGGTCAAAGCGAAAACAACATCAAGTTGAATTTCACGGCGGCGGATCTGGGAGCGAATGTGGCTCCGCAGGTGACGGTCACCGGTCAGACCATCGATGTGGTGCTCAACACCCGTGCCGGAGTCGGTTCACGCTCGACCGCGCAGATGGTGGTCGACGCCTTGAATCAGAATGTGAATTCCCGCGTGCTGATCAAAACGCAGCTCCGCGGCGGCCTGAACGGCAGCGCCGATGTGGCGGGCATTGCGGGTCCGGTCACCGTGCAGCTCGCCGGGGCCGATGTGCCGAAGACGTCAAGTAGCTTTGGCGCTCCGGCACCGCTGGAAGTACGCTTGACAGCGGTCAATGCGACGGCTGGCAATCCCATCGCCATCGGCGTCTACAAAGCTGCTTTGGGGACGGCTGGTGTTCCGCAGATCACCGTGGATTCCGTCCGTAATCGCCTGTACATCACGCTCGACACCACTGGCGGCACGACTGCTCAGCAGCTTGTGACCGCGATCAACGGTAATTCGACAGCGGCGGGATTGGTCCGCGCGAGCCTGCCGTTCGGTGCGGGGACGACGAACATTGCGAGCACCGCTCCGACGCAAACGGTGCTCATGCTGGGCCGCGATGAACGCATCGTTCCCGGCTTCCTGGGACTAGGGACGACCAATCGCGAAGTGATCGCTCGCTTTGCCTCAACGCTGGTCAACGATCTGTATCGAGTGGAGATTCAGAGTCAGGACAATCCGGCGATCAATCGAGTGGCGCTGCGAAACGTCAATGGCCAGCGCTTTGAGCCAACGTTCCCGGGCCTGGATCGCGATATCAATGAATTCACGCTCGAGCTGGGCCCGCAGGTGGTCGCCGTTGTGCCACAGCCGGTCACGCGCATGAATGGACCGGGCGGTGCTTTCGCCGGCATGACGCAAGCCCGCGACACGATCGAAGTCTACTTCAACGAAGATGATCTGCGTGATGATGCGACTTCGGCCGAGAACGTCAACTTCTACCAACTGGTGGTGACGAACGACACGGTGCGCAACACCGATGATGCGGTCATCAAGCCGATCAGTGTTTCGTATGATCCGGTGGCGAACAAAGCGACGCTCAAATTCTCTGACGACCTGACGACGCTGGCGGGTGGCGCGGCAACGTTCCGTCTGCGAGTTGGTACGGATGAAACGCCACTTCCTGCAGCCCCGTCCAACGTGAACGTGACGACCGATGCCGCCGACTCATTCGGCACCGCGAACTCGTCTGCTCTCGGAACGCTCAGCAGCAGTAGCACCACCAGCGTGATCATCAGTTCGACGATCAGCAACGCCGATGCGGGGCTCACGCTGCCGCTTGATTTCATGGGCAGCGTCGACGATCCGGGCCATCGCGATATACCGGTCGAAACGCACTCCGACGGTCCCGATGGCAGCAACGCAATTCGCATTCAGCCTTACAACTTCCAGGATGTGTACGGGCAGGATCCGTCTGGGATCGACCTGCACAATCAGATTACGGAAGAACAGAAGCAGCGAGCCCGCGAGATCTTTGATCTTTACTCGCGCTACTCTGGCATTCGCTTTGTCGAGACGCCGTCGTCGGGTTACACGATTGTGACCGGTGACTTGCGAGCACTCGATCCGACGATTCCCACGGGAGCGGGCGGCGTGGCCGGTCTGGCCGGTGGGTCGCTAGCGATCATGGATGCGGCCGAGTCGTGGACGAACCAGTACGGCGGCTCGTGGATGGGTGTTGCCCTCCACGAAATCGGTCACCTTTTGGGCCAAGGTCACAGCTATGACCTGCCCTACACCGTCCAAGGTCCGCTGGCGAGCTTCGTCGCCTATCCGGGCAATCCCGAAGCGATTTTCCCGAGCGATGGCGATTTGATGCACATGCAGTACATGTACCGTCCCGATGGGATGGACGTGGACATGTATCGCTTTGATGTGCCCGTCGGAACCAGTGGTGATCTGTCGGTGGAAGTGTTTGCCGAGCGGATGGCGGACTCCAGTCAGCTCGACGCCACCTTGCGGCTCTACCGCGAAACGTCGCCCGGCGTCCGCGAGCTGGTGACGCAAAACGATGATTACTTCAGTCAGGATTCGCTCTTGAAAGTGGGCAAGCTACCCGCTGGTACCTACTTCATTGCAGTAGCTGCGAAGGGGACCGAATACGATCCAAGCGTGACGCAAAGCAGCTTGGGTGGGAAGAGCCAAGGGGATTATCAGCTGCGAGTTGATTTCCGGCCGGCCGCGACGAATTCGATCGTCGACAATGCCGGCACCGCACTTGATGGCGACGGCGATGGCACTCCGGGCGGCGTCTATAACTTCTGGTTCCGTAGCCAAACGATCAATGCGACTCCGGGAGCCAACAACACGTTGTTCGTGGATAAGTCGGCGCCGAGCGGTGGCAATGGAACGATGGCCAGTCCGTTCAACAATTTGTCGACCGCACTGGCTGCTGCCACTTCCGGACAAATTGTGCGTGTGATCGCCAATCCCGGTACCGACAACAATCTCGACACCACCAATGACAACCAGGCGTATGAACTGGGACGCGGTGGTCCGCTCAATGCTCCGCTGAGCGATGGTGCGACGATGGTGGTGCCGAAGGGCGTCACGGTGATGATCGACAATGGCGCGATCGTCAAGGTTCGTGGCACGCGCATCGGTGTGGGCAGCACGACGACGGCGGTGGATGTCAGCGGTGGTGCTTTGCAAGTGCTTGGCACACCTGATCGCAGTGTGTTCTTCACGTCCTACAACGATGAATCGCTCGGGATCGACACCAACTCGCTGCCTACCACGCCGGCGGCTGGCGACTGGGGCGGTTTGGACTTCCGCGAAAATATCGATCGCGCTCAGGGACGTTTCACCTACGACCGTCAGGGGATTTTCCTGAACTATGTCAACAACGCCGACATGCGGTACGGTGGTGGTCGAGTGCAAGTGGACTCGCTCACCCAGACGGTTCGCCCGATCGACGCCTACGACGTGCGCTTGACGGCCACGTATAACAAGATTTCTAACAGTGCCGATGCACCGATTGGCGCCACTCCCGATAGCTTTGAAGAAACCAACTTTGAAGCGCTGCGTTATCAAGCGGGCGGTGCGTTCACGCCGGATTACAGTCGAGTGGGGTTGGAGGTGCACCATAACCGCCTCGTGAACAACTCGGCGAATGGCCTTTTTGTGCGTATCAATACGCCGGCCGGCTCCGGTTTGATTCCGCTCACGGTGACCGCTCGTTTTGACGACACCGACATCACGCACATCATCGGGGATAATCTGTCGATTGCGGGCACGCCGGGTGGTCCCGTGCGCGACGCGACCGCACCGCCAGTCAATCTGATCACGCTCACCGCGCAAAACAACGTGGGTGGTTCGCTTCCAGCTGGTGCCTACAACTATCGCATTGTTTTCGTCGATGCCGTGGGGAACGAAGGCGTCACGTCGGCGGCTACGGCGAACGTGACTGTGTCGGGTGCGAACAATTCGGTCCGCTTGGCCAATCTGCCACCGGCTACGGGTGACTATAACGCGCGACGCGTGTATCGCAGTGCGGCCGGTGGAGCGGGTCCCTACAGTTTGATCGGGGAACTCGATCGATCCGCAACCTCCTTCACCGATTTGGGACGAACCACGAGCGGTACGCTCACGATTCGCACGACGGTCGATCGACCGCGCACCGATGCCGGACTGGTGATCGATGCTGGTACGATTGTGAAGTTTGATGGCGGTCGCATCGAAGCCGTGGATGGTGGCAACTTCATCGCCGAAGGTGACGAAGGACACGTGATTGTGTTCACGTCCAAGGCGGATGATCGCTACGGTGGTAGCGGCACATTCGATACCAATAACGATGACAGCCGCGGCACGTCGGAGGCTAGTCCGGTCGCGGGTGATTGGGGTGGTCTCTTCATCGGACCACTCAGCCAGGCGAGCATCGACAATGCGTTGATCACGTTCGGTGGTGGTATCAATCGCGTGGAAGGTGAGTTCGCGGGCTTCAATCCGGTGTCGGTGTCGCAAGGTGATTTGCGACTCACGAACTCGATCATCGAGTCGAATGCGGATGGGACGGGTGGAACGGCGCCCAGTGACCGTTATGGTCGCGGTGCGAATACGTCCGCGGCGATTTTCGTGAGCGGTTCGCAGCCCACGATCGTCGGCAACATCATCCGTGACAATGCTGGATCGGCGCTCACGATCAACGCCAATGCACTCACCGCCGATCTGCTGAACGATCAAGGTCGCCAGCGCAATCCGGTCAATCAGGTCATTGACTATCCAAGTAACCAAGGGCCACTCGTCCGCGCGAATAAACTGTCGGGCAACGGCACCAACGGCCTGGATGTGCGCGGTGCGACGCTCACCACGCAGTCCGTTTGGGACGATACCGATATCGTGCATGTGCTGCGGAGCGAAATCGTCGTTCCGGACTTGCATCTGTTCGGTGGCCTCACCCTGCATAGCAGCCCGAATGAAAGCTTGGTGGTCAAGCTGCAAGGAGGGAACGCGGGCTTTACTGCCAGCGGTCGACCGCTCGATATGGTCGATCGCATCGGTGGGACCGTACAGATCGTCGGGCAGCCCGGTTTCCCAGTCATTCTGACCTCACTCCGGGACGACACGGTGGGAGCGGGCTTCCAGGCGGATGGTGCCGCCAGCTACGACACCAACGGCGGGGCTGGTGTACCAGCGGCAGCCGATTGGCGTAGCATCAAGCTGGATTCGTTCAGCAACGATCGCAATGTCGATATTGCGTACGAACGCGAAGCGACCAACACTTCCGCCCCGGGCATCAATGCGACGCCCTTGACGGCGCAGTACCTCGGTCTGCTGGCCGCCGCGGATAAGTCGAGCGACGAGAATTTGCGACTGGGCTTTACCTTGCAGGGCACGCTTAGCCAGCGCAACGATATCGACGTGTTCAGCTTTGAAGGCTCGGCGGGCAGCCAGGTCTGGATCGACATCGATCGCAGCTCCACCGCGCTCGATAGTGTCGTGGAGTTGGTGGACACCAGTGGCAACGTGCTCGCTCGCTCCGACAACTCGCTGGATGAACAGACGGCGGGTGTGATCAACTTCGTGTCGGACCCCGAGACAGTGAAGGCTAATCCGCTCAGCAGCCAAGCGGTGGGCTTCGCCAATAGCAATAGCTGGAATGACCTCGCGAAAGACACCTACTCGACCAACGTTCGCGACGCCGGATTCCGCGTGGTATTACCCGGTACGGTGGGCGAACGCAGCTTGTATCACGTGCGAGTTCGTAGCCACAGCTCGACACTGAACGACATCAACGCCGGTCAATCGCTGGGCTCCTATCAGCTTCAGATTCGCCTGCGCGAGACGGACGAATTTGCCGGGTCGACGGTTCGCTACGCCGACGTGCGCTTTGCGACGAATGGCTTGGAACTGATCGGCGTCCCGTACCATTCGCCGCTGCTGGGTGAAGCGGCCGAGCAGGTCGGTGACAATTCGACCGCCCCGGCCTCCCAGAACCTGGGCAATTTGATGAACAGCGATCGGGCGGCCTTGAGTGTTTCGGGTAGCGTGGCGACTGAGGGTGATGTCGACTTCTACCGCTTCAAGACGTTCTATGATTCGATTCAGGGAACGCAGGAAGGTCCCAGCAAGACGACCTACATCAGCACGACGATCGATCTGGATTACTCGGATGGGCTGGCCCGCGGCAACTTGTCGATGTGGCTGTTCGACGCCGCAGGTCGCCTGGTGGCGATCGGCAAGGAATCGAACGTCGCCGAAGATCGTCCCGCTCCGCTGTCGGGCAACAATCTCAATGACCTCGACCGGGGCAGTGTGGGTAAGCTCGATCCGTTCATCGGACCGATCAATTTGCCGAGCACCACGGCGGCGGATGAGTTCTACAAGGTGGCGGTGACCTCGAACGCGCAGATTCCGCGACAGATGGATCAGTTCTTGGTAGCCAACGCGACCAATCCGCTGTTGCGATTGGAACCAGTGAACTCAGTCGATCGGATCGTGGAAGAGCATTTTGATTTCCCGGCATCGGGCACCGATCCGGCCACGGCGAATCAGGCAGAAGTGCCGACGTTCCTGAACTTCGATCAGTTGATTGATACCAGCCCGGTGGATTACCACTTGGGTGACGTCGTCCTGTTCATCAATTCCAGTTCGGGCACCAGCTCCAGCGTGATCACGATCGATCCGTTTACGGGGGCGGTCGAGTCGACCTTGGGTGGCTACTCTCCGAACACGGGCGACATCGCGCTGCGCCCCGACGGCAATCTCTTCACGCTATCGCACGGAACAAACGACGGAGCTGCCGGTAACTTGCTGCAAATTGATCCTGGGACAGCGGCTGCCACGAGGATTGGTGATGATAATATCCTGACGTTTGAAGAAGCCACGTGTGATACCAGCTTCACGGAAACTCAGCAAAATGTGGGCGTCAATTTTAACGCCATGCTGTTTACCGGCTCGTCGGGAACGGCACTGTACGCCATCGGCACACGACCGCCGTTTGATGCCACCGAATGCGGACCACTCATCGGTTATCCCAACGTCCTCTATCAGTTTGATGCGGCCAGTGGCGCGGCTCAGAATCGGACTGGTTTCGCAACCCGAACTGGTACGGGGCGACTGGCGGGTGCCGGTACCGATATCGTGGAAATTGGGATCGTCACGGGCGTGAATGCCAACGAGTTCATCACGGGCATGACGCAAATCGCGGGCGTGACGTACATCGTCACCAGCCAAGGGCGCTTCGGCGTCATCAACCTGGCCACGGCCGCCGCGACGATCTTTGGGACGATTACTGGTGCTCCCACATTCGCCGGTGTAACGGCCGGTCCGGCAACCACCGAAGGCGGTGCTTACGCGACCACGCTGTTTGCGATCACCACCGGTGGTCGGCTCTATGCGTTCAATCCACTGGGCCAGCCCCAACGCGTTTTCTACGACAATCAGTCCAACATTCCGACCGGTGCGACGAATGTCAACGGTCTCGCCTTCTCGAATCTCACCGAGAACCTCTGGCGCTGGCAGGGTGGCCGTGGGGGCGACCTCGGCCACGGAATTGTCAACCCGCTCGATGACACCCGCGCCCCATCGACGGATGGCGGCGGCAGTTACTACTTCGGGCCACTCAGCAGCCCCGGAGGTGCTCACGGCTCGCTCATCACCAATCCCTTCTCGCTGAAGGGCTATGATGCCAGCGACAAGCCGGTCTTGTACTTCAACTACTTCCTGCAATCGGAGCCGGATGATCAGGATTACCAGCCGGGCCGTGAGCAGCCCGATGCGTTCCGCGTCTTCGTCGCGGGCGACGACGGCAACTGGTCGCTCCTCGGCACGAACAACTCGTACCAGAGCCGGTTGCTGGCCGACGAACGAGATTACGGCAAGGGCGATGGTAGTTGCGCGTACCCCGACGCTGCGACGACACCGTGCGTGCAAGAGCTGTTCCAGAATTCCAACTCCTGGCGTCAAGCCCGTATTCCGCTTGACCTGTTCGCGGGGGAAGAAAACCTGCGACTGCGCTTTGATTTCTCGACCGCTGGCAGCCTGAGCGTCGGCAATATCAGCACGACGGGCGAGGAAGTCCGAGCTTTGGCGGGCAGCAAACTGCGAGATGGGCAGACGCTCACGGTGAGCGGCACGACGCCCGCGAGTGCCACGTTTGAAGTTGACATGGGCCCGACGCTGATCATTCCAGCCGGTGGCAATATCAACAACACAACCGGCGCTTTCACCGTCACCGGTTCGACGGGCACTGCCACGTTCACGTTCACCGCCGCTGCGACGGGTGGAAACAACATTCAGGTCGATGGCACGCGCAGCGCGAAAGATATCGCCACCGATGTCGCCGCCGCGATCACTCGCGCAAACCTCGGGCTCACCGTCATCCTCACCGACGATTACCGCATCAACCTCTACAGCGGCACATTTAATGTGACCGTGACCGGCGTCACCGGCCTGCCTACGAACTTCGTGGAAGGCGCGGCGGGAGTAACGGGCACGAATGTGCGGTTGCGAATCTCGGCTGCGATGACCAACAGCCAGGTGGCCACGGTCTTCCAGACGGCGCTGGCCACTACGTTTGCCGGTGGCAATCTGATGAGCATCAAGCGGGATGACGACTTGGTGCGCATGATTCGCCATTCGCTCACCGCCCAGTCTGCCGGTCCTAACAATGGACCTCGGTGGGGCTTCGAGAATTCCTTGCCGGGCGATGTGTTTGGCGAGAACGATGAAGCGATTCCCAGTGTGTCAGCCAATTTGTTCGCGGCCGCTGGTCCTTCCCGCCGCGGTGTTTCGAACGCCTTCGAAGGTGTCTATCTGGACGACATCATCATCGGCTTTGCGGAACGCGGTGAGATGGTCACCAACGCGACGAACGATATGACGTTCCGAGACAACACGGAGCTGCTCAACGCTAACTTACCCGCGGCGCATACCGAGATTCTGACCGGTCCCTATCAGATCGAAATGCGACGCTCGGCCGAGTTCTGGGCGGACAATGACAATGCACCGCCCGCTCGGCTCGTCACCGATGGCATCGATACCAACGGCCGAGTGGCTCAGCAGATTACGCTGGTGGCTCCCGCCGGTGCTGCGATTGCCGACGGCGATCAGTTCGTGATCAGCGACGGCGTCAACACGCTGACCTTCGAATACGAAGATCTGAATTTAGCCACTGGCAGCCCACTCAAGGGCGTCACGGCGGGCAACGTTCAAGTTGGATTCCGAGCGACCTTTAAAGATTATGAAGTCGCCGCGCGGATGCGCGATGCGATTAACTCGTCTGCCGTTCAAGGCGTGCTGGCGATCAAGGCGACCTTGGCGGATGGCACGGTGAGTGGTACGACCTCGACCGATAATCGCGTCAACCTGATCGGTAACGCGCAGAGCGATGTCAACGGTGGAACCAATTTCGGACTCCCCAGCGATTTCGTCCTCTACTTGAATCGCACCACTGGCACGACATCGCAGTTACTCGCAATCGATCCGTTTACGGCCTCAGTCGCCAATGCCATCGGGACCTACGATGACGTCGTTGGTGATCTCGCCGCACGGCCCGATGGTTCGTTGTTCACGTTCACAACTGGCACGACCGATGCCACGGCGGGCAATTTCCTGCGTCTCAACGCCATCAATGGTGACTCCACGAATCTCGGGGACGACACCATTCAGACGTTTGAAGAAGCGGCCTGCGATGGCACGCTGGCTGAAGCGCCTCAGGATGTCGGCGTAAACTTCAACGCCATGATGTTCACCGGCGCGACAGGCAACTCCCTGTACGCGATCGGCAGTCGTCCGGCGTTCGACGCTGCCGATTGCGGTCCACTCACGACAAATCGTAACGTGCTCTACGTGTTCAATGCTGCCAATGGTACGGCTCAGAACAGCGGCGGAGTGCCCACGCGCACCGGGACTAATCGCCTGAACGGTGCCGGTACTGATATCGTCGAAGTGGCTATTTTGGCGCTGCCACCGGGCGGCACGTCGACCGAAACCATTACCGGCATGACGCGATTGGGCACCGTAGACTATGTGGTCACCAATCAAGGCCGTTTGATGAGCATCGATCTGACCACCGGTGCGCTGACGCTCATTGCCACGGTTAGCCCCGCGAATCCACCCGCCTTCTCGGGTTTGACCACACGGCCCGCCGGCAGCGGCAATGGTGTCTATGGTGACATGCTGTTCGGTGTCACCGCGAACGGTCGCATTTTTGCCTTCGACATCACCGGTGCCTTACAGCCAGTGTTCTACGGCAACCGCAACAACATTCGCACCGGCCTGACGGGCGTGAACGGGCTCACCTACTCACGTCTCGATCAGTCGCAGAAGCAGTTCGTGCAGTACAACCTCTTCGGCGACGACAACCGCGAACGCGATCAGGGCCAAGTCGTCATCAACTCGAACATCATTCGCGATGCTTCGCAGTGGGGTATTCTGGTTGATAATGGACCACGCACTCGAACGGATCTCACCGATCAAGCGGGCGGTATCGGCGTGCTGCCACATCCGGGTTTCCCGAAGACCGCCGATGCACTCAATACCGATCGGCTCGCTCCGGGCGCCGTGCTGCTCAATAACGTCCTGGTCGGCGGCGGCAACGGTGGTATCCGCATCAGCGGCGATAGCACCAACAATGGTGTCGATTCAGCCGTGCCATTTGTCCGCGTCTTCAACAACACGATCTATGGCCGCAAGGCGGGCGATACCGGTATTCAAATTGATCAGTTCGTCAGTCCGACGCTGCTCAACAATATCGTCGCCAACCTCAACACAGGCATCAACATCACAGCCGACACCTCGACCAGCACGACGGTCATCGGCGGAACGTTGTATCAAAACAACAACACGAACGCTTCGACGGGTAGTATCGGTCTGGGTTCCTTCCCGATCACACTCGCCACCGCCGATCCACTGTTCGTGAACGTCGCACGACGCAACTTCTACTTGCAATCGCTGTCGAAGGCGATCGATAGTTCGCTCGGCAGTTTGCAGGATCGCAACGACTTCCTGACGCGCATCAAGCAGCCGCTAGGAATCGCCGCTTCGCCGATCATTGCACCGGAACTGGACGTCACCGGTCAGTTGCGTTATGACGATCCGACCGTGGCCACGCCTTCCGGCCAAGGCTCGAACGTCTACATCGATCGCGGTGCGTTCGATCGCAACGACTTCAACGGACCCTTCGCCGAACTCGTCGTCCCCCAAGACAACGATTCGGAAGGACGCGACGTCGATCAGACACTCACTGTCGTTAAGCTCAACGAAGGCGTCTATTCCTCGTTCGATATCGTGCTCAAGGACGGTCTGGGTTCGGCTCTGCCAGTGGAAGGCACGGGTATCGATCAGACGACGGTCAACACGAGCAACGTGCTGGTGTTCCGCGACGGAATTCAGTTGCAGCCGAGCGTTGATTATGTGATTGGCTTCCAGGCCGGCAGTAACTTGCTGCGGATCACGCCGCTGTCGGGCGTTTGGCGCAACAGCGCGGCCTATGTCATCACGCTGTCGGGGATCAAGGATCTCGCGGGCAACTTGCTGCAGCCCAACCAAGCTGACGGCTCCACGCGCTTCACGATCCTCATGCCAGGCGTGGTGCTCGACTACGGCGACGCCTTCGACAACCAGCCCACGCAGCGCTTCGCCACGTTCTTCGTGAACAACGGTGCGCGCCACGTCGTTTATGACAACGCCACCACGATTTACCTCGGCCGATTCGTCGACGCCGAAGCGGATGCCACTCCGAATCTCCCCGCGACCTCGGACGACACCACGCTCGGTACCACGATTGACTCCCTCATCACGGCCACCGCGCTCAACGTCGATACGACGCTGTCGAGTGGCAGCTTGACCTACAGCAGCGTTACCGGACGGCTCACGATTGGAGCGGTATCCGACGGCGATGCCTTCGAGATCACCAATCGCGGCACCACGGTGAAGTTCGTCTTCGATAGTGATGGCCGCGAACCCGTCGCTCCCGCCGTCGTGATTCCGTTCAACACGACGGACACTACCGATATGATCGCCGACAAGGTCGTGCTCGCTATTGGTCGAGCGCACATTGCCGACGTCCTTAGCGGAGCTGGTTTGAGCATCTCGGGAGTGAAGGTCAGTACGACCGATGTGCAACTGCGAGCCGATAATGACGAAGACGGCATTCGAGTCGGTGGCGATCTCCGCATTCCGCTCAACCCCAACACGACCGTCACGCCGCTCGATGTAGTGGCGAGTGGCGTTGGCTATTTAGACGCTTGGTTCGACTGGAACGCCGACGGCGACTGGGCCGATCCGAACGAACATTACTTCATCAACTCGCTGCTCGCCGCAGGCGTCAACCGGCTGAACATCTTCACGCCGATCTCCGCTGCGACGAACGTCAACATTGCCACTCGCTTCCGCTTCAGCCTGGCCGGTGGTTTGACATCGGACAACGTCTCCGTGGGTGGTGAAGTCGAAGATTATTCGCTGCGGATCTTCGCCGGTAATCCGCCCGTTCCTACGACCGACACCTACGTGGTGCGCGAAGATGCTACGCTCACCGTGAACGACACGACGGGCACGGTAGGCACGGCGAATGATAACAGCGTGCTGCTCAACGATACGGATCTCGACGGCGACATGTTCCGCGCCTTCCTCGTGACACCGCCGACCCACGCTGCCTCCTTTGTGCTCAATCCCAACGGCACGTTCGTCTACACGCCGCTGACGAACTACAACGGACCCGATTCGTTCACGTATCGACTACGCGATTTGTCGAGCGGCATGCTGGTGTCGAATACGCTCGGTACCGTCAACATCACCGTGCAGGAAGTGAACGACGTGCCGATCGCGTATGATGATCTGCCGAGCGGCACGACGCTCACGACGCTCGAAGATCCCGCTTCGCCAAACTTCTACACATTCAACAGCAATGCCTTGGTGCTGAACGATAAAACGCCGTTCGGTGATCCGAGCTACACGGTGCCGACCGGCACGGTGGATGATGAGTCTGCTCAGACGCTCCAGGTGAGCTCACTGTGGAACGGCACCAGCAAGGTGCTCACCGTGACGACCACCAAGGGCGGCACGATCACGCTGAATTCCGTCGGTGGAACGCTCACCTACACCCCACCGGCCGATTTCAACTTCCAGTGGAATCCGGGCGGCGGCAACGATTCGTTCCAGTACTTCGTGCGTGATAATGGCACCACCGCCGGTGCTGCCGATCCGCTCGACAGTCTCTTGCCTGCCACGGCCTTTATCAAGGTTTTGCCGGTCAATGACGCTCCGTTCGCTCTCTTCAACGGCGGCCAAACGTTCCCGACGACGGCGGCGTTCACGGTCGATGAAGATGATCCGGCCGGCGTCAGCCTGGGTAGCGCGCTTTCGGCCTCCGATCCGGATTTGGGTCGTGGCGAGCCAACCGATGCGATCAAGGTGACGCTCGTTGCCACCAACGGCATCGTCACCGTGGTCAACAGCAGCACGGGCGCTACGATCACGGGATCGAATACGACGACGGTTAATTTCACGGGCACGCGAGCCCAAGTGAATGCCGCTCTGGTCGGCATCGTCTTCCACCCAGATTTGAATTACAACTCATTCATCCCCGGTGGCACACCAGCCACCATCAAGATGACGGTGAACGATCTGGGGAATAACGATGATCCCACCAGCGGCGTGGGCCCACTCACCGACACCGAAACGGTCATCATCACGGTCAATGCCGTGAATGACGCGCCGGTGAACGTGTTCCCGACGACGCCGCCGAATTTGATCACCTACGAAGACATTACGACCTTCGCGTTCACGGGTGCGAACAAGATCCAAGTCACCGATGTGGATGTGCGCGAAACGGCGGCTGATCCATCGGTGAGTGTCGTCGTGTCGGCCCTGCATGGCAACTTGACGATCGGCACCACGCCCAGCGGTGTAACGGTGACGAACAACACGTCGCATGCCGTCACGATCAGCGGCGACATCGACTT
>JBJSXJ010000061.1:0-46391 GCA_046086325.1 Planctomycetota bacterium | reverse complement strand
GACAGATAGAACTTAAGTTTGCCACGGACGGAAAAATTGCGCTGATTGGCCGGCTGAATTTTGCCAACAACAACCTCAGCATCAGCGCTCGACTGTATGCCAACCTTTCGAAGATCAAGGAAGGTAGCGCCAAAGTACTCTTCCTGGCCGACGTGCCCGATCAGGTTCAATTGCTGATCATCAAGGGTAAATTCCAGATGGGCTTCAACGGGGCCGATGGCAAACCGGTGGAGTTCGTTACTGCCGATCCACTCACCGTACCGGCTGCCAATCTGAGCACGCCAGCGAACAAGTCGGAAGTTGGCCTGAGTGCCTTGAATCAGCGTGGTTATATCGATGTCGTCTATCGACCATCCGACGGGAAAATGCTGGATGAAGCTTCCATCACCGACACGATGGCAGAATTCTCCCTACAGACATCGAGTGGTTCCGCGATCACATCCGTGACGATCAAGAATGATCAAGTAACGAAAATTGATGAGACTACCTATCGATATCCCTTCAGCGGCCAGTTCACGGTGGGTGAAATCGTTGTGGTCTTCCTCGCCGGTGGTGTGGCGGATAAGGGCGGAAAGCTGAATGCTGCCTCGACGCAGTCGTTTACCATTAAGCAAGCGATGGCGGACCTGGCGGCACCGCAAAACGACACCAAGATCGATATCCGTGATGTGCTGAACAATCGTTATCTGTTGGTCAATTACGTTCCCACGCCAGGTGCTCAGCTCTATCTGACCTCCGATAACAAACGCACGTTTGATCCTGGTTTCATGGATCAGCAGATTGTCTTTACACTGACCCTGGCTAATGGCATGTCGGTGGACGTAGCTGGGCCGCCAACGATCGTTGGTGAGGATGGTGAACCGACGTCCGCCATGCGGTCGATTACCCTGGCGGATGGAAGCACCGCCATGATTCCAGTGACCGGGGCGCGCTATCGATATGCGATTCCCACGAGTTTGACGCTGGTGCCCGGGAAAGCCACGGTCAGTTTTGCTGCCAATACCTGGATGGATGCGGACGGCAACGTGAATGCGGCCTCGACAAGCCAGTTCACGATCACGGGTGCCACGGCGACGCTGGGCAATCCAGTGGCGAATGCCACGATCGACGTCACGGTCATCAATGGCCAAAAGTATCTCGATATCCGCTATCAGCCCTCGGGTGGTCAGCAGTTCAACAACTCCTCGGTCACCGATAGCGCGCCCGAATTTACTCTGGAAGGTGCTGGGGCCACCGCGGTCGTGATTCTCAACGATCAGGTTACCTTGGCTCCCGATAGCAGTGATGTCTTCCGTTATCCGTTCACGGGTAGCTTTACCCCTGGCCGCGTGCAGATCAGTTGGATTGCTGAAAGTTTCTCGGATCTGGGTCCGCTGTCGAATGCAGCCGATAGCGAGGAATTTGTAGTTGTGGGACCAACCGCGACGCTGTCGAGTCCCGCTCGCGACGGGCTCGTCGGACAAAACCTGTTTACTCAGCAGAATTACGTCGAAGTGCGATTTGTGGCCCCGGCAGGAGCGGCTTTGGATTACGCGACCATCGATGGTGATGAGCTCACTCTGCGAGCACCCGATGGAACGAATGTCGCTCGCGATACCTTTATGGGAATGCAGCGACAGGGAACGAGCGATCGCTATCGCTACTATTTCACCGGCAACTTTGACATCGGGATCTACGTGATTTCCTATGTAGCTGGATCCTGGAAGGATCTGCTCGGGAACGTCAACCTGGAGTCCGAGGAGTCGTTCCGGCTGGTGGCACTGGAGGCGATTTTGTCAAACCCCATGGCGGGCGACACGATCGATAGCGGAGTGCTCAACCAACGCGGATCGATCGATGTGAAATTCACGGATCCAACCGGCGGCGTCCTGAGTGATTCGTCGATCACGGATTCCGCAGCCGAATTCACGCTGACGGGTACTGGTACGAACAACGGCAACGTCTTTATCAACGGAGCCGGCACGAAGATTCGCGGTGAGGAATTACTGGCGACGGATGATGTAGGTGCGGCTTACCGAACCAGTTTGAACTCGGCCGTATTCTCTGATGCCCTTCGTACGGCCTTCACGAATAGCAACATAAAAATTGGCAGTAGTGTGAGTGTCACGATCCAGGCTGCGGGAAGTAAGTGGCGGATCACGGATGAGAATGGTCGGCAGTATGAGCTGGAGTTGGTGGCAGGAAGTTCTGTAAACCGACTGCACGTCTACGATTTCAACTACACCTATCGCTACACCTACTCGGGTAGTTTTGTCTCTGGCAAGGTGACGGTGAACTTCATCGCCGGTAGCTGGCAAAATCTAGCGGGTGTGACAAATCTGATTGCGAATCGGTCATTCCTCATCGTCAGCCAGGCACCGCGGTTTGAGATTAATGTTACGGGCTCCGTCGAGTTGCAAGCGGGTGGATTTACTCCTGACTATAACGGTGACGGAAAACCCGATGCACTCATCTCCCTGCGCGGTGCTGCGACGCTGGCGATCGAAGAGACGCCCAATCAGACTCGCCTGACGCTCGATGTCTCAGCGACTCTGGAACTGATCTATCTCGGCAATGTGGGATCGGCTGCAGGTCGTTTCATCCTCGTCACGGGAGATGTTCCAGGATCGGGAGCCGACGACTCGATCTTCGGCAGCAACAAGCTGCAGTTCTGGGGAGTGCTATCGGTTCAAACGAATCTGGAGAAGCTGCGCGGGGCAGGGATCAACGCCAACGCCACGTTCTTGCTTTATGTGAATTCCACCTCGGTAACGAAAATCGAAACGTTGCGACTGGAAGGTATCAAGGGCGACCAGATCTTTACGCTCGCCAATAGTGGCATCAGCGGTCAACTTCCCCAGGACATCTCACCGAACAGCTTCCAACAAAATGTACCAGCAGCCCTGCGCCAAGCATTCCTGAATAACGGAATCACGCTCTCCCCGGCAGTAACGGTTCAGGGTGTGGTAGCTGGTAGTCGTTGGAAGATCATCGATGCTGCAGCAAATCGTCAGTACTTTGTCGATTTGAAGGATGGGCAGTTGCTGGTTTTTGGCGAGGCGCAGCAGTTCACGCTGGAGCCGAAGACGTTTGCTTTGGCCGCCGCCGGTGCCCTGCTCTTCACCCTGCCGCCTTATCAGGAAAGCAAGACCGAGCTCTTCCGTTTGAGCGGCGTCTTCTTCATGAAGATCAATACGACGGGGCTGGAAATATTCGTGAACGCGGAGATGGTCATTGGGCCACCGGGCAGCGAACTCCTGCGATTCCAGACCTTGGGCGTGCTGATCGTCGGCGATCGCCTGAGCAACGATTTGGATGAAAACGGAAATCAAAAGACGAAGATTGGTTTTGCCATTCGATTTGAACTTTCCTTCATCGTTGGTTCTTCGCAGTTCATCAAGTTTGAAGCTGCCTTCAAGTTGACCGCAAATACCTGGGGAACGACGCAGGAGTTCCGCGTACCGAATCTGTTCTTGGACCCCGCGAAGGGCTATTTATCGCAGAGCTTCATCAACAACCTGGAATTCGGCACGGGATCGAAACAGTTCGAACTGGCCGATAGTGACGGCGCCTTCAAGCAAACCCTTGATCAGGAGATGTTGTCCCCAGCGCTCAAGGCGGCTTTCCTGCAGCGTAGTCTGTCGCTCTCGATGTCCGCGACGGTAAGGCGTATCTACGCTCAGAACCGCTGGGAAATTACGGATGGTGATAAGCTATACGTGGTGCAGTCCGAACCTGGTAATGAGGCGGTGAGCACAGGGACAGCGCTGGCGGTTTATCAAAGTCAGGGCAAGTTCTTTGTAAACATTCCCCGTGGGCCACCGCAGATTGATGGTACGCTTGGTGCGCCTGGCTTCTACATTGTCGCGTCTGGGATGGGTAAGCTGACCATCGCGGATCGCATCACGCTGGAAGGCGCATTCCGCTTCGAAATCACGGAAAATAAATTGCAATTGCAGGTGGAAGCTCGACTACAACTCGGCCTTCCCGGTGGCGATGTCAAAGCGTTTGGATTCCTAGAGGTGAGCTCGCTGGGCGTCATTGGTATCCTGGCACTCGATCGAGACTTCTCGGCACTGCGACCTTATGGATTAGATGTTGGTGTCGTTGCCAAGTTGCAAATCAATACGACCAATCAAGCGCGGGAAGTTCGTTCTCTGCTGGCTGGCGTCGCACCGATTGTCGTCCCAGCGCAAAGCTTCCTGGTTGAGATGGCCGGAAAAATCATTTTCCTCACGCCAGGAACAAACACGGAATTGTTCCGTCTGAGTGGTGCGTTCTCGCTCGAAATCAGCAGCAACGGTTTCAGTATGTTCGTGGCGGCCGACCTGATTATCGGTCCGCCGAACTTCAATCTGTTCACGTTCCACGCTGCCGGATTGATCGTAGTCAATTCCAAGGGATTCGCAGTGCTTTGCGAACTGACCTACTCGGTGGGTGATCCCGCATTGCTGGATTTCGCCATCAACTTCAATCTGCAAGTCAACGTCACCAATGAAAAGCAGGTCTATCGCGTCTCGGATACGTTCTTAGGTGGAAATTACTTAAGCAATTCCTTTGTGGCTCGTTTGAAGCCCGATGCGAATGGGTCGAGACGCATCATTGAGATTTCGGCTGGGGTACCACAGCTCGATGGGTCCGAAGGCAATGCGGAACCGTATGTCATCATCTCCGGCACCGGTTCGTTAACCATTTCTCAATTGATCACACTCCGCGGTGACTTCCGCTTGGTGGTCAGCGGCAGTCAGTTAGAGCTGGAGGTCAACGCCCGCGTCAACATCGGCGTCTTGGGCGAGCTCATCGCCAGTGGCTATATCAAAATCACCAGTGACGGATTGGTGGCCAGCCTACAACTGAGCGCGCAGGTTGGCTCACCAAAGATTGGTGCCGGAGTCTTCAGTTTCAGCGGCAGATTCCAATTAGAAATCAACACGACAAATGCCACTCAAACCATCAAGCGACTGAACATCAATCGTCAAACTGGGGAAGTGAGCGGTTTGATTGACGGCACGATCCCCAGGAAGTCGCTGCGGGTGGCGATTGGCGGTGAATTGCGACTGGTCAGCATCTTTGTCATCAAGGGACAGATTGAACTGGAGTTCAATAGCGATGGATTCCAGGTGAGCTTTGACGCGTCGCTGGATTTGGCATTCTTCGGATCGTTGCGAGTGAACGGCGGAGCGATCATCCAGCGCGATGTTTTCGTGATCGGCTTGGGACTCGGCGTCAATGCACTGTCGTTTGGTCCGTTCGGACTGGAAGGCAACTTCACGCTCAAGGTCAACACCAGTTCCACAGCGCGCACTGTTGGTGGCCTCACGATACCAGCCAATACCTATCAGGTTTATGTGGATGCGACGCTCAAACTGTGGGTGTTTGAGGCGAAGGGTGCGATCACGATCGGTGTGAAGGAAGGGATCTTCGAGGCGGCACTGAATAATCTTTCGATCAACTTCTTCAACTTCGTGCAGCTGCGAGTTAATGGCTACATCCGTTCGAATGGGGAGTTCTTGATCAATGGCGCCGTGAGCATCTACATTCCGCTGGGCCCATTCGTGCTGCGTGGTGGTTTTGAAATCACGCTGGCAGACTATGGATTCAGTGGGCGAGCGTATGGCTCGGTGAGCATCGAGATTCCGCTGCCCTGGCCGTTCCCAGACATCAAGATCACGCTGGCCAGTTTAGAGGGGCGATTTGAATTCCGGGCCGCAACGATTCGTTTGGGATTGACGGTATCCGTGATCGGCATCCGCTTCAACGGCGAGATTGTGTGGTCGTTCGCCACTCCGACGCTCGCCTCCAAAATCGGTGATACGCTCTACTTGAACATGGGCTCGCGAGCAGCAAATCGCGGTGAATACTTTGATGATGATTCCGCGGAGTCGTATACGATCAGCCATGAAAGCGGCGGCTATGGATCGGAAACGGTCTCGGTGTCAGCACTTGGTTATACGCAGTCTTACTCTGGCATTCGTAAAATCGTCTGTTTAGATGCCGGACAAGGTAATGACACGATTCATATCACCTCGGGTGTCCTCGCTGATGTCGAACTCAACGGCGGTGTTGGCGATGATACGCTGATGGCCTTTACATCTGGCATGGCCTTACTTCGCGGCGGCTCCGGTGACGACAAGTTGATGAGTGGTTCTGGCAATGATGTGATCTACGGCGACGATGGCGATGACACGATCGGCGCAGCCGGTGGAAATAATCGCTTGTACGGCGGTAACGGCAACGATGAAATCGGCGCGGTGGGCGGTAGCGGTCAGAACATCATGTATGGTGGTGCCGGCAACGATAAACTTACTGGTGGTTCGGGCATCGATATTCTGCTAGGTGAGCAAGGACAAGACTCACTGGACGGTGGCGCGGGTGACGATCTGCTCTTCGGCGATCTGGGATCGCTACCAAGTACATTTGCTATCGGAATCTTTGCTACCAACAGCCCCACGGTCGGCGACATCGATACGATTAATGGCGGCGACGGTAACGATACGATCTTCGGTGGCGCTGGCAACGACGAAATCTACGGTCAAGCCGGTGATGATCTGATCTTCGGTGATTTTGGTTCCGCCACCATTACCTCGACGAGTCGAGTCGGCACGCTGCTGAATGTGGATGTCGGTGGCGATGATTACGTGGAGGGCAATGACGGACAAGATACGATCTATGGCGGCCAAGGTCGCGACATTCTTTTGGGACAGGCTGGCAATGACGTCATTCTGGGTGGACTGGCAGGTGACCTCATCCTCGGAGGTGCCGATCAAGACACAATCAATGGCAACGAAGGCTCCGACTGGATCTATGGCGGCAGCGGCGATGATTCGATTTTCGGTGACGACGGTGATGACCTGATCGAAGGTCGCTCCGGGCGTGATGCAATCAGCGGCGGAAACGGGAACGATCTGATCTACGGTGACCGGGGACTCATGCCGCTCAGTGACGA
The DNA here is from genome assembly GCA_046086325.1 of Planctomycetota bacterium. Classification (GTDB taxonomy): domain Bacteria; phylum Planctomycetota; class Planctomycetia; order Pirellulales; family Pirellulaceae; genus JBJSXJ01. The sequence goes on along the minus strand of JBJSXJ010000061.1, from coordinate 39,466 downwards.
GCAAATCGCTAATCTCAATGCCGGTAATCGAGGCCAATTCCCCACCACGAAACGACTCACGAACCTGTCGAGCTTGTTCGAGGACTTCTTGTCAGGGGCGGCAGTGTCAGCCGGTGGCGATGATGATCTCCTGAACGGCAACGCTGGAGACGACATCATTGTGGGTGGTGAAGGTGCAGACACCATCGACGGCCAAGACGGCGCTGACCTGCTCATCGGTGACGCCGCCGTGGTTACGACGAACAATGATGGCGTTGTGCTGTCTGCTAGTAGTTTCTTCTTAGCATTAGGCGGTAAGGATAAGATTCAGGGCAGCAGCGGCAACGATACGATCGTCGGTGGTGCTGCCGCTGATAATCTCAGCGGCTCGTCCGGAGACGATTTAATCGTTGGCGACGAAGCTGTGATCACTTGGTCGAGTGCCGGGAAGCTTCTGAAACTTCAGAGTAAGCAAACGCAAACCGGCGGTGCAGACTCTCTGTTCGGTGACACCGGTGATGATCTTCTGATTGGCGGATTCGACGCCGATTTGATCGCCGGCAACGCCGGTGCAGATATCGCCTTCGGAGACTCAGCCGTCATTACTTGGGACTTGAATGGTAAGCTCAGCGAGGCGAGCTCGACGACGACCGACCCCATCACCAGCCAACCGGACAACCTCTTCGGAAACGATCAGCTCTACGGCGACGACGTACAGGAAAGTGCAGGTTCGGCCGATCAAAGCGACGTGTTAATCGGCGGTGGAGGTGCGGACATGCTGTGGGGTGCGGCAGGTGATGATCGTTTAATTGGCGATCAGGGAACCGCTACCTTCAGCGCCGGAATTTTGGTGAATCTCAAGACGACCGACCTGGATGCGAGTGGCTGGAGCGGCGATATGCTCCAAGGAAGCCTGGGCCGCGATCTTCTGATGGGGGGCTTCGGCGGCGACGCTCTACGCGGTGATGCGGGCGACGACATTCTGGTTGGTGATCAAGGTGAAGCAATCTTCGTAAGCGGCACGCTTGCTCAAGTGAAGTCCGTCGATCCGATGGCCACGGGAGCCAGCGATCTACGCTACTCCCCCGACACACTCAGCGGTAACGACGGCAATGACGCTGTCATCGGTGGACTGGGCGACGATACGCTCTTCGGCGACCTCGGCGACGATTTACTGATCGGCGATGCAGCGACGCTGGTTGTCAATGCGGATGGCTTTGTAACGCAAGCGACGAGTCTGAATACGAGTTGGGGTGGCAGCGATTTGTTACTCGGTGGCGTTGGCAACGACTCACTCATCGGTGGCTTTGGCAACGACACGTTGAGCGGTGATGCTGGTGCGGACAGTCTCGTAGGAGATTCCGGCTCCGCCACGTGGACTGCGACGGGAGTACCGCTGACGATTCTGTCGATGGCCTTCTCCTTCGGCGGCAATGACATTCTGTACGGTGACAATCAATCCGCCACCTCGGGACCAGCGGACCTCGCCGACTTGCTCATCGGTGGTACGGGCGATGACATATTACTGGGACATCAAGGCGCCGACATTCTGGTGGGTGACCAAGCCACGGCAGCCTATGAAGCAGCTGTGGTAACTGCCGTTCAGTCGACGGACGTCGCCACCGAGGGCTGGGGCAATGACAACCTGAGTGGCAACGCGGGAGATGACCTCCTCATCGGTGGACTTGGAAGCGATACGCTGAGCGGCAACGATGGAAATGATGTGCTGTTTGGAGATGCAGGTCAGTTGCAGCGAACAACGACGTACGTGCGGCAATCCTTCGTGAGCAAGGACGAGGGACTCGGTCAGGCCGATACGCTCAGCGGCGGACAAGGTGATGATGTGCTGGCTGCAGGATTCGGCGAAGATCTGCTGTCCGGTGAAGCAGGTGCAGATTATTTAGTCGGTGATGCGGCGAGCATCACGTGGACGAAAGATGGTCTCCTGGCGATGATCCAAACCGTAGCCGCCGCTTCTGGGGCTGCCGATCAATTGTATGGCGACAACCAAGACGGCACTTCAGGACCCGCCGATCTGGGCGATTTGCTCATCGGTGGCACTGGCAATGATCTGCTGTCGGGCCGAGCGGGAAATGACTTGCTGATTGGCGATCAAGGCACGGTGACGTTTACCTCGGGACGCATCACGCTCCTGGTTACGACCGATGGGCAGTCGGTCGAGTTTGGCGATGATCAGTTGCTCGGTGGAGATGGTGATGACGTACTGACCGGTGGACTAGGGAACGACACGATTCAAGGCGAAACGGGCAACGACCTGTTGCTCGGTGATGCTCATCGAGTGGCGTTGTCTACTACAGGTGTTGTCACCCTGGTGGAAAGTATCGATGAACAGCGTGGTGGTAACGAAACCATCTCAGGCGGAGTTGGCGATGACGTAATGGTTGGTGGCATGGGGAATGACACGCTCGCCGGCAACACTGGCAGTGATGTGATCGTGGGTGATAACGCGATCATCACGCGTGATGCGACTGCGAATATGCTGAAGAGTGTCGCCACCAGTTTCCCGGAATTTGGCGGCGACGATGTCATCGATGGCGGTGACTTTAACACGGTTGCCACCAGCGGTGACTTGGCCGATACGATCCTCGGTGGAACCGGTGCTGACACCATTTTCGGCGACGAAGGAGACGACACGCTGCTGGGCGATAATGGCATTATTCAGCGCAATCAGAACGCGAATCCCGTGACGTCGACGGATCCTGGCTTTGGCGGTCGCGATCGCATCCTGGGCAACAATGGCAATGATTTGATCGTGGGTGGAGCTGGTGGTGCAGATCAATCCGGCGCTGGCGTCAGTGGTGGTGACACGCTCGAAGGAAATGAGGGCGATGACATCATCATTGGTGATCAAGCACTCATTCAGCGATCGGCCTCCGAACTCATTGAACGCATCACCAGCATCCATGAGTTTGCCGGTGGTGATGATAGTCTGAGTGGCGGAGTCGGCTCTGACATTCTCATCGGCGGATTTGGGAACGACACCATCTATGGGAACAGCGTGGCAAATGATCAGATCGATGGTGCTGATACGATTTTGGGTGACAGCGGCGTGGTGGTGCGAGATGATCCATTCGCGGCTGCCGAAGATGACTTTGATGTCTACACCATCGGGGCGGCGCAGGGTGGAAACGATAGCATTGACGGCCAAGGTGGTAATGACCTCATCATCGGCGGACCTGGCAGCGATCGGTTAATGGGTGGAGCTGGAAATGATGTGATCGTAGGAGATCACGCTTACATCTATCGCACGCTCGGAGATCGCATCGAGGTTATCAAGTCGCTACCGAATAACGAAATGAGTAGCAATTGCCAGGATCTAATTGAAGGTGATAACGCCGGAGATATCGGTGATGATATTCTCCTCGGTGGTGCTGGCGATGACTGGATTCGTGGCCGCCAAGGAAACGATATCATTCTGGGCGATCATGGATTCGTGAACCTGCTCCTGGCGTCCGAGACTGCGAGTTTACCGGAGTTCAACGGCCGGGATTACCAAATCTACTCGACTGATCCTACGTTCGGCGGCAGCGATGTGCTGTTTGGTGACGAGGGCGATGACATCATCGTAGGTGGCTCGGGAGGATCCGACCTCAGCGGCACTGGATTGGGAGATCAAATCAAGGGCAACTCGGGCCGCGACATTCTATTCGGTGATAACGGTTTGATTCGGCGCAATAGCAGCGGGCTCGTAACCAGCCTCACGTCCGACTTCGGCGGCAATGCTTCGCTCGGCGGTAACGATCAACTCGATTACCTCACCGGAAGTGAAGGCGCAGATATTCTCGTGGGCGGTGCGGGTGATGATCTCTTGCACGGTGGTGTCACCGATAACTCCACCGACATCATCTTTGGTGATAACGGACAGGCGGTACGAATCAACGGCGAGTTTACGCTCGCTGGCTCCAAATCGATCCTTCTCACCTTGAGTGGTGGCCGCGACGAGATTCGAGGCGGTCCTGGCAGCGACCTCCTCTTCGGTGGACCAAATGATGACTTGATCGTGGGTGACGATGGCGACGATTTCGCCTACGGCGACTCCGGCAGTGACCTGATTTGGGGTGGCGCGGAATTACTCCCGTCGAGCAGTTTCCGACTGCTGAATGGGGAAACGTTGTCCGACAAGTTCGAATCGCCTCCGTTCGCCGATGCCGCGGAACTGGCTTATCCCACAGGCTACGTGGTTCCCAAGATCACCGCCAAAGCACTGCTCGGCTTGTCGCTCGAGGGTCAACCGACCGATGGTCAAGACACAATTGACGGCGGCGATGATGCCGACTTTATCTTCGGTGGTGGACAAGCGGATTCACTCACCGGCGGCAGCGGAAATGACTACGTCGATGGTGGAGCGGGTAACGATCAAGTGACTGGTGGGGGTGGCGACGACATTATTCGCGGTGGAGCGAATGACGACGTCGTGCGCGGCGATTTCGGGTTTGAAAGCAGTCCCGAGGAAGTCTTCGCGGCCAATCTGTATGTCGCGGGCATCGATCAACTCTATGGTGATGGTGGCAGCGACATCTTGTACGGTGATGGCGACGTATCGGCAACTTCCACGACATCACAGGCTGGCCAGCGACTCTGGGGTGGCGATGGAATCGACTACTTGTATGCCTATGCTCCGACGACGGATGACAAGAAAGAAGCGTTGCTCAAAGGCGACGAACTGCATGGCGGACTGGGTGGCGACTGGCTGTACGGGAACCTGCGACAAGATCGATTCTTTGGCGATGGCGGCAACGACTTCATTGCGGGTGATTGGCTCGCGGGTAAACGCTATGCCAAGAACAATCGACCAAGCGAGATTGGCGGTAATGACTTGGCATTTGGTGGGCCAGGTGAGGATCAGATTCTCGGTGGCGGCGGTAACGACACGCTCTGGGGCGGTGCCGATACGGATTGGCTGGAAGGGCAAAACGGAAACGACACGCTCTATGGTGGTGGCGGAATTGATATCCTCATCCTGGATGTTGGTATTGCCGTCGATCCCGATACGTTGAAGTTGACCGACTACTATGATGTCTTCGGCGACAACCTTGATGGTCACTATGGCAACGCAGCCAAGGGTGATGTGGTTGACGACAATGCGACCGATATCCTGCTCGTCGAAGCTACCAGCCAGGATGATCGAATTCGAATTTCCGAAGAAGTCGCGCTCATCGGACAAAACCTGACGAACTACCCGACCGGGGAAGCCAAGTTCACCTTGGCACTTAATGGTGGCCCGGCGATTACGATTTCCGCCAACCTCAGCGTAGGCGATCGAGACAATGCCGTAACGACCTTGCAAGCCGCTGTGGACCAGACCGCGCTCAAGGGGCAAGTCGAGGTGATCAATCGCGGTTCGGCGATCACGCTGATCACCAAGGGCCAAGGACGAAAAGCTCAGTTAGCCTTCTCTTATGTCAACTCGGGAGATCAAAACGATGCGGCGTTCAATCTGTTTGGCTTCGCCAACTCGGCAACCGGAGCCGATGCGGTAGGGATTGAACAACTGAAGGTTGATATTCAGGTCGGCACGAATCCGAAACATCGTTACGCCTTGGGCTCTTGGCGAGATGGTAAGGGTAATCCGGCCGTTGAGCAGTTCCGTATTTCCGGTTTGGTGGGTGACGACGATATCGGGTTTGTTACCGGTGCGAGCGCCGTCGATGTGTCGGCACTCACCAGCCGCAGTCGCGATTACGTGGCCGTGCTGGATGGCGGTCCTGGCAATGACATCCTCAGCGGTACCGATGCTCGCGATCGACTCGATGGTGGATTCGGTAGCGACAAACTATTTGGTTTTGGCGGCGATGACTTACTGTTTGGCGATGGTGGACCAGGCCAAGGATCGTCTGATGACTTTGATCGCATTTACGGCGGCCAAGGCAACGATGATGTTATTGGTGGCCAGGGACGTAATTGGCTCTATGCGTGGTCCATCGATCCCAGCAATGGCGGAGTGAATGATGCCACGGCGACTCAGTTGCGATTCGCGAGCGGTCAATCTGTTCAGGTAAGTAACTTCGCTCAAGTGGATCAGCGGATCACACTCACTGCCCAGGCAGCACTGCCGTCCAACGGCGTGCTCAGCAGTGACGCTCACTTCACATTCGTATTCGGCAATGGTGACCCGTATGAGGTTGTCGTCTCGAAATCGGAAACGGATGGAGACAACGGTAATCTATTAAACCCGGCAAACTCCAGTCCGCGGGATTTGGTGGATGACATTAATCGAGCTTTGTTCGCGGCCGGTGTCCGCAGTTTGGTCGTCGCCGGTCTCGATGCTGCCAATCGACTCACCTTTACCACGACCAATAAGGGCAGTTATCTGCAGCTTAATGGAGATGTCACGAATTCAGCTTTCACGCAGCTCAAGTTCGTCAAGGGCGATAGCTCCGGGGCTGCCGCTCTGATTGCTGCTGCGGCACCAGTTAATCCCGTCAACAGTCGCACACCTTATGTGTTGGAAACGGATGCGACGTTCAATCTGGGTACCTTTGACCGTCCTGATCCTGTGAGTTGTGCTGATCGCACCAAGACCTGCTTGGTCACCCCGGTGAGCATCTCGGTGACGGTCAAGGCCGACGCCACGAATGGCCGACAGTCAGGCTCGAAGGCTAATAGCTCGTTGACGGACCTCATCGACGACCTGAACGACGCTCTCAAGGTTGCTTTCCAAGCTGCTCAGATTCCGGTGGAGGTAATCGCTGGTCAGGAAAGTGGGAAACTGAAATTGCAGTCCGTTAAGAACTCGTTGACGCTGCTGTCTCAATTCGGAGTCTTCATCGATCCGGCTCAACCTTCGATCTTCCATAGCTCAGATGGCGGCGGCAAGTGGAAGCAGGAGGACACTGGTCTTAATCGCATGCTGGGCAGTCAGGGCAATGATAAGCTCTACGGCGGTACTGGTCTCGACTTCATGTATGGCCGCGGCGGTGACGATCAGTTGTATCGAGCCGATGGCAATTTGTTCGAGACACTCGACGGTGGCTTGGCGGGCGATGCCTGGAAGCAATACGCACGCCAGTCGAACAAAGTCTGGTACTATCGCGGTTCGAATGCGAACGACGTGATCACCGTGGATTATGTCACCGAGCCGGGGTTACTGCAGAATAAACACCTCATCACTCGTTCGACCGAGAACAACGGCAACTTCACGTTCGACGCCCAGGTGAAACTCAGCTTCGATGCCACGGACGCCTCGGGCAACTTGATCTGGCGCGCCAGCGACAGCCAGATTCGACTCGATTCGCTACGACGCGAAAACCAGGAAGCAGCCGGTACCGCGCGAGCCGAGCGACGGGAAACGCAGCTGGTAAACGGTCTGCTGCCACCCGAAGGTGATTTCCTGGCGATCATCATTGACTGCTTGGATGGTAACGATCAGGTGACGGTGGGGCCGACCGTTCAGAAGACTGTTTGGGTCGATGGTGGAGCGGGCGACGATCGCATTATCTTCCGGTCTGGCAATGCGATTCTGTCGGACAAGACCGAGCAAACAGCGCGGAATGATTTCCAACAAGATGCCTACTCGTTTGGCCAGCCGCTGCTCGTCGCTACCACGAATCCAGCGGGTGCGAACAACGCAATTGTCATCACGGCGCTCGATACCGGAATAAGCGGTAACGGTCTGCAAGTACGAATCATCGACGACAAGAATTACTCGGGCACCAGCGATAGTGCCTTTGCAGTGTACGATGCGTCGCTAAACCAACTCGAGATTCGCATCAATGACGGCTACACGACAGCGAATACGGTACTAGCCAGTCTGCTCAGCAATTCTGCCTTGGCTACCTTCCGTCAGCGCTATCGAGCGGCTCTGAATTTGGGGCAAGATGCACGCAATGACGGCACCGGACTGGTGCGACCGCAAACCCTGAGCACGGCAGGTGGGGTTAGCGCGGCGGTGGCCACGGCACGCTTGGCACCCGCTACCAATCTCAATAGCGGATTACTCTATACGGCCACAGCCACGGGAACGCTGCTGAATGGTATCGCGATTGAATACGTCGCCGATGCCTCGATCACCGGCAATACGATTGCAGCGATTTATAACAGTGACATCTCCTTGCTCTCGATTCGATTCAATGATGGGATTTCGACTGGGCAAGCTGTTATCGATCAATTCCCAAGTGCTTACATCGAGAGTCGCCTGAGCGATGGGTCGACCACCTCGCCAGCACGAGCTGTCTTGCGTCCGCTCGGCAGCCGCAACGATATGGTGTTCCAAGCATTGGAGGCCGGATCGGGCAATAACGGAGTACGAGTGCGGTTGAAAGATGATGGAACGATCAGCGGTAATCGAGCCGTCGTAAGCTACAACGCCACCACTCGTATTCTGGAAGTGAATGTCCTCTCGGGTGTAACAGATGCAAAGGCCATTCTGGCGGCGATTTCGAGCAGCGATGACCCCGACATGTCGCTCTTCCGCAGCCAGTTTGGTGCTGCGTTGGAAGCGACGCAAGAAGTGGGCAATGATGGCACCGGGACCGTCGCAGTTCGACTGTTCACGGTAAACGGATCGGATGTAGCGAAGAGCGGGAAATTGGTGGCACGAGCGGTTGCGACGAGTGGCGGCTTGAATCCGGCGTCGGCCTTCGCTGCCCTTAACTCGATCACCTACGATCTGCCGCAAGTTGCTGCAGGATCACCGCCTGCAATCGCACTTTACCTGAACGGTGCCTCCAACCCGACGATCATCAACATCCCGAACACGACCGGCAATCGAACTCTGGACGACTTGGTCGTTGATATCAACACAGGCTTGCAGGCGGCCGGCTTAGGCAGCCAAGTTCTGGCAACTGGCACGAACGGTCGAGTGGTCTTCCGTCCGACCGATATCAGTGCCTATCAAAGTCTAAAAATCACTGGCACGAGCAGTGATGCACAGACGGTTCGTAACCTCGGCTTCGTTTCCGGCCAATCAATTGGTGATGCCGGAATCATTGGCACACAAGATTTGCCCGAAAATGGTCAGCTCAAGGGTGACGCGACGTTCGCTCTGGAAATATCCGGCAAGATTCCTGTCACCATTCGACTGCTAGCCAGCGCCACCAACGGCGGCGATGGTACAGCCGCAAATCAGTCGCGCGCCGAACTGGTCGACGACATGAATGATGCGCTGAGTGGAGTCGGCTTGGGTGCAACGGTACGCGCGAGTTTGTTTGGCAATCGTCTTAAGTTAGCGACACTCAATAGCAGCGCAAGTTCTACGCTGGCACTCGATATCAGCTCCACGGAAACGGTCACGCCAAGCCAGCTGTTCTTGCAGGATAATTCGTCCAGTTCCGTGAATTTGGTGATTGATCGAAACCTGCAGTTCACCGGTCTGACGATCGATAATCCTCGAGATGTCGATTACTACCAATTCGTGTTGCCAGCTGATTTGAATGTCGCTCAGGCTAGTATTCAGCTAAAGAGTGCGTCCGATTTAGATGGCTTGGAATTGGCAATCCTACCGGTCAGCGGTACGAACATCACCGGTGCAGACTTCCAGCCAGCGGCTCGCAGCCCTGATTCGCTCGATATTAATGGCAAATCCAATAACACTCTCTCAACCGCTTATCGACTGAACAGCATTCGCGATCTGCGGCGAGTGTACGGGTTGAGCATTGATCGCTCGACGGATGAGGACTGGTTTGTCTTCACGTTGGCGGACCAGGCCAGTACGAGTGATAAGTTCAGTCTGCTGCGGATCGCATCAACGACCAAGTCCCACTACGAATTCCAACTGGTTGGACAGGATGGAGTGCTGCTGAATTCCGGTGAGACATCCGACTCCGCCGACTTCGTGAAACTAGCACTTACTGGCTCGGCTCGTTTGTATGCAGCGACCACTGGGCCGATGAATGGTCGATTAGTCAGCGATTTGAAATTGTCGCTTGATATTAATGACCTCAATAACAACAAGAGCGCTTATGAGGTGTCGCTGGATAAAGCGACAACGGACACCAATACCACGCTGGATGATCTCGTCGTTGATTTGAATAACAGCCTGCGAACGGCGAAATTGAATGGCAGCACGGTGGACTTAACGAATCCAAGTTCGGCCGATGCCGTCTTCTTCACGTTGGTTGACAATCGCTTAGTATTGGCGACTCGCAGTAGTGGCACGGCAGCCAAGCTGACGATTGGGGGACTGGCTGCCAGCGGTACATTAGCGGCCTTCAATCAGTTGGGCTTTGCTGCCAATCAAACCGCGCAGGGAGGACTGCTGGCCGCGGCGGATTACTACGTCCGAGTTCGCATGATCGATGACGACCCCGCAGATGGTGTGACTGCGAATGGGACGTACGAGCTTTATCCGGCGATCGGCACTGCCGCGAATACGCAGCTCAACTTGGCGGGGCAGTCGTCGGGATCGATTAGTCTGGCAGGGTTATCGGTCAACACGCCGTATTTACTGCGAATCACGTCGCCGAACGAAGTGCCGACAATCTATAGCTTGAAGTTTGACTTGTTTGATGCGTCGAGCTCAACGGCAGAAACGCTTACGACGGACTTGGCACAACGGCCCGATTCCGTTCGTAAGGATGTGCTGCTGGGTGGTCCCGGTTCCGATATTTTGCAAGGCGGCGGCGGCGAGGACTGGATCTTCGGTGGGCCCGGAAACGATGTGCTCAGCGGCGGATATGATCGCCAAGCTCCTGATCTACTATTCGGTGAAGCGGGTGATGATACCTTCCAGTTGCTGACGGATGATCTGCCCCTGCTGAACGGTTCCGATCAAACCTACATTCCGACATTTGTAGACACCTTCTATGGCGACGACGGCGACGATCGCGTGTTGTTCCTGGGTGGTGATTACGATCGACTCGGCAACCCAGTTCCAGACAATGTGGCGATTCGCTGGAACCGATTCCTGCAACGCTATGAATTCACCTCACTGGTTTGGGATATTGCCAACCAGAAATTCGTCACCCAGGTATTGCCGGGGGCGCAATTGTCGGCGAAGTCCGCCGCGCCGATCACTGGCAAGTTCGATGCAGATATCAACATAGTCTTGTCGCTCGACGGCAACGTTACGACATTCGTCGTCACGGTCTTGGTGTCAGCGATGCAAGACAACACAACGGTCGACGATTTGGTGACCGATCTGACGACGGCACTTCGGACTGCGAGGAATCAAAGCGGCCGAGTTGTCGATCTCAGCGATTTCGTGGGCGTCGCCAATGATGCGGGACGACTGCGGTTCTTCACGACGGCGTTGGCACCGAAGACCAGCACGCTGACGATTAGTGATGCCGCTGCGAAGCCCGCCAGTGTCGCTAGGCTCGGCTTCGATCCGGGCCAATCGTCACCGGCACTCAAAGAGGTCTACTCGCAAAAGTTCATCTTCTATCAGGTCAATGGAGTTGAACGAACGGTCATCCAGACACGAGCGGGCGATGACGTTGTGCATGGCGATTCCGGCTTCATGTATCCGGGGATTGAAAGCGAGTGGGGAATTGATGCTGGGGATCGTGCCCAGAATGCACAGATTGCCGCGCTGGAGATCGATGGTGGAGATGGCAATGACAAATTGTATGGTGGAGCCGAGAACGATCGGATTCTGGGCGGTGCTGGAATCGACTTCTTGGCAGGAGGCGCTGGCGATGACTATCTCGACGGCGGTCCGGGAGCGGATTTGCTAGCCGGTAATACGACGACGGCTCCCGATGACTATGAGATTGTGACGCGGAACGGAGCCACGGGGCTCAACGACGATGTCAATTTTGCGGCGTTGTTACCGCCAATGGATCTCCGTCAGGCGAAAGTCGAGTTTAATGGGCTATCGCTGCACGATGGCGATCAGGGCGATTGGTACATCATTCCGACTGTCGATGCAGTCCAGAAACTTGGTAAGGCGACGCGAGCTTTGCTGACGCGTCAGATGATCAGCATCAAGTTCGATGATCCCGCTCAACAGATCAAATTCGACGCTAAAGATTCACAGGGTTTGAATTTCAGCCTGTTTGCAGCGCGGGATACCGATCCCACAGCGGCGCTGGCGGTACTTCCCGTGGAGCAGTTCTCGGGGGTTCCCGATTACTACTTGCTACATGTGCGAAATGTGAACGGTACCAACAGCCCAGCTATGGGGCCTTATAAGATCGTTGTTAATCGAGATGTTACGCAGCCACCAGCGGCGGGCGAAACGGTCCACGTGGGATTTGATCAAGCGGGCGTGCCCACTGCCGATGTCGTGCTTACTTCCCAGGACCTCACCTATCGACCAGCAGCGATCCCAGTGGGGAATGTTAATGGTGATCGAGTTGGCAATACGCTCAACGGTCGATCGATTGATGATTTCATCTCTGCTGTGGCGGACAATGTGGCGGATACTGGGCCGAGTTTCGCATTGCTGACATTTGGCTCGACGAGCTTGGGAACGAACGCAACGGGAGTGGTAACAGCGGCCAATTCCATCGTCTTAAAGCTCCCAGCACCCGTGTTGAATCCGTCTCTCTCTTCCACCACTCAGTCGTTCTTTGGTAAACCGGGCGATTTAGATGGAGACGGCAAGCAGGACCTGATCCTGGCCGTCACGTACATCGACCGTACGAAGGTTCAGGCGGCCGGTTTCCGCTCTGGAACCTATATCCTGTTCGGTAAAGATCTGCCGACTACACCGGGATCAATCGTAGACGTAGTCGAGAAGGCAGGCGTATTCATACCGGCCACCGCTGGTCAGGGCTTGCTACGTTCGGGCAGCCTGGGAGATATCAATCAGGATCAGATTGATGATTTAGGGATTAGTGAAGCTGGTACGTCGACCACGAAATCGCAAGTGTCTATCTTCCGGGGCCAAACAACCTGGCAAGCTCCCACCGTGGCATTCGGCAACTTGCCGCTGTTGAGTAACGCCACGACTAATAATACGAATTGGTACCAAACCGACGTCCGGAATAACGATTCTGGCCATAGTGGAAATAATGGCAGTATTTATTTCGGAACAAAGGACCTGAATTACGTTGGCACGGGTGGACGACAACAGGGCACGCTGACGACAACAAACGCCTTTACCGTTGCTGCCAACGGCCAGGATTCGCTGAGTTTCAGCTACTTCCTCAACACCGAAAATCTCGCCGGTTACGATATTGCTGAGGTGTCGATTTTGGAGGGAACCGATTTCACCCAGCGAACGGTGATCGCTTCCAATCAAGCCAGTTCCACCGCGGCCCGACTGGAGGAATCTTCTAAGACGTCGACCACCTGGAACCGAATAACGATTCCACTCACCGCCTTCATGGGTAAAACGGTCAAGCTGCAGTTCAAGTTTGACACGGTCGATGGTTTCGAGAATGGCTATGAAGGCTGGTACATCGACGATGTCACAACGAGCACGTTTGATCGCGTTACGTATGCTCGCAAGACTGCCGGCACGTTGCCACTGACGATTGCTGGAATTGGCAAGTTTAATCAGGGCGGCGCCACCAACGACGGTGATCCACGATTCGCGATCCTGGATCCGGCCTATGACAACAGCACAGGAATGGTTTTCCTGATCAACGATCTACCTGCCCCGTCGTCAACGGCAATTCCACTGCTGAATAACTTGGGTGTTAAGCGATTCACCGCTAGCGGCAAGTTGACCAGTGTGAGCGGAGCCGTGGAAAGTTCTTATGACCTTATTGGGGTCGATAATGTAGACGGTAAAGACGGCGACGACTTTGTTTTAACCAGTGCTACTCAATCAATCCTGGTTACCCGATCTACGACGAATGATTTGTCCAATGCCATCCGTGATGTGAACGGTGATGCTGGACTGCTCTTTGGAATCGGTGACTTTGACGGCGATGGTTTTTACGACCTGGGATCAAACGCGTTACTCGGTACTCCGCGCCTGGTCGAAGATGGTACGAACGTAAACCATGTCGTTGGCAAGCTGTTCCTGGGCATCAATTCATCCTCAGTTACCGGCCTCACCTTACGCTCGCCGCAGGCGGTGTTTGAACCGAAACAGGCAGTCTTTACCGATGGCACGACAAGTCGAGCACAGGCGCTGTCGATGGGACGATTCCGCGGAATTGGTGACGTCAATGGCGACGGTAAAGCAGACATCGCCGTAGCGGAAACATTGGGTAAAGAGATTTCCATTCACCTTGGTAAGGCGTTGGAGCCACAATCGACTGCGAGTGGATCTGGCGGGGCTTCCACAAATGCCCAAACGCCAGAAGCTTTCATCCATCAAATCGGAACGCCAACCGTCAACACGATCAGTTCCGGAAACAATCAAGGAATCGATTTGACAGGACCGAATCCGATCGAGACACGGTCCGCTTACGCTTTGGAAGGTGCTGGCGCCGGTGACAAGCTATCTCAGTTCCAGAATGTAGGTGATTTCAACGGGGATCAGCGCGATGATTTCCTGGTGATGGGATCCGGTAACGGCGACAGTTACCTGATTCTCGGCCCAGCCACGGTGACCGGATATGAGTCGATTGCAACGCGGGCCGAGTACATCTTTAGCCGAGCGTCATTGGGTCAGCCTGCCACGACCATGGCAGATATCGACGGAGATGGTCAGTCGGATCTGATCTTCTGGAAGAACGATTCCACGACCAAGAAAACCACTGTTACGATCATCCTTGGCGGTCGCATTCTGCCACGAAGTGTGCGGAGCGACGTGCTGGATCCGAAGTACACGCGCCAGATTGTGATCAATGACGCGCAATTGAGTCCCCTGAATTTCAGTGTTCAATCGCTCGCCTTCACGGGTGACAAGAATGCCATCAGTGGACGTGACTATCACGATGTCTTGATCACTTCGAGCGTTGCAGGGGCAAGCAGCAACTACGGCTTGCTGTTCACCGGCAAGAAACTCGCATCCTTGGAAACGGGAGTGGTGCTATCGGCGAACGATGCGGCAGTCACGATGCCGTTCTTCACGAGTACGTTCTACTCAACGGCTCCGCAGCCGATACCCACGAAAAATACCTATGTGGCAAACAACCCGGCTGTTACCTTCCCGGAAAACAATACGTTCTCAAGTTCAGCAGTTCCGTTGACGATTCCGGATGCCACACAAACTACGACTACGAAAAATTATGGCAGCACAACAGCCACTCCAATCAATGACGCGACGTTTACCGGGCCTACCGTAAATGACCTCTCCTTCGCCATCAACGATGATGCGTTAATCCTCAGTTTGGAAGTCACAATCAATCTGCAGCACACGTATGATGGCGATTTGTCCATCTCGTTGATCAGTCCCAGTGGTCTGAGTGTGCTGCTGAGCAATCGCCGTGGTGGTTCGGGTGACAACTATACGGGTACGACCTTTAGCGATGCGAGCAGCATTTTGATTGCGAGTGGAGTGGCACCGTTTAACGCTGTACCGAAGTATCGCCCCGAGCAGTCGCTGGCGGCATTTGCTGGTCAGAGCACGAAGGGCACCTGGAAACTACGAGTGATCGATCATGCTCAGCTCGATGTGGGCACGATCAATTCGGTGAGCTTGTCTGTTCTAACTCCAGGAACGATCACGGATGGAGTCGTCTCGGCGACCATTCCAGTAAGCGGTTTCGCCAGTACGGCCCAGCTTACCGACATCAACGTGACGATTGATCTGGACCATACTCGCGATAGTGACCTCGAACTTTTCCTAGTGTCACCAGATCCCGATGGGAGTGGACCGCTTTCAAGCACTCAAGTGACACTGGTAAGTCGCAAGGGTGGTGATGGAGATAATTTCTCGACGACCATCTTTGATGATGACGGCACGAGCTCCATCGCGACCGGTCAGGCACCGTTTAATGGCAGGTTTAATGTTGATGGGACCAGTGGAGCATTGGCGAACTTCCGCGGATTAAGCGGGGCCCGGTTGAACGGCAACTGGACGCTCATCATCAAAGATCGACAGCCCGGTGAGACCGGTAAGCTCCGCCGCGTCCAACTCGATATTCGTACTGATACACCCGCAACGTCCACGATTACGGTTTCGGGACAGAACGATACGAAAGTCGCGGATGTGAATGTTACGTTGAGTTTGGATGTCGCAAATACTCAGGACATCGATGTGTATCTGCTCCACGGCGGAGTGGAACGCAAAATCATTTCGGGTGCTCCAGCCGGTACGAATTTCATTAATACGATCCTCGATGATCAAGCTGCTAATGTCATCGGCGGTGGCACAGCGCCGTTTAGTGGTGCTTATCGGCCCGTGGAATCCTTGACGGGTACGGGATCGATGGGTGGCGATTTCCGTGGGACGAACACCGATGGCGACTGGACGCTCAAGGTTATTGATCGGCAAGGGAACAACCTGGGAGGCCTGATTCGTCGCTGGTCCCTGGAGCTGACGACCAATCCGACTCTGTTGCCGCTAGAGATCAAAAACATTCCTGGGACGATCACCGATCTAGAGGTGTTCCTCGATATTCAGCATCCCGATGTGCGCGACTTGAAGATTGATTTAGTCGGTCCGACTGGCACGAGCGTCTCGCTGGTAGGTGGATTGTCAAAGTCAGGAGCGAATTTCGCGCAAACGTTACTCGATGATCAAGCCAGTACCTCGTTGTTGGACGCAAATGCGAATCCGCCGTATGTCGGAACGTACCTACCGAATAAGCCCTTGGCGTTGAAGGATCAGACTGCTGGAGCGAATTTCTACGGTAAGAGTGCGAACGGGGTCTGGACGTTACGAGTTGAAGACACCGATGGCTCGAATGTCGGTTCATTCGTGACTCGCTGGGGATTACGAGTTACCTATCAACCGATTGGCAGCAGCATCACCTCCAGCGGGGATGTGAACGGCGATGGTCTCGATGACCTGGTGGTGACCGCCCAGGGGTTTGAAGGTGGTGCGAGCGAGCTTGGGCGCGCGTATGTGATTAATGGTCGACCGGTAATTCAGGCTCTCGGAGTGCCCGTTCCGTCACTGGAATTGATTCGCGATTCTGCCGTTATTCTGGAAGGACAGTCGTTAGGTGGTGGAACCTACGCGCTCAGTGATTTGAACGGCGATGGCTATGACGACTTTGCTCTGGCGCGGACTCGGGAGGATAATCGCGACGCCCGCAATGGCTTGCTGGTTTATTACGGCAATGCGGCCATGCGAGTTCCGCTGAATCCCGTGGCGGTGCAAAGTGCTATGATCGCTAATTTGAGCGTTGCTCAATTGACGTCGGCCAGCTTCGGAACGACCTCGTTGGTGGGTGCGATGACTGCCACCGCCGGTGATTACAACGGCGACGGAAAGCTCGACTTACTCGTCGGTCAGCCATTCACGCTTCAAACCACATCGGATTCTTCCAATCCACCGTCTGCCACCATCCTGAATCGGCAGGAGCGCGGACAGGTGTATCTGTTCTACTCAGTAGCAACGCGCGGCAGTCAGTTGCAGCTCAGCACCACGGGGACAAGCCAAGATGGTGTCGTCCCGGATCTTGTCTTGCAGGGTGAAAATGAGTTCGACCGATTAGGTGTACTACCTGTTACGCCGGCCTTTGATTTAGATGGAGATCGGCTGTCGGATCTGGTAATTGGTGCGACGCAGGTTGACGGGAATCTAGGCGGTTTGAAGACCGATAGTGGCAGACTGTACGTCATCCAGGGCAACTATCGTCGAGTTTCATTGCCGCTGACGGGAGTGGAAGTTGTTGGCAATCGCACCTTTACCGGTGCTGGTACCTTCTTGGTTGATACAGGAACCGGTCGCCTGGATGTGTTTACCGACATCGATGGCAATGGAGATGGAGTTCTGGATTCGAGTCGCTTTACGCTCGACTTAGGCCAGCGCGAGCGCTGGTATCGCTTCACAACGTTAGGCGATGGACAACCGGGCAACCAGATTCGCCTCAGTCCAACCGATGCATCATCTCAGGTGTTTAATCTGCCGATCACGGATGCAACCGTGAATAATGGTAAGGTAAAGACCGGTGGCGAATCTTTGGATATCAGCGCCACTCGAAAGGGAATACTCGAAGTCGACCTGGCACGATTGCTACCTAATCTCAGCGATCCTACCAGCATCGCTCGAGCACGGCTGATTCTGGCAGCGTACGCCGATAGCAATGCCGCTACCACTAAGAATCTGCCCCTAGCACAGGTGAGCATGGTGAGCGAGATTGCTAAGACGGGAATTGGTATTCATTTCGTCAATCGCAATACCAGCTCGGGCGCCTATGAAATCTGGAAGAGCGACGGAACGGCCTCGAATACTCAGTTGATCTATTCGAACGATTCTGAGATCACGAAACTGTTGGCAACCGACAATGGTTTGTTCTTCACCATGAATGGTGTTTTGAACTTCCGCACCGCGAATGGTGTGTTGTCCAGGTTCTTGGAGGCGAAGGCTCCAGCCAACCAGACTTTGGTGAGTAGCTCTACGCCGTACCTCTTCTTTACGGTGGGTGGTGTGTTGTGGGTGAGTGACGGTACGAGCAGCGGTTCGAAGAAATATCAGCCCTCGGGTACTAGCTTCCAAAACGTTTCGCAGATGGTGGCGATCAGTGGGAAGTTGTATTTCGTCGCTGGCTCGGGCACGGCAGCCACGCTGTACGAAGTGGAATACAATGCCAATGTCAAGCAATATCAGGCATCTAAGATTCAAGCCGCATCGTCGCTTACGAATCCATCGGATATCGTCTCACTGGCAGGCTCACTTTATTTTGCTGCCGATAGCGGTGGTCAGCGAGTCCTCTGGAAGATTACGGCGGGTGTTGTCTCGCAAGTGAAAACGAGTACGGGAGTTTCGCTTTCCAATCCGTCAGGCTTCGTTAGCTTTAATAACTCGATCTATTTCTCAGCGAACGATGGACAAGGCTCGAAGCTCTGGTCCATCACGGGTACGACGGTAGCAGTCGTATCAGGCAGTCCAGCCAATCCCACGTCATTAACCGTGCTCGGAAATCGGCTCTATTTCGTGGGAACGACAAGTAAGGATGGCACGGAATTATGGAAACTGGATGCCAGTACGTCGCCACCTGTGCTGGGACTGGTCCTCGACATTGTTTCTGGATCCAACAGTTCCAATCCCGCGAACCTAACGGTATTTAATAATCTGCTTTACTTCACCGCTAACGATGGCGTCAACGGTGAGGAGCTCTGGAGCAGTGATGGAACGTCGACGGCGACGATCCGCGTCACCGATATTTTCCCGCAAGGTGGCTCGTCATTCCCGAGGAATCTGGTTGCCACGACTGACTACCTATTCTTTACGGCGTCGAGTCCGATTTCGGGAATTGAGCTTTGGCGAATTGGTAAGACCACAAGTCCCACTGCGGTCATTCAGCCACCTGGTGAGCAGAACGATTTCGTGGTGACCGGCTTGGCATCGCGTCCCGACCTGATTGGAGTGACGGTACGAGTCGATGTATTGACGACGGGCAGCCTGACAACGGATCGAGCCACAGTTGGGTTTGCAAACAACACGTTGGGAATTGGCGTCAATCCTGGCATCACGACGACCAATACGGTGATCGCGGCCATCAACGGTTCTGGTCAGCCGTTTACGGCTGCGAACTTCACGGGCAGTACTGGAAATGGAACGATCAATACCCTGATTTCAGCCACGATTGGCGGAACGAATGGCGTGCGAGCGTCGGTGATCGTTAAGCCAGCAGGGGCCAACAATGACCTGATGTTTACCGCCTTGGATGTTGGAGCAGCCGCCAATACTTACAAGATTCAACTCATCGATGACGGCACAATCACGGATGGCACTGCGACGGCCACGTTCAGCGGCACGACGCTCACGATCAACATTCAAAATGGCGTGACTACGGCTAATCAAGTTCTGAGTGCGGTTGGTACGCAAAGCATGCCCAAGTCGGAAAACAAGGTTTATGCTTCGTTGTCGACCACGGACACGAGTAACTCGGGTAATGGCACGATTCATACCGCGTCCGTTACGACGGCGGGTGGAGTCGATGGAGTGCTCGCCAGCGCCACCGTGGCTGGTTTGACGATTACCGCGAAAGCTAGTAACTCAGGTTTAAACAACGTTCGCGTTTACCTGTATGCCGATGGAGCGGTCAGCGATGGCAGAAATCCCATCCCCGCCTACGATCGAACCAACAAACTACTGCAAATTAACTTGCTCAGCGGAGACACAAAGCCCAGCGATATCGCCGTGGTACTGAACAGTGCCAGTGCAACTTATTCCGGCAATGCAGAATTCCGTGCGGATTTCCTCGCCAGCAGCACCAGCGATGGAGCGATCACCGTACCGTTTGACGTGACGAAAGATGGCACGGCTACGGACAAAGCGACGGCCACGGTCGGGAATGTAACGATCACGGCCGATGCTGTGGGCGCCGATTTTAATGGCTATGTGTTCTATCTGTTTGATGATGGAACAGTGACGGACGGCAGAAAACCGATACCGAGCTACGACCGCACGGCGAAGCTGCTGAGTGTGAACATCAAGAGTGGTGATACGAGCGCAAACGATATTCGCGGGGTGCTGAATGCAGCCAATGCAACCTACACAGGCGCAAGTGACTTCCGCGCAGATTTCACTGCTACCAGTACCTCGAATGACGCCCTCGTTGTCCCGACGACGACGACAGCAGGCGGCGTTGATGCGGTTAAAGCGATGGTCAAACTGCAACCGCTGGGTGAAAAGAATGACATTCGGTTCACGGCCACGTCGGCTGGTACAGCCAGCAATGGCATTAAGATTCGGCTCATCGATAGCGGCAGCCTGACGACGAATACGGCTACTGCCACGTACCTTGCAACGTCGAAAACTTTGACGATTAATATCGCGAATGGAATTACAACCGCGAGCAGCATCCTGACGGCCGTCAATGGAATGAGCAGTCCAATCGTCGTGGCATCGCTGGACGTGACGGAGTCCGGAGCGACAAACGACGGTTCGGGAACGATTCACACGGCGGCGGGTATGCTTTCCGCGGGTAGCGATGCGAGCTTTGCCAATGTCACGATCATGCCACCGGGGATTAATAACGATCTCCTGCTGACGGCTCGTTCGTTCGGCGACAGCTTCACCAATAACGACGTTATCTTCGAGAACGCAGGCAATGCAGGCGATGAAAAGGTCCTCTACGATGGAGCGAATAAGACCCTCACGATTCGCATCGAATCCGGGGTCACATCCTCCAATCAAGTCATCGCAGCACTGGCCTCTGAAGACCGCAGCTCTTTGACATCCACGACTGCTGGTGGTACCGCCTCGACCAAATCAAAGGCCATCATTCTGCCCGCGGGTGCCAACAACGATTTCCAAATTGTCGCGAAAAATAATGGCACGACGTCGAACGGAATCGGAGTCACCATCATCCATGACGCAAGTCTGAGCGGTAACAGTGCCACGGCACAGTACAGTAGTCAAAAGCTGGTCATCCGTATTCGCAGTGGCGTGACGACCGCCAACACGATTATCGGCGTATTGAATGCCACGAACGATCAGGATTTTGTATCGGGCCGAACAGCGTTCCAAAATCTATTCATTGCAGAACTGAATAAAGACAATGAAATCGCAAATACTGGCGCTGGTACGATCGACACTCGAGCATTCAGTGGAACGCTCTTCCAGGGAACCGAGACCACAAACAATGGTACGGGGGTGATCGATACGAAATCGGTCGACATGACGGGGTCTTTGGCACTCGTTAAGGATTTGAATACCGGATCCTCTTCATCATCGCCGAGTGACTTGTTTGTCTTCGCCAATCGCTTGTACTTCACGGCGACCGATGGTCCGGAAGTTGTGGGTGGAGCTGGAGCTACACATGGACGCGAACTGTGGTCGATTGATCTGTCGGCCGGTCCGGGCGCAGAGCCAATGCTCGTCAAGGACATCGCTGCGAGTGGCGATGCGTTCACCGAGGGACAGCCGACGCCTTATGCGATCTTCGGCAACAAGCTTTACTTTGTCGCCAACGATGGAGTGAATGGCGCGGAGTTGTGGAGTACGGACGGTACGGAGACGGGCACGACCCTCGCCGCTGAAATCCTGGTAGGAACGAATTCCTCAGCACCTCGTGAGCTCATCGTTTATGGCCCTAACCTCTACTTCACCGCTCGCGGTTCCGTGGCGGCCGCTGACTACTATCTCTATCGAACAGCAGGTGGTGTGACCGCGACTCGAGTTACGAGCGAGTATGTCAATCCAACGAATTTGACTCTCTTCGACGGCGGGCTGCAGTTCAGTGCGGTGAAGGCTGGTGTGCGTGCCTTGACTCGCCTAACCACGATGGCGAGTGTCGACAAGTTTGAGGTCCAAACCTCGCTGCAGGATATTGATCAAGTAGCGAATCTTGTCGATGTAAATGGCAGTTTGTATTTCACTCGGGTTCGAGAGGGACAACTGGAGCTTTTATCCCGCGCTACGGGTAGCGTCGTTCGTGTTGGTAGCATTTCCAACAATGCCTCGCAATTCACGGCCAGTGGTTCGACGTTGTACTTCACCGACTCTGGTACCGATACCGACACTGCAATTCGTCTCTGGTCAGCGACGGTTGACTCGGGTGTGAAATTGGTGGGTACGGGAGATCTCAGCAACACAGTCGGAAGCTTCCCCACGAATCTGACGAATGTCAGTGGCCGGTTGTATTACACGGCTATCCGTACGGTGAACGTGAATGGCCAAGATACGATCGAGAATAAGTTGTTCCGACTTGATTCAGGAACTAACACGCCTGTTGCAATCCAGACACTGCCACCGAGCCGGGTCACTCTTGGATTCTATCCACTAAAAACGATCGCTGCCGATGCTACGTATTTCCTGCAAGTTCCCGATACTCGCGGCAATCTCGTGCTCTGGCAAAGCATGGTCGAAAAATCTGGCGGTACCGGCAACGATGTTACGAAACCGGTTGAGCTGATCGTTGACAAAGTAACGTCCACTGTCACCGGAGCTGACGATCTTGTCAGCAACGGCAGTCGGTTGTTCTTCCAGATAAATGGCAAGCTGTACAAGAGCGACCTTCAGATAATCGGTGGCACGGATGTGCGCATTACGAAGCCGCTTTTGGACTTCGCCGATCAAGAATTGCCGGCGCTCAAGATAGAGGTCTTGAGCGGTGAAGGTGACATGATGGTGCAAGCGGTGGACGCGGACCGTGCGCCGCGGTTTACCTATATTACCACGGCGACAGCGAACGAAGTCGATCTGACGAATGCGATTCGTTATGCCTTACAACAAGGCTGGACTCGCCTGACAATCCGCGTCGCCCCTGCTCCGGGCAACAATGCGACGATCAAGCTGCGTCGAGCGTCGACCAGCAATATCGACACTCGACTGGAAATCACGACTGCCGAGCAAACCGGCGTTCGCGGTGACTTGCTTGATAGTGAAGGTCATCTTCTGGCGGAAGGTAAGACGATCCTTGATCTGCGTCGTTATCCGGCTGGTACGTTCTATCTGCGAGTGTTCAATCCACGAGCTGATTTAGATGCTCAGCCTTTGGTTAGTGCGACGGATTCACGAAGTGGTCAGTTGCTCGACCCGACCCAGGTACGGGCAGTGGGCGATGGTGTTTACTTCGTTACCAATAAACTGTGGCGAAGTAATGGCCGAGCGATCGAAGAGGTGATGGGTACCCATCAGGAAGACTTCACATCGATTGACCAGCTCACAGTGGTTGGAAATGTCCTGTACTTCACGGCGGCGTATCAGCCGGGGCTGCCAACGCGGCGAGGGCTCTTCAAGGTCCTCGGCACCGAGGCGACAAAAGTTGAAGAGCTTGTCGGTAATGAAACCAATTTTGTGGCCGCGGGCGATAAGCTGTTCTACACCTCCGGTCTACGGCTTCTAACGCAGCCAGCTACTGACCTGAAGACCAATCCCTTGAATTTGCCCGCCACGCCGAGCAATTTCACCGCAGCAGGGAATCGCCTGTATTTCCTCGTTGACAATTCGACGTGGGTGAGCGACGGAACTCGCGGTGGAACCAAACTGATTACCAATGTGCAGACGGGCAGTCGCGATTCCGAAAATGTGATTGCAGTCGGTAGTCGATTGTTCTACTTCAATCAGCAATCGCTGGCTGACGGTACGGTTCGTTGGGATCTCTGGACCGCGCGCGATTCCGTCGGTCAATTGATTCGTTCCTTCTCGGGAACCACCAGCGCCGATCTGCTCGGAGCGCTCAATAATGTTGTCTACTTCACCGTTTCTCGGGGCGGACGCACTCAGTTGTGGACGGTCGACGCACAGCAACTGGATGTAGGTGCGAGCTTTGTGGCCGATTTGGGTGTTGGTGGTAGCGAAGTCGACTTAATCACGATCGACTCCGGTTCCGTCTACTTCACGGTGACACTGCCAGGGGCAACAACGGCAGCACCACAGCTTTGGCGGAGCGGTGGAGTGGCGAGTAACACGCGCATGCTGTTACAGTCGCTGCCCGGCTCCGCCAGCTTGCTGACCAACGTTAACGGCACGCTGTATTTTGTCGCCGAGAACGATCGCTTCCCCAGCCTGTGGAAGAGTGATGGCGGTCGAGTGACGTTTGTGAGTCGCTTGACGGGCAAGGTGAACTCGCTCGCCAGCTTGAATGGCCAGGTCTATCTCTCGATCACCGAGAATTCGGTTCTTGCCTTACAACCAGCTGGCTCCAACAACGATCTGCGTATCATCGCTAATTCGCCGACAGACGATCAGGGAGCACCGTTGGCTGGGGTGTCCGTGAAGTTGGTGAATACATTGAGTGGTGATCTGGCGGTGGCTTCCTACGATGCGGAGACCAAGCAGCTCACCATTCAGATTTCTAATGGTGTGACGCGTGCGTCGACGGTCGTTCGCGCGATTAACGCTCAGGGAACGTTGGCGGCGATTCTGGATTCAGCCAGTGAACCGACGAATGATGGCTCGGGGATTATCAACACCGCAACGGCGGTCACTCAGGGTGGATCCGATCTCGCCACCGCCAGTCTGCTCGCGCAATTTGTGTTGAAT
Organism: Planctomycetota bacterium; assembly: GCA_046086325.1. Classification (GTDB taxonomy): domain Bacteria; phylum Planctomycetota; class Planctomycetia; order Pirellulales; family Pirellulaceae; genus JBJSXJ01. The sequence continues at coordinate 14,637 of JBJSXJ010000061.1, read as the reverse complement.
AACAATGATTTGCGATTTACCGCGAAGACAGCGGGCGCGCAATACAACGGTGTCGAAATTCGTTTCATTCCCGATGAGTCAATCGCGGGGGATGCGGCACTGGCGATCTACGACGACCAGACACGAACGCTGCTGGTGCGAATCAATGAAGGTACTACAACCGCCGCGACAGTTTTGAATGCTATCAACTCGCAGGCGACGGCAGCTGGGTTCCTCAGTAATTACAGCGCAGCTTTGGTGAGCGGTAACGATGGAACGGGCCTGGTGTTCGAGTTCTCCGGCACGCTAGCCGGTGGTGCCGACTCGCTCGTGGCGAGTGGGCTACTTTCTGCACCCGGTCTGAACAACGATCTGCTTTTCACTCCGATTCTGTCTGCCGGTAGCGGTAACCTGAACAGCGACTACAACGGCTACCGCATTCGGCTGGTACATGTTGATTCCGTTACGGGCGGAGCAGCTCAGGCGGAGTACGATTCCGCACAGCGTCTCGTGACGGTACGAATTCAAGATGGAGTGACCACTGCAAATACAGTGCTCGCTGCGATCAATGACCATCTAACGGATTCCTTCGGTAAGCTATTCAAGGTGACGCTGAGTTCGGCTACTGACAGCGGCAACGACGGCACAGGCATCTTTAACACGGCAGTGGTCACAAGTACTCAGCGCCAGACCATCTGGCGTAGTGCCGGTAGCGCGTCCAATACGGTGTTCTTACAAGAGACGCCAAGCGTTGCCACGAACCTGACTAGCGTTGAAGGTGCCTCATTCTTCGAGATCACGGTTGATGAACTGACGAAGAAATCTCCAGTCCAAGGCTCGGTGTACTTCACGACGATCAACCAATCTGCCAAGCACGAGCTGCGACGAATCTTTGATGCGGATGACAAACCACGCGGATTGGTAGTGAAGATCTTCGATGCCCCCTTGCAGAACCTGACTGCAGTGGGCTCAAAGCTATTCTTCACGGTCAATAATGGCACGGCGCTGATGGTCAGTGATGGCACGTTCGAAGGAACCGTGCCGGTAACGCAGATGCGGCTGGATGGTACGGCTAGCAGCATCCAGTCGGCGACGTCGCTCAACTCTTTGGTTGTCACGAACAATCAATTATTCTTTGTCGCGAAGACGAACAATCGAACCGAATTGTGGCGGACTACAGGCGCCGTTTCGCCGCTCCCCATCGCCATTCGCGCCAAGGCGGCCTTGCAGGGTAGCAGTCATCCCACCAGCGATCGCGATCGGTTGCTGGGCGGAGACGGCGATGATGTGCTGATTGGAAATGCCGATCTGGATCGGCTGCTCGGCGAGAGTGGCCAGGATCGCTTTATCGGAGAATCGATTGAACTGCGCGATCTGGTGGAGGGAACCGAAACGTTTACGGAGCCGCCGACGTCCGAGTACAGCAATAACCGCACACGGTCGACCGATCCGGTGGTCACGATTCCCGATGCGGCCTTACGTGCTGGATTGGCAACCAGTATGGGCGTGCCGACGACCGTGGCGTTTGATGGTTCGACGCTCGTACGTCGTCCGCTCTACGCTAGTGACCTGTTCCAGCTCACCAACGCTCAGTTGTCTTATCTAGGCATTCGCCGTTTGGATGGATTGGAGTTTGCCAGCAACCTGGAAGTTCTCAACCTGAACGGAAACCGTATCAAGGATCTGTCGCAAACGGTTCCTGGGACAGATGCGGTCACGCAAGCTGAAATTGGGATGAAGCAGCTGCGTTACCTGAGTCTCGACTTCAACGCCTCCGGGGCACTCGATTTCGATGGAGTCGACGACCAAGTCTTGTACCCGCCCGATGTCTATTTCTCCGATGACTTGACAATTGAAACCTGGATTTATCCGACGGTGAATCCGACGAGCGAGTCTGTACTGCTCAACTTTGGTAATGGCCCCAAGCAGGACAGCGTCGTGGTGGGAACCTCACACGGCTCCAGCGGTAAGCCGTTCTTCCAGATCTACAACAGTTCGGGTACTGATGTTCGCGTTGTGGCGGCAACTTCGTTGCCACTCAATACCTGGACGCACTTGGCCGTAACACTGACGGGCTCCACTCCACAAATCTACATCAACGGCGTGGCTCAAGCGTTGACCTACTACATCGATGGCGTGTCTGCCCCGAGCGGTAATTTCAACAAACCCGCGAATGTTACGCGGACTCAGAACATTCTGGGTCATGGTGGCAATCTCGACTTCTTCACTGGGCAGATCGACAGCTTGACGTTCTGGAGTACGGCGCGTGGTGCAAACGACATCCAGGCTGACGCTCAGCCACCGCTGGCACTCGAAACAGGAAAAACTTCGTTGCCGATCGAGGTGCTTGGATACTGGAATTTTGAAGAATTGCAGGCACCGGGAGCGTTTGATGAATCGCTCTACAGTAGGAATGGAATTCTGGGTGGTGGCTTCCTTGAACGCGTTCCAGGTCGGATTCTGTTGCCACCGACGACACCTGCGACCACGACGGAACTAGGACGTACGTATGTGACGAACCTAGATCATCTGGACGATCCGCAGCAGCCCATTAGGCTGCAAGGACTGTCCGTAGACTACAACCGCATCAGCGACATTCGTGCGCTGGCTGCATTGCAAGCCTTGCAATTCTTGAGTTTGGATGGAGTCGTTCCGATCAACAACCGTCATCTGGCTACGGTTGTTTCTGACGCGGAGATCGTTGCCAAGGATGGAACCCGCTTGGTAGTGCCCGCGGGCGGGCAGGCGTTGGTGTTGAGTGCAGGCAAGTACGCTTGGCAGCGTTTACAACTTGGTGGCGGCGTCGACAACATCGAACGCTTCACCGTTTCTTACGACTCTCTAACGAACAAGTATCGAGTCATTTTCACCGCGAGTGACGGAACCATGGACTCTGAAGATTTTATTGCCGACGGAATCGCGGCGATTGTATTTGACGGAGGCGACGGAGATGACTATCTCTCCGTTCAGCCTTCGGTAACGATTCCTGTGATCGCCGCTGGTGGCAACGGCAACGATACCCTGCTCGGTGGCAATGGAAATGACCAGCTATTCGGCGGTGACGGCAATGACATTCTGAGTGGCGGAATCGGTGGCAACACAGACGGTGTTGATGTCTTGAGTGGCGGTGCAGGAAATGATTCTTATCGCATTCCCGATAACTGGGGCACTGACACGATTCTGGAGAACGCAAATGGCGGAAATGATCGAGCGGACTTTGGGCTAGTGAAGAGCCCTGTTCAGCACCGCTTGGGCATCGCGAGCTTCGCGGGTCCGAACACGTTGAATATGGCTGGCTTCCAGATTGAGGAATTCGTCAGTAGCGCGAGCCAACAAGACACACTCATCTTGGATAGTCAGGTGGCTGGCAATGTCATTTTGTCCGGCAATCAGCTGACTTATGGTGATACGACGATCAATCTGCCAGTTCTGTCACAACTGACGATTCGATTGAAGTCGGGTGCCGATCGAGTCGGTTCGATTCAGGTGAACGGCGCGGTTGACGTTGCGGGTGACCTGATCCTGGAAGCGGATACGATCAATGTCAACGCGCCGCTCCGAGCGAATCGCTTAGCCTTGGCGATGAATAATCTGCTGATCATGCCGCAGGATCTGAGTGGAGACACCGGAGCGCGTGATGTCGCACTCCTCACCGCCGACAACCTCACGATTCTGGCCGCTGCTGGTGTTGGAGCGCCAACCGCTCCCATCTTCACTCAGCCACGAAACAACAACACGCAGTTACTCAATGTTCACACGGAAGGTGCCGCCGGCATCTACATCACGGCGCTGCGGGGCGTGGAAGTGGGCGCCGCGTCACCCACCGCGAACATGCCAGTCGACAATCTGTTTGTCACTCGCGACACGCTGGGTCTGAGCACGGGTGCGGCCGGCGATATCGTCCTGACCGTACTCTCGGGCGAGTTGATCGTTCGTCGCGAGATTGCAGCGACCGGCGGCAACATTACGCTCACGACGGACAGCATCTCGATCCTGTCGCCAATCTCGAGCCTCGCGAGCGAAGCGAATGGTCCGCGTGGCAAGCTAAGACTGCAACCACTGACAATCAATCGCAGTATTGGCATCGCTGATCGAGCGGTTGGTGATTTCAATCTGACATCCACCGAGCTGAATCGAATTATTGAAGGCTTCGATGGAATCGCGATTGGACGAATTGATGGCCGACATTTAGTGGAAGTGCAAACCTATCTCTTCCGCAACTCGCTCACGATCGACAGCCCAATTCTTGGCGGATCGATCACGGTTAAGGGGCTGATCACGACGATCTCCCCCGAGGTGAAGGTGACATTCAATGGTGCCTTCTCGACGACGCGCCTGCAAAACAACATTAATACAGCGGGCGGTCCCTATGTGCTGAATGACAGCTTGATCATCGGCGACGGGAAGACGCTCACGATCAGCACTGGTGGCGGTGATATCGACATCAGCGGGACGATCAACGGTGTCGTAGGTGGTGGTTTAGAAACGCTGATCCTGGATGCGGGTCAAGGCAACATCACACTGCAAGGCAATATCGGTAATGTCGCACCTCTGGGTGCCTTGATCATTCGCTCCGCGGGCACCGTCACCTTCAAGGGCTTCACGGTGGTCGATGGACCACTGCTGCAACTGGGTGGTTTAAGCACCAGCTTCCTGGGCAACGTTACCGTGCAATCACTCGACCTGACCGCTAGCAACTCCATCACGTTTGGAACTGTTTCCAAGCCGATCAGTTTGCGAGCGACTCAGGGTTCAATTGGTCTCGAAGTCAACTCTCTCGCCTCGCCGGGACTGATTGATGTCGTGGGTAGCGTCGTCGCTGCCGGCGATTTGATTATCCGCGATGCGAAAAACGTCAGCTTCAGTAATCACACACTGAGTGTCGGCGGTGATTTGCGGCAGATAACCGGTGGCAATGAAACTCGCTTCGGTGGCACGATTGCCGCTCGCAGTGTTGATCTGCGGACCGAAAACCTGATTCAGTTCTCTGGTTTGCTCAACGTCGCAGCGGGCGGCAATATCCGATTGACCGCCGATGAAATTGATTTCCCAACGAACGCTAATTCCATCGTCGGCAGTGGCCAGTTGGTTTTGCAACCATCATCCCTGGCCGTGGTAGTGTTACGGCCCGCTGGGAACAATAATGACATTGTGTTCAAGTCAACACGGACCGATTCGTCGCTCAACGGAGTGACGATCCGCTTGCTGGATGACGGCACGATTTCTACGAACTCGGCCACCGCGGTCTATAACGCCGTGGCCAAGCTGCTCACGATTCGCATTCGTAACGGAGTGACGACGGGGCAAGCTGTGGTCGAGGCGGTCAATGCTGCGACGGGCATACCGTTCACAGCGTCGCTGGCGGCAGGTAACGATGGTACGGGCGTGATCAATACCGCCGACGTCTCGACGGGTAGTACTGGTACGACGACGACACCTGCAGTCGCTACGGTGCGTCCAGCTGGTAATAACAATGACATCACGTTCACGGCTACCAGCAGTGGCACTGCTGCCAATTCGAATCTTATTCGCTATGTCGATGATGGATCGATTACGAATGGAAGCGCCAGTGCGAATTACACCAATGGCGTGCTGACGATCAAGATTCAGAGTGGGGTGACGACCGCGAGCCAAGTCATTGCGGCGGTCGGTCAGACGGCGATTCGAGCTGCGGGGACAATCAATCCAGAGGGAACGCATAACGCGTTGACGTTTGTTGCGACGACAGCATCTGCAGCATTCAATGACCTCACGGTCATCATGCAAGATGCAGTTACGGCGGGGACCGAGTCGGCGAGCTACGATGCGAACCTGCGACGTCTTACCATTCAATTGCAAGCGGGCCCGGGGGGATCAACTGCGAACCAAGTCCTTGCCGCCGTCAATCGTGACGTGGGTTCCATGTTCACCGCAGTCCTGGGTGTCGATAGCGATAACTCACTCACCGATGGCGCGAACGTCGGTACGGGAACATTCGCAGCCAATACGTACCTGCATGTGACGTCTGGTGGAGTCGCTGGCAGTCCCAATCCCGCGCTGGGCTTCTCGGCCGCTCTCAATGTGGATGAGGAACTTAGTAACGATGGTAGCGGCACCCTGAACACGGCGCCTGTGGTGTCGATGGGCGGAGCGGATGAAGTACCGATCGACGTAGGGTTGTTATCGCCAGCAACTGGCACGCGTTTGGATCTATCCGGCACCGATTTGTTAGCACTGAAGAATGGCTTCAGCTCGATCTACATCGGCTTGCAGGAGAACGTCACTGACTCGGACGGGCCAATATATTGGGGCACAGCTAACTTCCAGGATCCACTTTACGCTCGCGGATCATTCCTGAATGTTTCCGGTGCAATCACTGGTGACTCGTTAATTGATTTCCTCGCACAAGTGGGTGACATCAAGATCGAGAACGGTGGTCGTGTTGCCGTCAACGGCGGTGATGTGAAACTCATCAGTGCCAGCGAAAGTATCGTGCTGGCAGACGGTCAAGTGGTCGCATCGAAGACGGCTACGTTGACCGCAGATCAAAGCATTACGCTCAGCAAGGGCACGATCTCAGCTCCGGATAACGTGAGCCTGTTGGCAGCTCAGGGAGCGATCAGCCATGGCACCGGCACTGTCTCGACGACGAATTTGCAAGCGACGGCTGCTACCGGTATCACACTCAACACGGACGTCAGCACCTTGACGGCGAGCGTTACTGCCGTCGGTGACGTGACGCTGAACGAATTAAATCAAATCACGATCCAGTCACTGGTTACCGCCAACGGTGCGATCACGGTGAGTGCAGGAGGCACGATCACGGCTCAGTCGTTGACTACGGCGGCGGTCAGCGACGGTAGTAATCACATTCGTCTCCAGACAACTGCTGGCGATATTCTGCTCGGTTCCATCCAGGCAGGAACTGATCATGTCACGATTCAGTCGGCCGAGGCGATTCGCGATTCTCTGGTTGGTGAAGGTGCGGGCAATGCCAATGTGATTGCCACGGAGCTGAACCTGGTCGCCACAAGTGGGATTGGCCGAATCGATGATACGGACGACTTGGATGTGCAATTGGGATCGGCCACGACGACTGGCAAACTCAATGCAGTCAATTCGGGCACATTCGGTGATATCGCCATCGTTCAATTGGCAACAGGTGGCAATCTGCTGGTGACGGGACTCGCTCAAACCAAGATCGAGGAGCAAACGGGCGGTATTGATCTGCTGGTCGAGGGCGATGAGTTGACGCTTGCGGGGAGTGGAGTGCAGGTCACAGGTTCCGGCTCGGTGAGTCTGCGGACGGGTTCGGTCAGTGGCGCGAATGCGATTCGAATTCAAGCTCCGATCAGTAGTCGTTCCGGCTCGGTGGAAGTGAAGGCCAGCGGCGAGCTCACACAAGCTGCGGCGGTGAACACAACGAACGGAAACATGTTGATGACCGCAACTAGCGGTGGCATCACGATGGCACCGGGAACGGTTACCAGTAGCCTGGCGGGCAACGTGACCTACAACGCCTCGTCCACGATTCAAGCTGCAACCGTACGTACCGCGATGAATGGTGCGATTTCGATTATCACGAAGAGGGCTGATTCTGACGCTGATGCTAATGCTGACGTAACACTCACGGAATCCATCTCCACGGAGCAAGGAACGATCACGATTACAGCGCAGCGGGCGATCATCCAGCGCGCTTCGCTGCGTAGTACAACGGGCAGCATTTCCTTGACCGCCAAGAACGGATCGATTCGCGTGGAAACGGCGACCGATCCTGGCGCTGTTCCACCAGACACTTCGTCAGTCACGGGGAACATTTCCTATGTCGCAGACACTGACATCGTGCTCGGAAAATCGTCGCTCACGAATACGACCACGATTACGCTCATCGCTACGAAAGGCGCGATTCAAAGTGACGTGACCACGGCTGGCCGGTTGTCGACCGCCGTGCTGACATTGATTAGTGCGAGTGGAATTAAGGTCAACACGTCTGCTGATGCGATCTTGGGAAGCGTCACGAATGCCGGGGCGATCGAGATCAGCGAGTTGAACGCCATTACGATCAGTTCGCTCGTCAACGCCAATGGTCCCATTATGGTTACTGCGGGCGGGACGATGAACGCCCAGTTGGTCACAACATCCGCTGTCAGTGATGGCGACAACGATATTGCATTGACAACGACCACCGGTGACTTATTGCTCGGTGCGATTGATGCCGGTACGGATAATGTCACATTGCAGGCAGCGGGAATGATTCTGGACGAACGGACCGGTGAGGGATCCGCCTTTGCCAATGTGGTTGCAACGCAAGCTCGGATGACGGCCGCGTTGGGGATTGGCACGAGCGGCATGGAAGGCGATATCGATCTGCAGCTCGGCTTGGCAGGCACGACGGGCTCACTTGAGATCGTAAACTCTGGACCGCTGGGTGATATCAATGTCATCCAGGTTGCCACGGGTGGCACGCTGCTGGTTCGTCGTGCTCAGCAAACGCACCAATCGGGCGTCGGCGGCATTGCTATTACCACCGAAGCGGATTCCATCCAGATCGGTGATCCGCAGCTGGTCGCGGGCGGCCCGGGAATCGCGGTCGCGGGTAGTGGAGCGATCGTCATTGTGGCGGGTAGTGGCAGCGACTTGAGCTCCATCACGCAGCTCGCGCCTGTGACGACCACCAGCGGCCGACTGCTCATGAACGCCAGTGGTTCGTACGATCAGCAATCGGTGCTGCAGTCGACGACCGGCTTCATTCGTGTAACGTCCGTCCTGAGCGGTATCGCCATGGGATTGACGGCGAGCACCGTCACTGCGGGTGGTGCTATTCGTTATGACGCACCGGGTGATCTCCAAGTTCGCAATCTGACGACGGTGAATGGTGCCATCACCTTGATCGCTGGTGGAAGCATTCAGCAGCTCGGTGATCTCACGACCGGTGGTAATGATCTCTTCGTTCAAGCTGGTACTGCCACCAGTCACTCGATTGAAATGTCGTCCACTGCCGTCAGTCGTAGCGCGGGTGGTCAGATTCGCTATCAAGCCGGTGGCGATATCCGCATCGCGACGCTCGACGCCAAGACCGGTTCAAACGCGAATGACACCGCTCGTATCAGCATCGTCACGAACGGTTCGATTGTGGATGCTCACCTGGCGCCGTCAGCCGGAACGCCAACTCTGATCGGTCGCGCGGTTCGGCTGCAAGCTGGACGATTGATTGGAGCACTGGGTGCCACGGCGGATGCTTTGGAAGTGATTACCGACACGTTCAGCGCAACGAGTGGCTTGGCTGGAAATGTCGGTGATCTCAATGTCAATTTCCTGTCATCGGTAACCATCAGTGATGTTGCTGTCGATACTCGCCGCGTCGAGGAATCCGGGGCGATCACTGTGGTTGCTGATGCAGCTCAGAGTGATGTTACGAGTTTGGCGAGCGGTTCGATTGTTCTTTCCGTGACCAGTGGCGACCTGTTGATTCAAGATGGAGCCAATGGAGATGGACTGGGTATTACAGCGACTGCCGCTGGGAACGTCCTCCTGCAAACGCTGAGCGGCGATATCAATCTGTTCGCCACCGTGAAGGTGACGAGCGGCAGCCTGAGCGTGCTGGCGGTTGGCAACCTGAAGCAGGGCAAGTCGGATGACTCGAATGACAAGCGAGCTCAGACGGCACCGATCAGCTACGGCAATCTGATTAACTTGGATGGCACAATCGATGTGGCCGCCAGCGCAGCAATCACGATGCACGCTGAAACGGTTAGTTCTACCAATGGACGCAATATTCGGTACTCGGCGGGTAATGGGATTTCGCTCGGACGCCTCGATGCCCGCACTCAACTAGATCGCGCTCAGGGTACGACCTTAGGGCAGGCAAACTGGGGCAACATCAGTTTGCTCGTAAGCGGCTCCGTGGTGGATGCGAGCGAAGAAAATCCTGGCATCATCGGTGGTGCGACAACAGGCACTCGCATTCTGTCGATTGCCAGCAGCTCGATCGACTTGTATGCCTTGAATGTGAAGGTAATCGCCACCGGTAGTGTCGGTAGCGGCATGAACGCTGTGGAGTCGGAAACGGCATCGATGGCGGTTAACGCGATGCAGGGCGTCTTCCTGCTTGATCCGACAGCGCTGGCGATTGCCGAGGTGGCGACCGTTGTGGTGCAGCGAGTGACTGCTAGCGGAGTCGCGACCGACATCGGTCAAACGGATGCCGTCGTGGCAGGGGTTCAGACGACCGCACCGAGCGCTGCCATCGTCGTGCGCACCATCTCAGGGGACCTGATCGTCAATCGCCCAGTCATTGCTCAGGGGAACGGGCAAGTGCTACTTGAAGCACACGGACGAGCGCAAGCGACTCTGCCAGCCAATGGTGCCAACAATGATCTGTTCTTGCGAGCGGCAAACGCTGGCAGCCTCGATGCCAATATCACTGTCTCGTATGTGGAAGGTGGTTATGCCTCAATTCGAGTGGTTTCAGCAGGAGACAAAAACGATATTCGCATTCGAGCCAAGCACACGGGTGCTGAATACAACAACGTTTCGATTGCCTTCCTGCGAGGACGTACGGGTGGAGCAGCAGCGGCAGCCTACGACGTAAATAATCGGTTACTCACCATTACGATCGATGCTGAAACCGCCATTGATCCGCAGGTCACTACGGCCAGTACCGTGATTGCCGCGATCAATCTGTTGCCGGATTGGCAGGCTAGCCTTGATCGTACGAGCGAATCTAACAACGACGGCTCCGGTGCCCTCGATATCAGCTCGACGTCGGCTGGCATCACGTTGGGTGGGGCGCTCGCAAAATCCAGTTTGGCTGTCCATCCAGCCGGACTTAATAATGCGATCGTGATTGAATCGCTGCTGACCGGCCCGGAAATGAATGGAGTGACGGTACGGGTAACAGCGGGCGAGACGGGAGGACTGGCGCGGGCGGTTTACGATGACGTCAATCGAATCATCAACATCACGATCGATGCCGAGACGGTGTTTGACGCCAGTTTGACGAATGCCAACGCAGTGGTGGCAGCGATCAATAAAATGTCTGCATTCCGAGCGCGGTTGGATGTGGCAAGTGATAAAAACAACGACGGCACGGGCACGTTTGCGATCGATAGCCTCCCGCAGAATCTGGGCCTGCTGGCCGGTGGAGTTCGAACCAACGCGTCCCTAGCGGCGATGATCCCGGGAACTCGCAACGACTTGCTGATTCAAGCCACGCAGCCGGGCGCCGATTTTAATGCGGTAACGGTCAGTTTTGTGCGCGGGACGACCGGCGGCACGGCGGTGGCCTCTTACGATGCGACGCTCCGAATCCTCACGATCACCATTGATGCGGAAACATCAACGGATGCTTCACTCACCACAGCCAACACGGTGATTGCTGCCATCAAGAAATTGCCGCAGTGGACCGCTCAACTCGATCAGTCGCGCGAGTTTGACAACGATGGCACCGGGTTTATCGTGCCGACCTTCACGACGGCGTCGGGATCGATAGTGACGAGTGGTGGTGGTGGCGAGCATGCTGCCGCGACCATCCGTCCGGCTGGGGCCAATAACGATCTCACTGTTACCGCTCGACGAACGGGACCGCAATTCAATCAGGTTAACGTCCGCTTTGTTGGTGGAAACTCCGGTGGAGTCGCGAACGCCTCCTATGATCCGATCAATCGCGTACTGACGGTGACGATCGACAGCGTCGGGATTGATCAAAGTCGCACGTCGGCCATTGTGAATGCCATTAACGCACTGGCAGACTGGAAGGCGGAACTAGATTTGGCGGTGGAGGCAACCAACGATGGCTCGGGAGTTATCCGGCCGACAAGCGAAGATGGGACCGCGTCCGGCCAGACAAGCGGTGGTGCCGGCTATGACCTCGTAACCTTCGACTCCGCAACGAACCGGTTGATTGTCTCGATTGAGTATGGTGTGACGACGGCAAATGAAATTCGAGATGCCATCAATACTCACGGTCTCTTCCAAGCCACCCTCGCTGAGGCGAACAGCACGGGTGAGGGAACGATTCCGAGTGATACTGCTGCTGTTACCACGACACTGATTGATGGCTCGCTGCGAATCAATTCCTCCGTGGCCAGTAACGGCGGGCATGTCACGCTCTTCGGTGATCTGGACGTTACGAGTGACGATCGTGTGAGTACGATCGATCGTGGTACGGTCGAGGTGAATGCTTGGACGGGACGCATTCTGATGAGTGGCAGCGCTACGACCACGACGGCGGGTGGTAATATCCGCTACTCGGCTGCCAGTGACATCGTGCTCGGATCGGTAAGCACTGCGACGAATGCCTCGCAGTCCGCCTGGGGCGACGTGGCGATTGCTAGTCGCCAGGGTGGTATTGGTTCCGCTCTGGTAACGGGCAGCCCGGCAGTAAACATTCAAGCCAACCGCGCCCGAATGACGGCTGCTCTCGGTATCGGTGCCGCTGATCGTTCGTTGAGAACTGAACTTGCGACCGTCGCTGCATCCACCGCTGCACCTGGAATCTGGCTGCTGGATCTGACGGCTCTGTCGATCGGGTCCGTCGGATCGGTAAGCACATCCCGAGTGCTCGCGGATGGAACGGTCGAAGCGACGACAGACTTGTCTGCAATTGTCGGAATTACGACCAGTCAGCCGAGCGTGATCCTGGTGCAAGTCGCAAGTGGTAATTTGTTGATTGACAGTCCTGTGACGACGGCCAGTTCAAGCAGCGTAACGCTGGGAGCGTTCGGTGGCTCGGTCTTCATTTCTGCTCCCGTCACCGGTGGCCTGAATGATGGCGTCAATGTTGCGGCCAGCGAAAATATTCTGTTCTTTGCCCCGGGCGGTCAGATTGCGGTTCCGGGGACGGTCAATCTCTTGGCTGCGGGCTCCATCGCGAATCGAACGTCAGTCGCTATGCCGACCGTTGCCGCTGGCGATTTAATAATCAGCACTGGTTCCAGGACGATTGCGTCGATCGCAAACTTGACCCTGCAAAGCACACGGGACTTGACGATTAGTGGTGCCGGCTTGTCGCTGCAGAACGCCGATCTGGATGTTCAATCTGTCCGTAGCCTCGTGATTGCTGGCCCGCTCACAGCGGCGGGAAGCGGCTCTATCAAGTTGCAGGTCAGTGACGGCGAGTTGCTGGTGCAGCAAGCAGTACAGGCGACTGGAACAGGCAGCATTCGTTTGACCGCCACGACTGCATCCCCGGTGACGTTACCGACTGATCGACGCGGCAATATCATCGTCGCTGGGCCAGTCGCTACGACCACCGGTAGCATTTCGATTTCAGCCGATCAGAACCTGACGCAACGCGTTGCGGGCGACCTCACAACAGTTGGAGGAACCGTAACGTTGACTGCGAAGAGCGGCGACTTGCTCATGGAGTCAGCACTGAATGATGATGCTGTGACCACCTCCAATGGCGGCATGATTCGTTATTCGGCTGGGCGTAACATCTTGGTGAGTGCACTGCTGGCTAATACGGGTGACGTGATTTTGCAAGCGGGTGGATTTATTCAAGATGCCAACGGATCGCTCCTGAATGTGCTGGCATCGCAGTTGTCCGCTACAGCTCTGCTCGGAGTTGCACTTGATACGAGAGTTGTTTCGGCAGTGGTTGAGAACTCCGGAGTCGGTGCGATCGTCGTACGGGAGTTTGATGCGATTGCTATTACCCGCGCTTCCACAGCCAACGGACCGATCACGATCACGGCGGGTGGATTCCTGGAGGCGGTCGATGTCACATCTTCGGCAGTCGACAACGGACTCAATACGATTGCGTTGACCAGCCTCCAAGGTGGAATCAAGGTTTACCGAATCAGCGCCGGTATCAGTAATGATGTCGTCCTGCAGAGCTTGGGCGGTTCCATCACTCAAGATAATGATGCTGATGCCGATGTAATCGCGGATGTCCTTACTGTGACGGCAGCAGGCGGCGTAAATCTTGATACGGATATCAGTCGTGTCGACCTGATCACCACGAATACTGGCAATGTCATTCTGAACGAACTGAATGACATCACTCTTACGAGTGTGGAGACGTCAAACGGATCGGTCCTGGTATTAGCGGTTGGTTCGATTACGGCGACCAGCGTTCGTACGATCGCCACCGATAACGGTGTGAACTCGATTACGCTGCGGAGTAGCGCGGGCGATCTGATGGTGGGACTCGTGGTCGCGGGAACGCTCAATGATGTGGAACTTGTATCGACAACGGGCCGAGTATTCGATGATTCAGATGTAGCGGCGGATGTTATTGCCGATCAGCTCATCGTTACGGCAGCTCGCAACGTTCGCCTGGATACAACCATCAGCATAGCCGTGGTGCAATCGACCAACACTGGTTCGATCGTGATCCGCGAAACCGATGGGGTGACGCTGGCGACGGTGCAAACGCAAAATGGTCCGATCGCGATCACGGCAGGTGGCACGATCGTGGCGACGAGCGTGCAGTCGGTGGCGACCGACAACGGCTTGAATACGATCACGTTGACGAGTCTTGCTGGCGATATCGTGGTGGGCTTGATCACGGCCGGTGTTCTGAATGATGTTCAGCTGCTCGCCAACAATGGGCAGGTCATCGACGACGGCGACTCAGCCGCTGACGTGTTGTCTGATGTCTTGACGGTCACTGCCGCCGGCCCAATTCGGCTGGATACGACCGTCACGAGCGCGGTGCTCAGTTCGACTCAAGCG
>JBJSXJ010000060.1:0-8664 GCA_046086325.1 Planctomycetota bacterium | reverse complement strand
AGACCTGCTGATCACCCTCTGACAAAACCCCATTCATCCCTCATGGCCGAACTCACCCAATCACAACCTACCTAACTTTGTGCCCACCGTGTCTCTGCGCGAAACAAACCCGTGTCTCCGTGCGCAACAAACCAGTTAGTTGCGCACGGAGGCACGGTTTGTTTCGCACGGAGACACGAAGGCACGGAGAGGGATGGGTGATGTCTTTTGATTACGTAAATTCCCGTCGGCGAATGGATAAGGTTGATTTGAACGCATATTCAAAGTGAAACAATTTGCGCGGAAGCGATTCACGACCGAAGACCTGCTGATCACCCTCTGACAAAACCCCATTCATCCCTCATGGCCGAACTCACCCTATCACAACCTACCTACCTTTGTGCCCACCGTGTCTCTGCGCGAAACAATCCCGTGTCTCCGTGCGCAACGATTCCTAGTCGGCACACCAGCCGGGTTGAGGTTTATCGTGGATCTTGGGCTGGCCACCCGCTTGCAGTTTTTGGATGGCTCGTTCAGCCGACTCGACGGACGCCGCGTCTTGATGCGAGATCAATCCCAGATCAAAGGCCACTCGCCCACCGGCCGCTAACTTAACCACTCGACCTTGTTTCCCTTCATAGCTGCGCGGATTGGGAAAATTCGTGCCGGGTTCGATGCCCGTTACGGTTCCATCGGCCGAAGAGGTGGTGTTTTTCCAGAGAGTGAAACAGGGGAGCTGTTTGTTATTGAAGGTGAGGCTGACACCACGAGTACCGTGGGCATTCTTGAGCAATGTTTGTGTTTGTCCTTGAGCATCACCCAGTAACTCGAAAAAATAGACCTGCTCTTGGAAGCCTGGTTGGGGTGCCGCGTAATGATCCCAACTCTTTACTGATTCAGCCGCGTGATCATTGCGTGGCACGATGGTTTTTGCGGCGGCGACCAAACGAGAACCGGCATCCAGTAGCGGTTCACCGAAGTTGACGTGGTAGAGCATTTGAATCTCGGCGGGGCTGCCCGAGAGATTCGTCACTTCATCGCGCAACTGAAATCCGGGCTGTCCGACTTTGGTACGAATCGTGGTTGTTAAACGCACTTTGAGGAAATGAAAGCGAGTTTCATCGACGGAGCCGGTGATGATGATCTCACCGGACTCGCCATCGACGGAAACGGTGACATGATGAGCTGGCTTGTTGCCGATGCGACCATGAAGCGGATATTTCAAGCGGCCCGTTTCGTCGTCAAACTCCGGTGCTCCGTTGCTCTCTAAGCCACAGCGCACGAGGAGTTCGTCGAAGCCATCGAGCCAGCCGAGTCCGCTGGGTTCGGCGACGGGAACGAAGGCGGGATGCACAGGTCCATGAACAGGCGACTGCCAACCCAATTCCTGTTTTCCATGCCACGCTTTCCAAATGCTCATGCCTCGTGTCGGCAGCACCGAAAACGTAAACGCACCATTGTTCACTCGAATCTCATCGACTCCCTCGGAGAGTCCTCCGTGTAAGCGGCGAGCGGTGATTTGGTAACCTTTCGCGGCGCCACCGACATCGGCGGGCTGGAGGTTGAGTTGTTCGATGAACGTTCCTTGGGCAACGTCCAACAGAGTGATTGTTTTGGTAGCCATCGCCTGTTTCTCCTGGTCGGGAAATCAGAATTAGTCCAGAAATCGGCATCATTCGCCCCGCACGATGGCGGTGAATTCGCGCGGATGTTCGATCAGATAGTGAGCACCGTGGGATTGCAGTTCATCGCGAGTGCGAAAACCCCAGAGTGCACCTACCGCCACCAAACCCGCTCGACAAGCCGTTAACATATCGACCGCCGTGTCACCAAGATAGACACACTCGGTCGGTGCTACTCCGAGTGTTTGGAGAATGACATGAGCACCAGCGGGATCGGGCTTCCGTGGAATCTCATTGCGCTGACCCGCCACCACTGCAAAATCCGACTGCGGAAAAAAATCGCTCACGACTTGCTCCGTGAAATGCTGCGGCTTATTCGAAAGCACGGCCAAGGCGACCTTCATCTCCCGCAGTTCGGCAATCATGTCGACCACACCGTCATACAGTTTTGTGTGCTGATTGCAGATGCGACCGTAGACTTCATCAAAGCCGCGCAGCGATTCGGCGAGTCGTTCATCGGTGACTTCAGCGGCGGGCAGAATTCGCTGAAACAATTTGGAGACGCCGTCTCCCACAAAATAGCGATAGTCGGCGATGGGGTGAGTGGGAAAGCCCTGTTTTTCCAAAACTTCGTTGGCGGCGTTGGCGATATCGGCGAGGGAATCGACGAGTGTTCCGTCGAGGTCAAAAATAGCTGCCCGAAAACGCATGCGTGAACCTATTAAGGGTTGAAGTAATCCAGTGGGGTGTGCCAATACGACTGTGGTGCAAAGAACACTCGAGCGGCAGCGCGGGCCTGTTCCGAGGTGACTCGGAGTCGTCCGGCAGCCTGGGCTTCGTCCACGGAAATCTGTGCCAGCATCAAGTGCGTGGGTAGTGCGGCATCACCGAGAAGCTGATGATCGGCACCAACGGAGAGATCGCAGGTCAATCGATTCGCTTGCCACGTGAACCTAAACGTATGCTCGCCACCTACCACGGAGAGTTCACAGTCCGGCAATTGGGCTCGCCGAGCTCGGTCAGCTAGAACAGGAATCATCCGCTCCAGTAGTCCGCGTGGATCCAGAATGCGGACATGCCAGCGTTGGCCCTGGTCGGTTTCCTTCCGCATGAATTGCCCGCCGGCGGATCGCAGTAGTTCATGCTGAGAACTATTGGCGGGAGCTTCCAAGCGGAAATTGTGGAAGTCATGCTCGATGAATTCCCCACCCACTCGTGCCAGCAGATAACGGATGGCATCGGGGCGCCGCGGATCGGCCATCAATTCCACCACTCGGTCGCGATGTACAACGGCGTAGCCCACGATTGGAGTGTTATCGAGGCTCCAGCGATCGCGACCTTCCACCGCTACGTAGACTTGTCCGAATCCAGGTCGCGAGATGAGCCAATTCCAGTAGTCTTCCGAACGCACGACGGGCCCGTAGGAATCGCGCGTATTCGCATCGTAGATACGCATTAACGCTTCTCGTTCCACATGGCGCCAGATGCGCGTGCTGATGGGCAGCAAGCGCTGTTGCTGGTAGGCGAGTTCGCGGGCTGGTGTGGAAGGTGCCTCGTCCTCAGAGAGCCGTGCCAGCATCTCGCGAGTATTACATTGGGAAAAACAGAAGGCCGCGAGTGGCACCCAGCCACGACGCTGGAACCAGGGTGAACCGGCACTGCGCACAAACCCCAGGACCGCCTTATCACCCATCGCTCGCCGCTCAGCCGCTCGGAGCAGCAGCGCCCCAAATCCGCGACGACGTAGCGCCGAGGCCACTGCGAGCTCACAGATTTCCGCGACCGGCAGTTGCATCCCGCCGAAACGAATTTCGCGTGGAACCACTCGCACGTGTCCGACAATTCGCCCTTGATGATGAAGCAATTGCCGATCCGACGGCTCATAAAACGGATCATCCAGTTGATTTTGAAACTGGATGGCAGTCGGTGCGTGAAACACGCTCGTCAAGAACTCAAAGATGCCATGTTGATCACCCACCAGCGCCGGTTGGACCAGCGGAGTTATGGTCGTGTGATCGGTGGCGGCAGCCAATTCCAATCGCGCAGTTCGCGACGCACGAATCGTCATGACAAGAATCCTTCCAAGAAACGTCCTCCGCTCCTCTCTTGATGCTGCCGCCCGGCGAAACACCACAAGACATCCATGGGGCGATAAGACTGCGAATAACTTAAAGCGCAGCGGAAGAAAGTTCCAGTAGCACTCGACGCAATTCTTCTTCCGGAAATAAACAGAAAGCAAATTCGCGTGAAGCGAGCAGAGCATGACGGCGAGAACGTTGCACCAATTCGGTTCTTTCCACCAACCAGCGATCCCGCCAAGCAACCAAGTGCGTGCGCAATGTTTCGTTGACGGCTTCGATCATGCGATGGCGTGCGAGCCGAGTGCCACGCGGCAATTGCTGTTCGTACCAATGCCGCTTCTGCTGCACCAGCTCTGCTACCTCTGCATCACTTCCAGCCACATATCGCTCCGGATGAAACCACGCATCCCGCAAACGCTGATTCAGCGCTCGCACATCCTCGTCCGTCGCCACCGGATGATCGATCGGCAAGCGTAAGGTGGCGGTGAGTGTCGCGAAGGGAGCCGGCGCGACGCCCCAAAATTTCGCACCGAATAAATCCGTCACCTGGTCATACATCCCACCGCCAATCCCATGCAGAAATAGATCGGCTAATAACAACCGAGCGTAGAGCGTCGTCAGTAGCGCACGTGGTCGCAGCCGTACACCTTGCTGAGACCACATCGCCAGCTGCTCAGCACCAGCGACTTCGCCTGCATCTGTAGGGCTAGTCCAGCGACAGTGCAGTTGAGCCCGATCGGTACACTCCATTCCTCCCGCTGTCCGCCGTACAAAGAGACGCCGGCGGCGCGGATCCCGCTCACTCCATAACCAAAATGGAGCCTCAAACCAGTCGCCATCGCGGGTCAAATCGGGAACCGGATGAGCGTGACTGCGCAGATGATAAACGGTGCGATACGTCGCGAGTGCCCCGTTGTATGCTTGGTGCAATCGCTCGGGCTCCAGCAGTAACTGCAGCGCGAATTGTCGAAACGACCGAGTCTCGCACAGCCAGCTGAGCGGAACTTCTAAGGTCTCCAGCCCCCACTGACGCTCGAGTTGATGTCGAGCAGCTGAGAGCGCTTGGCCGACATTCGCGGTGCGACGCGATTGCTGCACAACTTCTGGCCACCAGGTTGATACGAGAGGATTGGTGACGAGGCTATTGAGTTCCGCAGATACACGCTGCGGAAATGATTCCCAGCAGCCACGATCGACCAACTGACGCTCTTCGAATGGCATCTCGGCAGTAGCCTGATCAAATGACACACCGACCACATGAGGTGCTGTCACCGTGCCACCTGGAACCCGAATCGCCAGCGTCTTGGCGTTGTCGTTATCGATGATCAGATTGATCCCGATGGCTTGATGCTGCTGAGCGAGTGCCGAGAGCGCGAAATTCTTAAACCAGACACCGGGATGAAACAGTTGGGGCTGGTGTCCGGACAAGATGAATGTCGGGGAGGCACTCGCGGTCGATATGGTCGGAGCAGTTACGGCCGTCGTCAAGTCTCGATACTGGCTCGTGTAAGCGCGGGCGAGCGCAAACATTTCAGCGCGCGCGATCGGTCGCCAACTCGCCAGCGGCTCGGTTTCCCGCAGAGCGGCGGTGGCTTGATCGTCGGTTAGCCAATGATGGATCTGAGATCCGGGGGGATCGACGAGTGCCGAGTGATTGTCGCGCGGAGCTCGATAGTGTCGCGGCGCGAATAAAGCATCCTCGGCTGTCATGCGCGATCATTTCCCGCAGCTCGGGGCGCTGGCAGTCCGGCCGCTCGGGCTGCTGCCAGGCACCGCTCGAAAACCTGGAAATAGTGTGCAAGACGTCGATCGGCATCATCGAGTGAGCCGCCAAATGAGCGTGTCAAATCCAAGTAAACCAGCGGCACCGGAAACTCGACGATGCGCCAGCCCAGGCAAGCCGCTTGCACCCAGACTTCCAAGGGCATGGCATAACCGGTTTCGGTGATGTTGAGTTGCTGTAGCGCGGCCACGCGATAGGCTTTGAAGCCACAAAAACCATCGGTGAGTGAATAACCTAAACGCTCATTGACCAGAGCGGTGACGGTCTCGTTCACTCGCCGTCGCTCGGCGGGCGGTTGGCTATCACCCGGAAAGCGTTTCAAGTAGCGACTGCCGGAAACCATGTCGACGTCTCGACAGGCCTGAACAAAATCCGGGATGAGTTGCGGTTCATGCTGGCCATCGCAATCGATCGTCACCAGCACATCGTAGTGGTGCTGGAGAGCGTACTGGAAGGCGGTGCGCAGAGCGGCTCCGTAACCTTGATTCTTAACATGCGTCTCGACTCGCACATCCTTGCGCTGCGACAGAATATCAGCGGTTCCATCGCTGGATCCGTCGTCGACGACGAGCACATCGGAGCTGAAGCGGCAGACTTCATCAAGAACGCGAGACACCGAACGAGCCTCGTTGAATACGGGTAGTGCGGTGAGAGCGCGAATCGTCATCAGGCGGGCTTTCAACTCGACCGGCAACCAACAGGCTTTACCGGCAGGAACTGCGGGATTGGGAACCACCTATTCTAGAACCACTCGGATAGGCGTCAACGCGTCGCAGCGGCGGTGCGGGCTTAACACCACGTGAGCGGATCTCGCTCCACGCGACTCGCCCAGACCTTCACAACCGGAAACTGCTGCTGGATTTCACTTGCCAGCGCTTCCACTCCGAATCGCTCGCTGGCGTAATGGCCCGGCAATAACAGCGCCACTCCCAAGGCCTCGGCTTCCAAACAGGAGTGAAAACTAGTCTCGCCCGTGATGAACAGTTGGCAACCGGCTCGATGAGCATGGGCCAGGAACGAACCGGCGCTACCACACGCAATCCCCACACGTTCAATCCGCTGCTCGTCAGAACCCACTCGGTGCAGACCTGTGATTCCCAAAAACTGTTTCAATTGGGCCGCGACCTCGGCCAGCGTCCGGGGCTGCGGCAAGATCCCCTGGCGCCCCGCGCCTAGTCCGTCGGGATCGCCGGCGAGTGGCTGCAGGGGCTGAATGTTCTGAAGCTGCAAGCCTTCGGCCAGTCGCTGATTGATTCCTCGGCGAGCGGAATCGAATGCCGAGTGGGGGCTGAAGATCGCGACTTGGGACGTGATCAGTTGCCACAAGAGCGCGCCCGGTGTTTGTTCAGTCGATAGATTTCGTAGCGGCTTGAACGGTAGCGGATGATGACTCACCACCAGATCAACCTGCTCCCGGACTGCCTCGGCGGCTGTATCGGGTGTAATGGTGAGGCAGGTCATCACGCGTTGGATTTCACGGCCGCGATCACCAGCCAGCAGTCCCACATTATCCCAGTCTTCCGCCAGTCGTCGCGGGGCGAAGGATTCTAAATACTGACAAAGGTCGGCAAGCGTGAGCATCGATTCGTCCTACCAGTCCCCCACACTGCCATCTTGATAGAAGACGCGCTGAGGTAATTCTTGTTGAAAGGGATGTTTTTTGACTTCGTCTTCATTGATGGTGATTCCCAATCCGGGACGCTGATTGGGCCGCACCACTCGACCACGCGGATCAATCTGGAACCCTTCCTGGACCACGTCGGCGCGCCACGGCACGTCGTTATGAACCGTCTCACAGATAATGTAACTCGGCTGTGAAAAACCAAATTCCAGTGAGGCGGCGGTACTGACTGGGCCTTGCGGATTGTGTGGAGCGAGGGCGATGCGATGGGCATCGGCGAGCGCGGCGATGCGCCGGGCAGCCGAGAGACCTCCGCAGTGGGTGATATCGAGCTGACAAATTTCGCAGCCACGTCGCGCGAATAAATCTCGAAACAATTCTAAACTCGTGATTCGTTCGCCGGTGGCGACGGGCGTTGTCAGCGCGGCATTGATCATCGCCAGCCCCTCGACACATTCCGGCCAACAAGGCTCTTCAAAAAAATAGAGCCCGTAGGGATCGAGTGCTTTGCCGAACTGCAGTCCCATGGCGGGCGAGGGCCGCGCATGACAATCGACCATGATATCGATCTCTTCACCGACTGCTTCGCGCATCGCGCGGACACAGGCTTCGGCGGCGCGTACGGGTTTGAGTCCTTCGATCGGCATGGTCGATGGCACCGCCATACTTTTAAATGCCGTGAAACCAGCTGCCACCGCTTCGCGCGCGAGGTCCCCAAATCGTTTCGCATTGTCGACCGGCGTGTCGTAAAAATCTTCCATGCGGCCACCACCGAGATGACAGTAGGTGCGCACTTCATCTCGGACCGGTCCGCCCCACAGCTTGGAACAGGGTAAGTTCGTCACTTTGCCCAGGATGTCCCAGAGTGCCAGATCGATACCGGCAATGGCGGTCGCGCGAACGATACCGTTTCCATGCCAGAAGTGTTGGCGAAACATCATCTGCCAGAGGTATTCGATGCGCGTGGGATCGGCGCCGATGAGTAGTTCAGCGAGATCTTCAATGGCGGCCACGACGCTGCGTGTGTGCCATTCGAGCGTGGCTTCGCCCCAGCCGATGAGTCCGGGTTGGTCGGTCACGACTTTGACGAAAATCCAATTGCGCATGCGCGCATGGCAAACCAACGTTTCAATTCGCTCGATCTTCATCTTCCCTTATCCTTCCAGTATTCGCTCGATCACGTTCTGTACATGGTGAATGATTTTTTCCAAGGAACCCTTCGCCAGCACCGCGATCGATTCCGGATAAATGCCGGTGCCATAGGTTTGCTGGGGAGGAATATACGATGGTCCCCAACCGTGCGCCAAAGTGGCAATGATCATTTTTCGCTCAGGAAAACTGGCGCGGAGTTGCAATTGGAAGATGCTGTAGAGTTCGCCGGGGACGGCTACCCAGATCGCATCACCCAAGCGCCAGACATCGATTCGCAGTGGATACTGCGAGCCGGTGGGTAGTTGCTGCAGACGAGCGAGAAGTCGAGTTTGTCGTTCGACAAGTGCTCGGGCGCGACGAGCCCGCGGTTCATCACCCGAGCGCTGCGCCTCGCTCTCTTCCAGCAACTGCCGTGCACGCTCCTGT
>JBJSXJ010000059.1:0-18147 GCA_046086325.1 Planctomycetota bacterium | reverse complement strand
CCCAAGGCTGCTCTGCCGGTCATGGAAGGAAAAGCCTTATTATTCAAAGAATTCGCCGGCGTCGATGCGTTCCCGATCTGCCTGGATACTCAAGATACCGAACAGATTATCCAGACGGTACAGCATCTCGCACCGACCTTTGGTGGCATCAATTTAGAAGATATATCTTCACCTCGTTGCATGGAAATCGAAGGGAGACTCGCAACTTCTCTGGACATCCCGGTGTTCCATGACGATCAGCATGGAACCGCCGTGGTGGTGCTGGCGGCGCTTGGCAATGCGCTGCGTATTGTTCAGAAATCGATGGCCGAGATTCTGGTGGTAATTAACGGGGCAGGAGCGGCAGGAATTGCGATCGCCAAATTACTGGCGGCGGTGGGAGTGCGTCGACAGATTGTCTGCGACCGTGCGGGAGCGGTGTATGCCGGGCGGCCCCAGGAGATGAATTCCGCCAAAGCTTGGTTAGCCGAGAATACCAATCAGGAGCACCGCTCGGGACGCTTGAGCGAAGTGCTCACGGGCGCGGATGTTTTTATCGGTGTCTCGGCTCCCAACACGCTGCACGTTGCCGATCTCCAGCGGATGGCCCGGGACCCAATCGTCTTTGCCTTGGCGAATCCTGATCCGGAGATTCTCCCGGAGCAGGCGGCGGGGCATGTGCGCGTGATGGCGACGGGGCGGTCGGACTATCCCAATCAGATCAACAATGTGCTCTGCTTCCCCGGTCTCTTCCGCGGCTTGTTGGATGTGCGGGCCAAGCGAGTAACCACTGAGATGAAGATCGCGGCGGCGCGGGCGATTGGCGATTTGATTACGGCTGATGAGTTGAGCGAGGATTACATTGTGCCGAGTGTCTTTGATCGGCGGGTGGCCAAGGTGGTAGCGGAAGCGGTGTCGGAAGCGGCGATTCAGCAGGGTGTGGCCGGGCGGCACATCAAGGTGCAGCAACTAGGGGCAGTAGAAAATGAACGGAGTAGCGGCGGGGCTCCTTGAGGCAGAAGCCTCGAGAGCTCGCCAGTTTGCCAGTTTGGTCGCCCGTTGGCCGGGGATCGGCGAGTCAGCAACGAAGGCGAATGTTTTGCATTTCGGGGATCCGCGCACCGCGTGTATTTACGCACGTCGGGCACTCGACCTGGCATTTCAATGGATTCAGCGGCGAGATTCGCGGCTGGAGTGGTTTGAAAACCATTCTTTACATGGCCTGGTAACGGCCTGTCAGCAAGGCGGAATTCTTTCGCCGGAACTCAGCCGAGTCGCGCGCGTCATTCGACAACTTGGCAATGATGCGATTCATGGCGTTCGGCCCATCTGGCAATACGATGGTCTGGTTGCCGTTCGCGAACTATCAACCTTCATGCGCTGGTTTCAGGATGAATATGGCACTCGAGTTCAGGAAGGCTTACCGGCCCGGAAAACTGCGGGGGCGCAAGAGGTTTTACCGGGCGTTGCGAGCAACTCCCCGCATTGCGGTCTTCCGCCGCGGCAACTGGCGGTGCGGCTGGTGGAATGCGCCGGGGATGTTCTGCCGGTTCGCAAGTTGTGGTTAGAACGCTTGCTGGTCGAAGCGGGCTGGCAGCCGTTCGTCGCGCCTTTCGAGAAGCTCTCGTCCACGAGTGACAAACCCACCACAAGAAGTCACTACCCCTTGCCTGCAGGTGACTTTCTGCTGTCGAACTGGGAGCACACTCCGCTCGCACTGCTGCTGCTGCAACGATCGGCGACTGGCCCACGAGCTGCCATGGAAGGGCTGCGATGGTACGCCGCTGAACTGGAGCAACGGCGAGGGGTGCGCCCGATTCTCTGTTATGCCACGGATGACCGAGTGTGGATCTGGGATGACGTCACGGGTGAACCACACGCGGTGGGCGCCTTGCCACAGCCGGAGGAATTACAGCGAATGATCGATCGGCGGACAGGGCAGTGCCCCTTGAGCCAACTGTCATTACCCGTGAGTAGTCAGTTCAGCGAAGGGCTGAGAAACTGCGTGTCCGATTTGGCAAGCCGCTTGGATCAAGGTGGTTGTCGGCGTCTCTGGGTCACACCGCCGCCGAAGGTGAGTCGAGTGGCCGCGACAACCAATCTGATGCAGTTGCTGCGGCGGGCAAAATGGATCAAGCGGTCGCTGTATCTGACAGCCAGTCCCGCGCGGGCTCGTCGAGTGGCCAGCGTGATGAGCATCTGGTCGGGGGACATTCCCGTTGTGAATTTGAGTTACGAGCCGCGCCGTCAAGGACTCAATGTCGTCACAGATTATGCCACGCTGACCCGCGTTTTAAAGTGGCGTGATCAAGGGCGACGTCGCTGGGGCATTCGGTATTTTGATTTCGTGGTGATCGATCGCGCCAGCCAAGTCAGTCGAGCCTCCTGCCGCGCGATTAGCGACTACTTCAACGCCTATCAGCTCATCTGGTTATCGCGCGGCACCGGGCCTGCACTCGGAGCGACGGGGGGGCGCTTCTGAATTCGCTCGGCCAAGCAGTTCGCGGCAGGCCTGCGGCCTGGTTTACTGATGCCAATTCGAGTCTAAGTCGAGTCGTTTGAGCTGGGCATCGAGCGTTTGGTAGCTCTTGATGCCCAGTAGCCGAGCGGCGCGCGCTTTCACACCGCCCGCTTCCTGCATGGCGCGTTTCAAGTAGGAACGCTGAATTTGATTCATATGTTCCTCCAGATTGAAGCCGTCGCCCAGTGGCAGTAGAGCATCATCGGCGAGCGAGTCGGCGGCTGAGATTTCCCCCAGCGCCGAAGTCAAACTGGCTCGATCCAGCGCCGTGCCATCGGCGAGAACGGCGGCCTGAGCGAGGACGTTGTAGAGTTGTCGTACGTTGCCAGGCCAGCCGTGGCTGGAAAGAAACGAGAGGGCCGAATCAGCGAGCAGTTTGGGCTGATAGGTCAATTCATCTTGAGCGAAGTTGTTATTGATTTGCTCCATCAGCCGCTGAGCGATGGCGGGAATATCCGAACGACGATGACGCAAGGCAGGAATGGTGATACTGATGGCCGCGAGGCGATAGTACAGATCATCGCGGAACGATTGCTGCGCGATCGATTGCTGCAGATCGCGATTCGTGGCAGCAATGATGCGCGCGTCGATATGCACATCGCAGTCGTCGCCCAGGCGGCGAATGGTGCGGACGGTTGGTCCTTCACCGGCGAGTGGCTGGAGGACGCGCAGCAGTTTCGCTTGCGTCTCAGCATCGCATTCACTGATTTCATCCAGGAACAGGGTGCCGGTATGAGCCTGTTCAAACGCTCCGCGACGATCGCGATCAGCACCCGTGAACGCGCCCCGTTTGTGGCCGAAGAGCTCTGATTCCAGGAGCGTTTTGGAGAGGGCCGCGCAGTTGATGGCGATGAACGGATTGTCGCGTCGGGGACTGGCGCGATGAATCGCCCGTGCGAACAGTTCCTTGCCCGTGCCGCTTTCCCCCAGCAGCAGCACATTGACGCCGCGTAGCGCCGCTCGACGCGCTCGCCCCACCGCATCCCGAATGGCCCGGCTGTCGCCCACAATATCCCCAAACCCCTCCACCTCACTGGGACTTTGCGCCGACAGGTAAGCCAGGTGAGCGTCTTGATTCCGGAGCATCGCGGGCAACACGTCGATCGTGAGGTCAAACGGGACTTCCGTGACCCAGGACTGCCCCTCGAAGGTCTCGTAGAACGTGGCTGGATACAGCGTTTTGCCCAGTAGCAACCAGATGGCGGCCATGGCGGGAGTGCCCGGGCTGAGGTGCAAGCAGAGCTGGATCTCTGGCCAGTCGGTACGTTTTTTCAGAGCATCCAGTGAGGCGTGAGCAAGCTGGAAGATGGCGGCGTAGCTGGTGGGCACGGGAAGCTCCACGGGACGCAGATAGGCCTTAGCCCCTAACCAGTCGAGGTAGCTTCCGTTCCATTTGGGGGGATAGTTACTGAGGATGTAAATTTCGTCGAACACCTCGTTGGTAACGAGTGTCTTTCCTGGTCCCTGATCATCCACGTTCGAGGGCTGGCTTTTAATGAGGGCGAAGAGCTCGTCGCGGTCTGCAGACGGTAAGCTGACTGCCATCGCTCGCAGATCCGCATGCCCGAGCCACTGGTACAGAATTCGGCGACGTTTCATACCACAAAATTCCTTGTTATAGCACAAAAATATTTGTGATCGGCCTTGTCGTTAGATGTTTCCTAGTAAGGGTTTATGTCATATCGGAAGACGGGGCCTAGAATCAATGCTTTCCTACTTTAATTTCGCGCCGGGTTAGACAATCTGAGCGCAGATCTCGATTCGGGGGACGATTCAACCTAGCCGACGTGGGGGGCACTGAGAGAGAGAGAGAGAGAGAGAGAGAGATGAGGGGGTTGGTACACTATGTAAGGGGGATGAAGATCGTGCGGGGATCCCGCAGTCATCAGGTCGCGTCTAGCTCGTGATAGCGACACCAATCGCGATAGATTTTCCAGCCTGCAGGGGTCCGAAAGATGGAGTCCGAGTCGATAAACCCAGGCTCGGCGGGCGACCAGTTGGCGCGATGGTCGAGCAGTGTTTGACGACTTTCCAGTAGCTGTGATTTCCAGATGGGGGGGGAGAATACATCCCGGATCGCACCCGCCACGGCAGCTGGCCTCCCCGTACAACGGACTTCCAGTCCGTTGAGTGGCCTCTCAGTACAACGGACTTCCAGTCCGTTGACCGATACCACCTCCCGGCTCGCCCCCGTTGCAGCCGGACGCTGCAGGTCGGCGAGGATCCCGAGTGGATGGAGTGGCCACAGCGCATCGCCCTCGACGCAGGCCAGCGCCAGGCGGTCATCCGTGGTTGGCCAGGGGCGGCCCAGTTTCCAGTCATCATGATGGGCGATGAGGTGGGTACAGCGAGCAATTTCGTCGTCGCTGAGGGGCGCTGGTCGCAGCGCGCTCAGCCAGCGTCCCGCCTGCTCCGCTCCTCCTGCCATGTGCCGTTGCCGCTGCTGCGATTTCGCTGTGGCTAGATCTTGTGCCACTTGCTGCAGCTGGGTGCGGCGTTCGCCTGGTGACTCTTCTTCGGCCGCGCGCATGGCGGCACGAATCTGCCATTCGGTAATCCGTGGGATGTAATACGAGTCGTGCAGGAAACTGAAGGCGACCGCCACCCGCAGCTCCGCGAGTGCCAAACGTTCGGCGGCCGCGATTCGCAGCACGTTCCCCAGCACAATAAATTCGTGTTCGCAAGCGTTGTCATCCGGAGTCCGCGCGGCGAGGAATTGATTCCAAGAGAACTCTCCAAGTTGCTGCGCGAGCTGCTGGATTTCAGCGTAGTAGGGCTGCTGGGCAAGCGGTTGGCAGGCCAAGTCGATCAGATGCTCAAGTCGCAGGGGAAGTTTCATGTTCAGAAAAGAGATCGTGCTAGTGTCGTCCAGGTGAGTGGGGAGTTTAGAATCGGGGCTACGAAAGGTTCGAGTTTCGGAAGGTTCGAATTACGGACGATGTCAGTTGGCAGGATTCCAGGTAGCACTATTCCAGTTAGCGAGAATCCTAGCGAGTTCATTCCATGAAAGAAATCGACAGATGGCAAGTTATGCCCCGGTAGAGCGATTAGTTGATTTGATGAATCCTCACGCCAATGTGCTTCTCAACTGCAGCGCTGCCGAGGCGCAGGAGGCGGTCGCGTCGGGGGATGCGACGCGCGTCGGGCAGATTCGGGGTCAATTCGCGATCGTGGCGAAGCAGGGACATTTCGTCCGCTTAGCCCGCTCGCTGGGACGCCCCATGCGTTACTTCCTCGCCAAACAAGCTGCCGGTCCGCTCTTGATCGTGGCGGAACGGATGGAAGAGATCCAGCGTCAGTTGGCGGCGGACGGGCTGGAGGATCAATTCCATCCTTCGTACACACGCATGGTCCCGGCTCATCACGTGGTCGAAATCGCCCTGGTCGGCTGTCCCGATCCCAACCCCAAGTACGATCGCTTTTTTACTCCACGGCGCAATGTTCTCCCCCACGATTTGGATGCCATTGGAGAGGCTTACATTGGAGCGCTAGCGCAAGCCTGTGATGAATGGCTCAATACCATCCCGACCGACGCGCCGATTGGAGTCCTGTTTTCGGGAGGCATCGATAGTGGCGCGGTACTGCTGGTGCTCCAGGATCTCCTGTTACGTCGAGGGGAATCGCCGGCGCGGCTGAAGGCCTTTACGTTATCCGTGGCGGGGCGCGGCAGTGACGCGCAGCAGGCGCGCCAGTTTCTCTCGGAACTTGATATGTCCCTCTACCTGGAAGTGCTGGAAGTGGAGCGTGAGGCGATTGATTTCGAAGAGGCGGTGCGAGTCATCGAGGACTACAAGCCGCTGGATGTGCAAGCGGCGGCTGTCGGCTGGGCCCTCTGTCGCGCCATTCGCCATCGTTATCCCGACTGGAAATATCTGGTCGATGGAGATGGTGGCGACGAGAACCTGAAAGATTATCCAATTGAAGAAAACTCCGAGCTGACGATCCGCAGCGTGCTGAATAATCTGATGCTGTACCAGGAGGGCTGGGGAGTCGAGGCGATCAAGCATTCGCTGGTATATACCGGTGGCCAAAGTCGTGGGCATGTGCGTTCCTATGCGCCCGCTCAACAACTGGGCTTTCACGGCTTCAGCCCACTGGCATTGCCGAGTGTGATCGAGGTTGCCGAAGGCATCCCCTTCATTGAACTCACCGGCTGGGATCACGATCGCCTCTACGCGCTCAAAGGCGAAGTGGTACGTCGCGGTGTCGAAGCGATCACGGGTTTGACGATGCCGATTTTTCCTAAGCGGCGATTTCAGCAAGGAGTGGCGGCGGCAGGTGAGACGTTATTTCCGGCGGGAGAGGCCGTCTATCGACGCGCGTGGGACCGGGTCTGGTCTCGGATGGGAGGCTAAATGGGTCCCGCCAAAGCGTGGCGCGAGATCAAGACCGCCGACATCCTCGCCGCTCGATCGACCAAGGAGCCCGTTGATGCGACGCGCCCGTATGCTTTTTTTGTCGAGCAGGAATGTGGTCCTGACGGTACAGTTGAGTCGGTGGCGACCATCTTCTTGACGAACCGCGAGTGTCCCTTTCGCTGTCTCATGTGTGACCTCTGGCGTCACACGACGGACCGGCGAGTGGCGGTAGGTGCAATTCCGGGGCAGATCGAGTGGGCGCTGGAGCGATTGCCTGCAGCGCAGCACGTGAAGCTTTACAACAGTGGCAACTTCTTTGACCCGCAAGCGATTCCTCCCGCTGATCATGCGGCCATCGCGCGGTTGGTTTCGGGCTTCCGCACGGTGATCGTCGAAAACCATCCACGATTATGCGGTGACGCCTGTCGCAGCTTTGCTCAGTTACTGCCGGCCGACTGCCAACTGGAAATCGCCCTGGGACTAGAAACGGTCCATCCCGAGGCCTTAGCGGTGCTGAATAAGCGGATGACGACAGCCGATTTCGCCTCCGCCGCAGCTCGATTACGCAGCTGGGGGATCGAACTGCGCACATTCGTCTTACTCAAACCACCGCTGTTGGACGAGCGTGAAGGGGTGGAATGGGCGTTACAATCGGTGCGTTTTGCCTGGCAGTGTGGCGTCCGTGTGGTGGCCGTGATTCCGACTCGAGCGACGTCGGGTGTTTTGCAAAACCAACAGCAACAGGGCCTATTCGAGCCGCCAACACTAGCTTCGCTGGAAGAGGTCCTGGAACGAGGATTAGCGGGTCAACAGGGACGATTAATGGTCGACCTGTGGGATGCTCAACAACTAATCGCTTGCGTAAAGTGCCGTGATGAACGATTAAGTCGTTTGCAACGTATGAACAAAACACAGAAACTTGAAGGCGCAATTCTTTGCAAATGTAAAGCTTGACTTTGCCTACAGCTTTTATCGATGCTATAAGAGAAGACGGGCAGCGATCGTCGGCCGAAGCCGTGTACGATCGGTTGGTGGCATAAAACAGTCAGTTCGTTTTATTTTTCCCTCTGGATCAGTGCGATGACGCGTATCACACTGCGAGTGATCGACGGCTCAGATCGTGGCCGTGTATTCAACGATTTGACCACGCCGATCACCGTCGGACGCGAGGAAGGCAACAGCGTACAGCTCAACGATGAGCGTGTGAGCCGTTTCCACCTCAAAATCCAGGAGGATCACGAGCGCTTGGTGCTCACGGATTTAGAGAGCACTAACGGAACCAAGGTCAACGGCGAAGACATTAAGCTGCGCATCCTCCGCTTCGGCGACCAAATTGCCGTCGGCCGATCGGTGTTGCTCTTCGGCACTCGCGACGAAATCTCCGGTCGCTTATCCAAAATCCGCAGCTTGCTGGGCAGCGAAAAGGCCTCCAGCAGTGACGTTTCCGGCCGAGCTCGAGTGCGCGTCGGAGCACCCGAACACGAACTGGACCTGCCAAAAAATGTCGACAATCTGCAAGCTCAACTCTTTGAAGCAGAACCACCGGATCTACCCAATCGCCTCTCCCCGGTACAAGCCGCTCAGCTCTCCGAATTACTCGAGTACCTCCACATCCGTCTGCGTGAACTAGTGCGAGGTGGTCAAGTCGATCCGAAGGGTGAACGCTGCGTCCTGGATGCCGGCCAATGGCAATATCTGCTCGATTTACAGGCCCGCGTGGCCGAGTATCTGCGACAGGCCAGTGATCCCAGCGTCCTGGATTAACCCCTTCTAACCGCTGCACACTTCCCCCGCGGCGCGCGATTTTTTTAGGTCCATCCGGGTTTCCTGTGGATTGACCGCAGGTGAGGCCGCCGGTTTGTCTGCGGTCGTCCGTTAGCTCAACGCCCGCCACTCGACCAGATCACCGCTGGCATACTCGCGCTCCCCTGCCGGAAAACAAGCAAATCCCGTCGCTTCAGCCAGCGTCCGCAGATCCGCTGAACCCTGCCAATTCAGCAGTTCAATGGTTGGTGGAGCTGCCCCGGACAACGCCCACTGCTCTCCACGGCCAACTGCTGCCGGTTCTTGAGCCGACGATTCACTGGCCGCTCTCCAGCGTGCCGGATAATAGGTGGGACGATCTCCACGATGATGAAAGGGGCGCGCCAAGCGGACCTCGGCTGGAGCGGCCAGAGTCGCTGCTCGGCCCAGTAATCGCTCCAGCGCCGGTCGCACAAACAACTCAAAACAGACCAGACTGCTCACCGGATTTCCCGGCAGCCCGAACACCAGCCTGTTTTGCGGCGAGCGTGGCAGAACGCCAAACCAGAGCGGCTTACCCGGACGCAACTGAATCTTGTGAAAGATCTGCTGAACTCCCTGTTCTTGCAGCAGTGCCGGCACCAGGTCCGCTACCCCCGCCGATACTCCACCCGACAGAATCAGCACATCGGCCGTTAGTCCCTCGCCGATGGCGGCCGCTAGCGATTCCGCCGTATCGACCGCCACACCCAAATTCCGCGGCGTCGCCCCCATCCGCTCGACCGCCGCCTGTAATAGCGGTCCATTGCTGTTGCGAATCTGGCCCGGACCGGGACGCTCCGAGGCAGGAACCAGTTCATTTCCCGTGGAGAGAATGGCGACGGTCGGCGGCGCGTAGACCGGCACTTGCACGCAACCAACTTCCGCCAACAGCCCAATCTCCACCGGTCGAATCAGCTTGCCCGCCGGCAACACCAAGCTGCCCTGCGTCATCGATTGACCGCGACGCATGATGTTCATGCCCACCTGGCCACGCGGTGGTCGTAGTCGCACTCGCTCATGTCGCTCACCAACAGCCGGCTCTCGCGTGGACGTTTCCAGCTCTGAATGTTCAACCATGACGACCGCATCGGCACCCTGTGGAATAGGAGCGCCCGTCATCAGGCGAGTGGCGGTGCCAGAGCGAATCGGCTGCTGGGGCACCGCTCCCGCTAAGATCTCTTCGAGCACCTCGAGTGTCTGCCCGGCAGCGATGTCGCTCCACCGCGCGGCGTAGCCGTCCACCAAGCTTTTGTCGTGCGGCGGAGAATCCAGATCGCTGGTGATGGGCGCGGCGAGCGTCAAGCCGAGGGCGGAATCGAGCGGCACCTGCACACAGCGTGGTGCAGGTGTTGTTCGCAAAACCAGTTCCAGAGCAGCGTCGACCGTTAGCATCACGGCACTCACGCCTTGTCCGACAAGGTCGAACGGGCTGGCAACCGACCACTCGGTAACGCCAGAAAATTGCGCAGCATCGTGGGCCCATCCTCCGTCAGAAAACTTTCTGGATGGAACTGCAAGCCTTCAATGGGCAGCGTGCGATGCCGAATCCCCATGATTTCCCTGGAACCGTCGGGAGCGTCCGCCCAGGCAGTCACTTGAAAATCGGGATGCAACGTGTCGGGGCGAATCACCAAGCTGTGGTAGCGAGTCGCACGCAGCGGACTCGCCAGGCCTCGAAAGAGCCCCTGACCGTCGTGATAGATTTGATCCGTCTTGCCATGCATGAGCCGCTTCGCCCGCACGATCACGCCCCCCGTCGCCTGTCCGATCGATTGATGCCCCAGGCAGACACCCAGGATCGGCAACTGCCCCGCAAAGTGCTGAATGCAGGCGACCGAGATCCCCGCTTCACTCGGCGTGCAGGGCCCCGGTGAAATAATCAGATGCGACGGAGCTCGGCGCGCTACCTCTGCCACCGTGATTTCATTGTTCCGATGTACCTCAATCTCCAGCGTCGAATCCAGTTCGCCAAGTCGCTGCACAAGGTTGTAGGTAAACGAGTCGTAGTTATCGATGATGAGAATCATGCAGGTAGTTTAGCCTCGAAGCGCCGGTGACTCCAAGGGTATCTCGGCGCCGTCGTCGCTCATGATTGCCTGCCAGCTGGCCAGGGCTACAATCAACCTCGCTCCGCGGTACTCTTTTCATCCGTCACGAGGATCACCCGCCACCATGACAGCACCCATCGCATTGACTCAATACACCAAGGGAGGCGGCTGTGCCTGCAAAATCGGCCCCAAAGACCTCGCCCAAATCCTCGGTCAATTACCTCCCGTCACCAATCCCGATGTGCTGGTCGGCGTGGCCACCTCGGACGATGCCTGCGCCTACCGCATCGACGACGAACGAGCCCTCGTCCAGACACTCGATTTTTTTACTCCCGTGGTGAATGACCCCTACGACTTCGGACAGATTGCCGCAGCGAATGCCATCAGTGATGTGTATGCCATGGGCGGCCGACCTCTGTTCGCTCTCAGCATCGTCGGCTTTCCCACCAAAACCCTGCCCCTGGAAATCCTCGGTCAGATCCTGGCCGGCGGCAGCGATAAAGCTCGTGAAGCAGGAATTGATATCATCGGCGGACATTCGATCGATGATCCCGAACCCAAGTATGGACTGGCCGTCACCGGCATCGTCGATCAACGTCGCATCCTCACCAACGCCGCCGCGCAAGAAGGCGATCTGCTCGTACTCACGAAACCACTCGGCGCCGGCATTCTGACCACCGGTATCAAACGCGGCGTGGTCAGCGACCAGGCAGCGCAGCGTGTGATCGCCGTGATGAAAACGCTCAATCGAGCCGCCGCGGAATGCTTGCCGGAACTCGCCGTGCACGCTCTCACCGATGTCACCGGCTTCGGCCTACTCGGACATTTGCGAGAAATGGTGGCTGGCAGCGGCGTCTCAGCCAAACTGCACTTCCAGCATGTGCCGGTCCTGGACGACGTCTGGCCACTCGTCCAGCAAGGAGTCTATCCCGGCGGCGCCACGCGTAATCTGGATGCAGTCGCCGATTGGGTGCACTGGCCATCCTCCCTCGGCGATAACGAAAAACGCATCCTCGCCGACCCACAAACCTCGGGGGGACTCCTGATCGCGGTCGCCCCAGCCGACGCGCCTACACTGGTGCAGCGATTACAAGCGGCCGGCACCTGGTGCGCCGCCGTGATAGGTGAATTCACGCGGACACCAAAGCTGGGAATCTACGTCGAGTACCACGGCTGATGGTAGCACTAACCACTAACCACTACGGTGCGACCAACTCCAGCGTCGCCTCCGCCACCAGCGGATCGGCACCGCGGAGCGTCGTCGCTCGAATGGTAAGCGGCATGTTGAGCGGACCCGGTTGAGCTCCAAATTCCAGTTGCAGCACACCGTGATCAGCACCCGCCGCCGCCTCGACCGCCGCCCCCCGGACCTCGCGGATGTGAGCCGGCACGATGACTTCCAGTTTTACCGGCCCCTGAATCGACGGGTCGCGCCGCAGCTGCACCGTCAGCGGACGCTGCTGGTTCGGCACCGCTGCCAGTGTCGCTCGCTCCAGCGTGATTTTCAGCGGAGATGGCGAAACCAAATTCACCATCTGATTGTTTTGTTCACCACTAGTGAAACAAACCTTGTGTCGCCCTCCGGCGCCGTCGTCAAGTTCCCCGGTCGCCATTAAGACCACACGACTGGTCCGCCCCAGTTCCATCCACGGCGGCAACGTAATCGGATAGACAAATTCATCGACACCCGCTGGCACGATGATCGTCGGACCCGTCACGCCTTGCAGATGTCGATTCTGCCGATCAGCCAGACGTACTTCGAGTGCACCTTGATAACCGTTGCGTTCGACCGCATAGCGCTTCTTCGAAACCGCTCCGCAAGGAATGTACGACAGCTCATAGCTGCCTTGGAATTTGAAAGGCGTCGGTAACGTGACCGCCAGCGCCAGCTGCTCGACCGGTGCTGCTGCCACCGATCGCTCCACCACGCGCTCTCCGGGACGCTCCGCTGGCCGTCGAGCCACCGTGGCCACAACCTCGCGAGCCACCCCATTCACCTCGCTGCGTCCCACGACTCGCACTTTGCTCAGACTAATGCGAGCGGCGGGCGTCGCCTGCACCACCAGCTCCCCACGGTTTTGATTGGCGGGCACAACAACCTCCGCCGCCGTGACCCCCGCAGGCAGATCAGCCATGCTAAGCGTCACGGGCGCCGCCAAGCCACCGTCCCGCAGCACCTGGACCGCCAGCTTCTGCTGTCCACCGCGATCCACCGACAAGGCATCCGCTGCCAGCTCCAATCGCCAGCTCGACACCGCTTCCGTCACTCGCAGCCGATATGCAAACGCAGCTCCACCGCGTGATCCAAATCGCTCGCTCACCGTGATCCGATAACGACCATCCGCTGGGAACTTCACTTTCAGCTGCGGGTCCGGACTGCCGCCCGGACCGTCGTCACCTCGAGCTATCTCTTGCCCCGCCGCGGTCTGCACGGCGACGACCGCATCCAGCGGTGAACCCCAGCGCTGCGCTTGCACTTCACACCATAGCTCCTGATCCTTCTTGCCCTCGATGAACCAGCTGTCACGATCTCCGGGACGATCGATGCGTCCGTTCGCGACCGCCGGCCCAGGCAACAGCAGCCCCTCCCCAGCACCCTCGTTCGGCTCACTCTCCAGCAACTCCGGATAATCATCCACCGCCAGTGCGATCGAATTACTCGCGCCCAGCGGTGCCTGCCAGCGCGTCTCGAGTGCATTCGCCAGCCGATCGGCGGCTAAACCAACCTTCCACACAGAGCTCGGTAAGTTCCACCCGTGTACCTGCAGCTCCACGTCCTCTCCCCGTCGCCCACCCAGCGGATAGAAGTGCTGGATCCACGGTCGATCGGTAATCGTGAGTCGATAGACGAACGGCTGCAAGCCTTCATAGCGCACATCATGAATCGCCACTCGATATTCACCCGCCGCCGGTGCAGTGAAGTGCAGTACCGGATCAGCGCCTCCCGCCCCCGTCGCTTCCGCCAGTCGTCGGCCCGTCGAATCTTGCAGCTCAAGGCGCGCTTCCAGCGGCGAACCGAGCGACGCGGCTGCGACAGCGACCGTGATACGCTGTCCGCTGGTGAGCTTGATGTTCCACAAATCGACGTCTTCACGCGGGAATATTCGTCCGTTGATCGTCACCGGCCACGTGACCGACACCGGCAGCGGCTGACCATCAACCTCCTCTTCCACAAGTTCCGGCAAATCACCAATCACAAAGCGCTTGGCGGCGGTTACTCCCTGCGCATTCCACGCACGCCACCACGCCTCGCCCACAGACGCCGCGGCAGCCACCTGAACCTGCGCCCGATAGTCCTCGGGATAATCCTCCGACCGCTGACTGGCCGGCTGCCGAATCACGGGCCCTTCAAACCAGACTTTCGTGGTGCGCGTGAGCTCCGGTGTCGCCTCGACACCCGGCCCCAGCAATTCCCACGACGCGCGCTCCTGCAGATAGTGCCCACCCACGCGCACCGTCACCTGAGTGCCACGCTGCGCACCCGCCGGAAAGATGTAGGACGTCGATGGCGGTTCCGCCCACACCGAATTCCCCAGCGCCCCCGTCATCTCCAGCGCACACATCATCCCCAGCGCCCACGTCATCCCCAGCGCCCACATCATCTCCAGCGCCCACGTGATCCAGCAGACCACCACTCCCACACGGGAAACGTTCATCACAGCAGCTCCCGCATCACTCGACCATCTTGCACCAGCTTCACAGGTCGCCCTTCGGCCGTATGGAATTCGTGATTCGCGTTAAGTCCCAAAAGATGATAAAGCGTAGCGGCTAAATTCTCGGGACCATGCGGCTTATCCGCCGGCTTTTCCGCCCGCTCGTCACTCGCCCCAATCACTCGCCCCCCCTGCACACCGCCACCACCCAGCAGCACGGTGAACGACGGTCCCCAATGATCTCGGCCCGCATTCTTGTTGATCCGCGGCGTCCGACCAAACTCACCCGTCACCAGCACCAAGGTCTTGGTGAGCAGCCCACGCTGGGCCAGATCGCTGAAGAGTGCCGACAGACCTTGATCCAGCGCCGGTAGTAGCTCGTTTTTCAGCACCACGAAATTGTTGTCGTGCGTATCCCAGTTGCTGTGATCGATGGTGACAAAGCGTACCCCCGCTTCGACCAAACGCCGCGCCATCAAACAGGATTGCCCCAGCGTCGTCCGGCCATAACGATCACGCAGCTCCGCCGACTCGGCGTGAATGTCGAACGCCCGCTTCGCCTCCGGCGACGTCATCAAGTCGAACGCTTTCTGCCGAAAGACACTCACCGCCTTCGCCGACTTATTCGCCGCTAACTCTTCGGCCTGTTGCAATTGATCCACGGTTTTCAGCAAGCTGCGACGACGCTCCAACCGCTCGCTCGCCAGAGCCAGCGGCGGCACGATATCGGGCACCGAGAAATCGGGCGAGTTGGGATCGGCCAGGATTCCCAAGGCGGCGCTGGTCGGCCCTAAATAGGCAGGACCACTGCTGGGATGCAACTGCGGCAGACTGACATAGGGTGGCACCGTGCCGCGCGGACCAAGCGTACGGGACACCACCGAACCGAATGCCGGACGCTGATTGTTAGGACTTAAACTCGGGTTGAAACCAGCTTGCGGATGAAAGCCGGTAAGCATGTAGTGGTCGGCCGGTCCATGATCCGAATTACGATGTCCAAAGGAGCGGACGAGCGAATACTTGTCGGCCTGCCGCGCGAGCTGCGGCAGATGTTCGCACACCTCAATCCCAGGCACATTGGTCGCGATCGACTGAAACTCGCCCCGAATCTCACTCGGCGCCTGCGGCTTCATATCCAGCGTGTCGATCGTGCTCAAACCACCCTTCAAAAACAGATAAATGATCGACAGGCCGGTATCCTGGAGCACCGCCGAGTTCGGTTCGGCGGAGGAAGTCGGAGCAGCCTGCGCCGCCAGCAGTCCGGCCATGTTCAGGCCGCCACCGAACATGCTGATCGCCCCCAGACGCAAAGCATCGCGTCGAGTCCAACCGTCGCAATAACGCCGCTCACCCGTTCGTCGCTCTGTCGACATGCAGAACCCCTTAATGGTTGAACATGAATTCCAGCGAATTCAATAAACTCCAGGCCAGATCTTCGGCAGCTTGCCGTCGATCGGCCGCACCCTGCAGGTAGTCACGCGCCGCCTGCCGCTCGTCGCTGCGCGGCAGCCGACTGAAAAACGTCAAATACAGCTCTTCCACCAGCGGGTCATCATCTGTGTATTGCCGCACCAAGCGTGCCACGCGCCCCGCATCATGACTCAACTTGCCTTGCACTCGATCGGAATTCAGCAAATGCAAGACCTGCGCGACACTCGGCGCCACATTGCGTTCACACTCACACGCCGTCTTCCGCACCGGTCGACCAAACAACGACAAAAAGTAATGATCCACTCGGCTGTCCCACAGTTGTATAGCCCGCGCCCCCGCTGCCACTCCTTCAAATTTCTCCGGCACCCCCGTGGTTTGGGAAACGGCGTCGAGCAGCACTTCCGCGTCCAGTCGCTTCAGGATCGCGCGCGAATAATTCTGCTCGTCGTCGGCATTGGTGACGTTGGTCTTCGTCGACTGCTGATAGACGCGGGATTGAGCGATCACGCGCAAGAGCGCACGAAAGTCAAAACGATTACTCACCAAGTGCTGCGCGAGGGCGTCGAGTAACTCGGGATTGCTCGGTGGATTGGTTTCGCGGAAATCATCCACCGGCTCCACCAGCCCACGACCCAGGAGCTGAGCCCAGATGCGATTCGACAAATTGCGCGCGAACCACGGGTTCTCGGCAGCCGTCAGCCACTTGGCCAGCACCACTCGACGATCACCCACCAGCGGCTCGGCCGACGCCGCGACACCCAGGGCATGAGGAGGCACGACTTGATTGGTGCGTGGATGCTGAGTCGCCGGATTTCCTTCCGCGATTAACGTCTCTCCCCAAGGCGATGGCTTGCGCTGCAGCTGCGCAAAAAAGCCCGTCATCCCCAGGTAATCCTCCTGGCTCCAACGATCATAAGGATGATGATGACACTGGGCACAGGCGATGCGCACTCCCAGAAAGACCTGCGACACCGTCGCAGCCGCTTCCCCCGGCTGAGTGACGGCGCGGAAGAGCTGCCCCTGCGGCGCTTCCGCCAGCGGCCCCTCGGCCAGCAAGATTTCGCGAGTGAACTGATCCAGCGGCTTTCGCTCGGCCAGACTCTGGCGAATCCAGCGATACATTTCATACGAGCCTTTGTGGCCCAACGTTTCTCGATCCACACGCAATAAATCAGCCCATTTCAGCGCCCAGTAGTCCGCCACCTCGGGCCGCTCCAGCAGTTGATCAATGAGCTGCTGACGACGATCGTCACGCGGATCGCTCAGAAATCGTCGAGCCTCATCCGGCGTCGGTAATGTTCCCAGAAAATCCAAATAGACGCGGCGGAGAAAGTCCGCGTCCGTCGCCAGCGGTGACGGCGCAATGCGCAGTCGTCTTAAGCGCTCGTCGACCAAACGATCGATGAAGTTGAACTGCGGTAACTCCCCGCCCACCACCAACGGCTCCGCGCGCGGCACAAACGCTTGAAAGAGGTCGACATGTCCCAGATAACTTGCCATGACCGCCGCTGACCCCGGCAGCTCGCCGGCCGTCACCGTACCCGCCGCATCCACGCGGGCGACCGATTCTTGATTGGACTGAAAGTTGGCCGTCGCCGTCACGTCCGTCTCGCGTCCGTCACTCCAGCTCGCCGTGACTCGCAGCGGCACCGTCTGACCACGAGCCAGCGTCTGCTCGCGAGGCGCAATGCGAATCGACACCACGCGCGGATCCGTGGGGGAGCCGAAGGGCATTCCCGCTCGAATCCAATCCCGCAGTACCCGGTACTCACTGCGCTCCGCTTCAATTCGCACGCCGCCACCATGCGGTGCCGCACCACTCATCTTGCGCAGCAGCAAACTTTGCTCCGGAGCCGCTGGAAATACTCGTCGCCCGCGACCTTCCATCGTCAGTGCCCGGTAGTCCGCTTCCGGGTCGGAACCGAAAACTGACAGCTTGAAACCGTTTTGCCCCTCCGCTTTTCCATGACAGCCCGACGTGTTGCAGCCGAACTTATTGAGGATCGGCACGATGTCGTTTTCGAAATGCAGCGGCCGCTGCGCCGACACCGTTTGGCCGAACGCGATTGACGGGAGCAGCAGCGACAGCAGTAGCAGCAGCGACAGTAGCAGCACCGGCACCGGCAGTAGCCGAAGCGCGATCAGCCAGAGCAGTCGCCCATTCCCAGCCCCGGGCCGCCGCTCCGTCAAGCGAGTCTTATTGGGACCTGGCAGAATGGCGGTGAGAAGCGGGTTTAGTAAGCAGTTCATCGGTAGGCCGGTGGGAGCATGTGGGGCGGGAGCAGTCCATCAACGCATATTAATGAATGCAGCAAGTGCGATACAAGAGATCCGCCAACAAGAATCAGCGTTGCGGTTCACCCCCGCAGGAA
>JBJSXJ010000058.1:0-8517 GCA_046086325.1 Planctomycetota bacterium | reverse complement strand
GGAAGAGGCTCGCGCGCGAAGACAGCAAAACCGCGCCGCCGCCAAAGCAGTTGCCTGACGACCCGACAACAACTACCAAGACCTAGGGCCTGAGCGGAGGATAGGGCAACGCTGAGGAGCGACCCGAGCGCCGACTCAGGGCCCAAGACCGAAGGCGCGGCAGTCTGCCAACTCGTGGACTGCCGCCCTTCCACCTTCGGGATTGGCACCTACGCGCTAAACCTTCGCGGCACGAGGCCGCGATCCGAATGGCAGGATGCCCTCAACAATTCGCTAACTAGCGGCCCGCGAAATTCCAGTTGCCGGTGAACCAGGGCACGTGCGATTTAGCGTGAAAATCGGGAATTGCAAATTGAGCGTTGAGAATCCATTAGCGAATTAGGAGCGGCATGTCGGGTGATGAGTCACGAATTGACGTGCATGACAGTCCGTGGGCGATTTTGCGCTTTCGTGATTATCGTCGCTTTTTGACCGGTAATTTGCTCGCGTTATTCGCCTCGCAGATGCAAACGACCGTGGTTGGCTGGGAGCTGTATCAGCGGGCCGGTCGACCGCTTGAGCTCGGCCTGGTGGGACTGGCACAGCTACTTCCCATCCTGCTGCTGGCCATTCCCGCGGGGCATATCGCGGATCGGTTTGAGCGGCGGAAGGTGGTGATGATCGCCACGTTTCTCTTTAGCCTGAGTTCCCTGGGGCTCATGCTGGTGTCGCTCTGGGAGGCCGATTTGTGGTGGTATTATCCGCTGCTGTTTTTGGGTGGCGTCGCCCGTTCGTTTAATCAACCCGCGAAGGGGGCGCTGCTGCCAACGCTCGTCCCGCCCGCGGCGTTCGCTCGAGCGGTCAC
Source organism: Planctomycetota bacterium (assembly GCA_046086325.1). Lineage (GTDB taxonomy): Bacteria > Planctomycetota > Planctomycetia > Pirellulales > Pirellulaceae > JBJSXJ01. The sequence continues at coordinate 7,673 of JBJSXJ010000058.1, read as the reverse complement.
GTGGAACACGTCGGGCTTTCAGCTCGCCACCATCCTCGGCCCCGCGCTGGGCGGATTTCTGGTGACGCTCGTGAAGCCTTTCTGGATCTATCTCCTCGATGCACTGCTCACGCTGACTTTCATTGGGTTTTTGCTGACGATGCCGCGGCGCGAAGCGGCCGCCGCGCGCGAACCACTCACCTGGCGCAGTCTGCTAGGCGGAGTGGAATTTGTGTGGAAAACGAAAATCATTCTCGGAGCACTCGCGCTCGATATGTTCGCCGTGTTGCTGGGCGGTGCGACCGCGCTGCTGCCGATCTACGCGCGCGACATTCTGCAAGTGGATGCTCAGGGACTGGGCTGGCTGCGCGGAGCGCCCGGAGTGGGCGCGCTGGTCATGTCGGTGCTCCTGACCCATCTGCCGCCAATTCGTCGAGCGGGTTGGACGCTGCTCTGGTCGGTCGCCGGTTTTGGCATCGCCACAATCATTTTCGGCCTGACTCGAAACTTCTGGCTGGCGACCGCGATGTTGTTCCTTACCGGTGCCCTGGACATGATCAGCGTGATCATTCGCCACACGCTCGTCCAGATCTCGACGCCGAACGAAATGCGCGGTCGAGTGTCGGCGGTCAACACGGTTTTCATCAGTGTGTCGAACGAACTTGGCGCCGCTGAATCGGGTTTGGTCGCGCAGCTGTTTGATCGTCCGGGTGACGCCGCCTTTGGTCCCACCATCTCGGTCGTATCGGGTGGCATCGGCACCATCCTGGTCACCGCCCTCACGGCACTCTACTTCCCCACTTTGCGCCGCCGCGACCACCTCGACCCCGTCGCAGATCAAGAAGAGCAGAAAACGAACGACGGGATGTAACGCTGCGGGCTGCAGGCAGCAGGCAGGAAGCCTAGTGTGTGGTTCGGCTTGCATCGTCTGCTGCCGCTCCTACAATGAGCAGTTCGTGCAAAGATTGGCGAACGTTGATCGGATCACTTTGAATCGGCTTGGCGAACATGGCTTTCACACGCTCATTGCGATCTCCGTTGGCTGTAGCGAGCTTTGCTACCGTGGCACCATTCGCTCGTCGCCCCGCAGCGACGGCAGCTCTTCCCACAACTGCCGCTCGACGATGTTCTCGGCTGCTGCCGTGGCTACTTCTGGTGAGCACTCTGCTGCCGGTCGACCTCGGTGACACGACCCGTGATGCCGTCGGGATGGGCTGGGGCGTGCGCTTCGTGCGAGCGGAAATCCGCGTCGCACCGGCGGTGGTGAAACTGGATCGGCCCGAGGCCTCGCAGCAACTCGTCATCACGCGCCGGCAGGGTGACCGCTGGCTGGACGTCACGCGCGAGGCCCAATTGGAAATCCAATCGGCGGTTCCCACGGATCGCACAGGAATTGCTCGAGTTGCCGCGGGGGGGCTCGTGCAGCCGCTGGCCGACGGCCGGGGCTCGATCATGGTCCGGGTGAGTGGCGAGGAATTACGAGTGCCGCTGGAGATTCAGGGCATTGCGGTTCCCGAGCCGGTTTCGTTTGCGTATGAGATTCAGCCGCTGCTGGCCAAGGCGCGTTGTAACTCGGGTGGCTGTCACGGCAAGGCGGAAGGTCAAAACGGATTTAAGCTGAGCTTACTCGGATTTGACGACGACGCGGATTACGAAGCGATTGTGAAAGCGGCTCGCGGGCGCCGCGTGTCACTGGCCGATCCCAGCGGCAGTTTGATGCTGCGAAAAGCGGCCGCCATCGTGCCTCACGGTGGTGGTTTGAAGATTGAGCCCGAGAGTGCTGGTTATCAGCGACTGCGGCGCTGGATTGCGTCGGGCGCACCACGCACGGTGCCGGTGGAACGTCGCATCACGGGGATCGTGGTGGAACCGGCTCAGATTGTTCTGGAGCCTAATCAAACGTGGCAATTACGAGTGGTGGCTCAGGATGAATCGGGAGTGAGTCGCTGTGTGACGGCGGAAACCGATTTTGTGTCGAACGCGAGTGGTTTGGTGGGCGTGACCGGTAGTGGCTTGCTGGAAGCGGGCGAGTTTCCTGGCGACGCGGCGATTCTGGTGCGTTATCTCGGTCACGTGGCGGTCTGTCGAGTGATCGTGCCGCGGGCGGGGACTCAGGTGCCTCGTCCTACCGAACGAAATTTCATCGATAAGCTCGTCTGGAACAAACTCAGCGAACTCGGGATCCCCGCCAGTGCCGAGGCAGATGATGGAATCTTTTTGCGGCGCGTCTATCTCGATGTGATCGGTACGTTGCCAACAGCGGCCGAGGCGCGGGCGTTTTTGGCGGACCAGAATCCGAACAAGCGGGCCGCGGTGATCGATGCGTTACTGAATCGTCCCGAATATGCAGACTACTGGTCGATGAAGTGGTCGAATCTGTTGCGATCGGACAAACTCAAAGTCACGCACCAAGGCACGGTCGGCATGACGCGCTGGCTGCACAAGCAGTTTGCTGCCAATCGTCCCTACGACGAAATGGCTCGCGAGATCCTGACCGCGCAAGGGCCGGTGCAAAGTGAAGGGCCCGTCTCGCTGTTTAAGTCGCTCGATCAGCCCGAAGTGGCGAGTCGGTCGATCAGTCAGCTTTTTTTAGGCGTGCGCATTGAATGTGCGCAGTGTCATCATCATCCCAGTGAACGCTGGGGACAGGACGACTACGCGGGCTTGGCCGGATTTTTCACGGGCGTGTCGCTCAAGCGCTTGCCCGATGGGACGGAAGCCGTGGTATCGCGTGGTGGAACGGATGTGAAGCATCCGCGGACCGGAGTGGTCGTGGCCGCTCGACCACTGGGAGCCGCCGCGGCGGATTTCACAGCCGTCACCGATCGTCGCCAAATACTCGCTCAGTGGATGACGGCACCCGACAATCCTTTTTTCGCACGCGCGATCGCAAATCGACTCTGGGCTCATTATTTTGGTCGCGGGCTGGTCGAGCCGATTGATGATTTGCGAGCCACGAATCCGGCGACCAATGAACCACTGCTTGATGCCCTCGCAGCACACCTGCGCGACCAAAAGTACGACCTGAAAGCACTCACGAGAACGATGTTGAATTCGCGGGCGTATCAGTTGTCGTCCGCGACTACTCCGGAAAATGCGAGCGATCAGCGGCATTTTTCGCACGTGATGCCACGGGCGTTACCGGCCGAAGTGTTACTGGATGCGATCAGTCAAGCGACAGGCGTGCCAGAGAAGTTTGCGGGGTGGCCACTGGGAGTGCGGGCGATCGAGGTGTGGGATAATCGCATGCCGTCGTATTTCTTCCGCATTTTTGGTCGACCCGTGCGAGCGTCGGTCTGTGAGTGTGAACGCAGCAACGAGCCCAGTATTTCGCAGGCGCTCCATTTGCTGAATTCACCCGAAATCAATGCGAAAATTGCTCATCGAGACGGCTGGGCGCGAAAACTCGCCGAAAGTTCGCTCACCCCCGACCAGCTCATCGACGAAATCTATTTAGGGACCGTAGCTCGTTTTCCGACGAACGACGAACGGGCCGTCCTGCGAGCGAACTTCACCGCCGCCGACGCGGCCGCGCGGCGGCAGTCGGTCGAGGATGCGCTGTGGGCGGTGCTGAATACCAAAGAATTTTTGTATGCCAATTAGTCGAGTGCTCGAGCATTCCGAGAAGAACCTGAGAAAGAACGAGGAAGCGCCATGCTGAACATTCATCTGGGAGCGGCTGGGCGGCGGAACTGTGATGGCTGGAGTCGTCGGCATGTGCTGCGTTTGGGAGCCACCGGGTTGCTCTCAGGATTGGCTCTGCCACGCCTCTTGGAAGCCGAAGCTCAAGCGTCGCGTGGCACGAGAGCGCGGGCCAAGTCGTGCATCTTTATTTTCTTAGAGGGCGGGCCACCTCAGCAGGATATGTGGGATCCGAAGCCGGATGCAGCAGCGGAAATTCGTGGGCCGTTTCAGCCCATTTCCACCGCTGTCCCCGGCACGTTTTTCACCGAGCACTGCGGGCGATGTGCCAAGCTTGCCGACAAGTTCACCGTCGTCCGCAGCCACTCGCATACCGATAACGGTCACACGACCGGTTATCACTACGTGATGACGGGTCGTCGAGCCGCCTTTGCGGATGGAGAAAACCCGGTTCCGAACAACGAGCTCTATCCGTCCATCGGATCGATTGTGAGTCGCGAGTTGGGATCGAACGGGGCGGTGCCAGCTTACATCAACATGCCGCATCCCATGCAGGCCGGAGGGCCGGGATTTTACGGTGCCGAGTATGCTCCGCTGGTGATCGAAGCGGACCCCAGTCAGCCCGATTTTGAAGTGAAGGATCTGGGCGAGATTGTGGGCTTGGCGGCTGATCGTCGCGAACGTCGACGCCAGATGCTGGAGCAACTCGAACAAGGGCGTGCCCGCACGGGTCGAGCGGCGGCGATGGCCACCTATTATGCGAAGGCGCGCGATCTCATCACGTCGCCTGCCGCTCGTCAGGCCTTTCAATTGCAAACTGAACCGGCGGCGCTGCGCGAGTCGTACGGGATGACTCAGATTGGCCAATGTGCGCTCTTGGGACGTCGGCTGGTGGAGGCTGGCTGCCGGTTTGTCGGCATCGACGCACCGGGCTGGGATGTTCATTTCAACTGTTTCCCGAGCTTAGCGGGCGATCTGATTCCACCCGCCGATCAAGCCTTTTCGGCACTCATCACGGACCTCGAACAGCGCGGCCTGTTGCAGGATACGCTGGTGGTCATGATGGGTGAGATGGGCCGCACACCTCGCGTCAACGCACAAGCAGGACGCGATCACTGGTCGATGGCGCAGTGTATTTTGTTTGCGGGTGGTGGAACCAAGCCCGGACGCATCATCGGCGCGACGGACAAGACAGCCGCGGCGCCCACCGAGGATCCGGTGAGTATCGCGGATCTGCTGCATACGATCTGCCTCTTGATGGGCATTGATTCGAACAAAGAGTATCCCGATCCGCTCGGTCGCCCGGTGCCCATCGTGGGCGGTGGTAAATTAATTCCAGGTCTCATCTAGTACGACGAGCTTCCTTATGAAGTCTGCTTCGCTCCCACGGTCGGGCCGCTGGTTTGTCTGGTTGTTGGTGGTGAGTGGGCTGTTTGCACCGGCTGCTCAAGCGCAGCTCGCCCCGGAAATTGGCTTCATGCATCCCGCCGGGGGACGCAGTGGTGAGTCGGTGGAAGTGACGCTGGGTGGCTATGACTGGTCGCCCGACATGCAGATCTTCGTGCATGATCCGCGCATCAAAGTGGAACTACTCGGACCACCTTCCGCGGTGCTCGTGCCCGAACCGCCCTACTGGTTCGGAGCGAAAGCTCGCGGTCCCGCGTGGCCTCTGCCGCGCGAGTTTCGTGCTCGGCTCACGATTCCAGCGGATCTCCCCGAGGGGCTGGTGCGCTGGCAAGTTGCGAATGCCAATGGCGTGTCACCGCTCGGTACGCTGGCCATCAGCAATCTGCCGACGTTACGGGACGACCCGCGTGGCAAGACGGTCGTGATTCCCCACTTGCCCGTTTGTATTTCCGGTCAGATTCGTCGGATTGAAGAAGTGGACCAGTTTGAATGGACCAGTGATCGCGACGGGCCCGTGACGTTGGAACTGCTCGCACGACGACTCGGTTCACCACTTCACGGACTCTTGCAGGTGCGTGATGAAGCGGGCCAGTTGCTCATCGATCAATCCGACTCCGAGGGCCGTGACCTGACGGTGACGTTCGCAGCGCGGCAGGGCCGCAAGTACACGATTCGCCTGCACGATCTCGATTTCGCTGGTGATCGCTCGTATGTCTATCAATTACAGATCACGCCTGGGCCGCAACTGCTTGCAGCTTGGCCAGCGGCCGGTAAGCCGGGCGAGACGCGTTCGCTGGAGTTTGCTGGAATTGGAATTGCGACAGGGGCGGCACAGCTGGAACGCGTGAAGCGCGACGTCGCCTTCCCGCCGCTCAAAGAAGGCTCCACGTTCCGCTACTCGCTCGATTCACCCCTGGGAAAATCGAGTGCGATTACGCTGGGGATCAGCAGCCTGAACGAGCTGGTGAAGCCACAGGAAAGTCGTGAACTGGCGCTGCCCGAGTTACCGCTGGCCGTGACCGGCAGCCTCACCACTCGCTTCGGTAGCGACACGTTCGCGCTGCATGCGAAAAAAGATGAGCGTTGGCGACTGGCTGCCCGCTCCGTCGGGGCCACGCCACTCGATTTGGAACTCACCATACTCGACGCCACCGGCAAGACACTCGCCTCACAGGATGATTCCAGCGGCTCCACCGATGCCGTACTGCCTTTCACGGTGCCAGCCGATGGCGCGTATCGAGTGGTGGTGAGTGATCGGTCTGGGAAGAGCGGTTCGATTGCTGCCAGCTATCGACTAGCGGTGGAACGACTGGTGGACGATTTCAGTCTGTCAGGACCAAATCTGTTGGCGATTCCCATCGGTGGCTCCGTCAAGCTGCCAATCAAACTGGTTCGCGAGGGAGCCTTTAAAGGTCCTGTCAAAGTTAGTCTTGCAGGACTTCCCGAAGGCGTTTCCACCGCGACGGATTTGACGATAGCAGCGGACAAGGCGGAACTACAAATCGAGTTGACAGCAGCGGCCAATGCACCCGCCCTGGCGTCGCTCGTCACGGTCACTGCCACGGGTGAACTAGCGGGTCAAATGGTGACCCGCGAGGCCGCTCGGCTGGTCGTCGCCAGTACGCTCAAGCCCCGCTTCAAGATCACTCCCGAAGGGCTCGACGACGTCCGCAAGATTAATCGCGGAGCATCCTACTGGTTCCCGCTGCAGATTGAGCGGCTGGAAGGTTTTCAAGGTGCGATCAACTTGGAAATGACCGCCAAACAGCAGCGACATCGTCAGGGACTCGCTAGTGACGAACGCCTGATCCCCGCCGGCGTGACTCGGTTTGAATACCCGATTTATGTGCCCGAGTGGATGGAGACGACGAAGACGAGTCGCATGATTTTGAATGGCACGGCGCAAGTTGCTGATCCCCGCGGTACCATGCGCACGGTCGTCCAGCGGATGGAACTGCGTTTAGGTCTTTTACCCCAGGGATCACTCCTCAAACTAGCGTTCATGGGCGAAGACCTACCGGTTCAGCCAGGAACGACGGTCAATGTCACACTGAACCTCATCCGAGTGCCCGAGTTCCGCGATGTCTTGAAACTCGAGCTCGTTCCCGACGCCGAGGATCCGGGACTGTTTCAGGCAGAGGTGGTACAGTTGGACCCGGATCAAAAGCAGGTGACGATCCCGGTTAAAGTCGCGGCCAGTGTGCCGGGGAGCGTGCCGGGCAGTGCGCCGATGGATCGCTCGGGAAAGGGCGAACGAATTCTGAAGTTTCGAGCGTGGACGGAGCGAGAGCAGGGGGGGCAGAAAGGACTGTTCATGTCCGAGGCCGAAGTGCCGGTGCGTTTCACCTCAGCGAGCCAGCCGAGTCCTTAACGCCGTGGTGCTACTTCGCGCCGTGCCGCTACTTTTTTAGCGGAATGGGCGTAAGCCCTCCGGCAGCATTCCGGTATTTTTTAGCGGAATGGGCGTAAGCCCTCCGGCAGCATTCGAGAGCGGCGAGCGCTGGGCCGGACGGCTGACGCCGTGCCGCTACCTCGCGCCGTGCCGCTACTTTTGTAGCGGTATGGGCGTAAGCCCTCCGGCAGCATTCGAGAGCGGCGAGCGCTGGGCCGGACGGCTGACGCCGTGCCGCTACTTTTTTAGCGGT
>JBJSXJ010000057.1:0-22506 GCA_046086325.1 Planctomycetota bacterium | reverse complement strand
CAAACCTGCTGGCTGGTCTGCGAGCTGCTGACCACAATGGCCCCCTCATCCCCAGCCCTTACTCCCCCACAGGAAAAAAGGAAACTCGTTTGGCTATGGCGACGATCACCCTTTTTTTCCTGCGGGGGAGAAGGGAGCAGTCAAAGAAAGAAGCGTTAGTCGCAAAAAGAAACACCTTTAAAAGGCTCGGCTCACGCCCTGGCCGCTACAAGAAGTCGTGCGTCGGCCTAAAAAAGTAGCGGCACGGCGTCAGCCGTCCGGCCCGAGGTAGCGGCACGGCGTCAGCCGTCCGGTCCCGAGCGTTAGCCGCTTTCGAACGTCGCCGGAGGGCTCACGCCCTGGCCGCTAAAAAACGTGGCGTTACGGTTACTTCGGACCGGCATGACGAGCGATGAATTCGACGATCGGCGTGGGATCATCGAGTCCATGCGGATGATGTCCCACTCCAGGTTTAGCGATGAGCGTGATGGAGCCGCCCAGCTTGCGATAGCGTTCCGCGATGAGGCCCGTGTTCTCATCCCACGGCACCACGTCGTCCGCGTCACCATAAACGTGCAGCAGCGGAACTTTCGCGGCGGCTAGTGGCGCGAGGCTATCGACGGGATTCTTCTGGTAAGCAAGCGCTTCGTCATCGTTTTGGAAACCGTAGTGCTGGAGTACCAACTTCCAGTCGCGTGGACTTCCCTTCCCTTTGCCACGACCGCCCGGCCAGCTCTTGAAGTCACAGACTGGCGCATCACCATAAATGCAGGCAACTCGTTCCGGATTCGCGATCGCCCAGTTGTAACAGTAGAGCCCCCCGCGACTCAGCCCAACCAGCGCTACCTTCTTGGCTAAATGGTAACGCTCCGTCAATTCTTGATAGACCACGTTCCAATGAGCGACTGCTGCGGGAGCCCCCAGTAGATCCGGCACTTGTACATAGACGATGTGAAAGCCACGTTTCAGCAGTGCCACATCGGGTGCTGGTTTATGGCCAAAGAATTCTCCATGCCAGACCCACGGACGGCCTTCGGCAGCTTGCTGTGGAACCACCACCAGTAGCTTTCTTCCCTGCACTTCCAAGTCATAGCGCACAAAACCATTCCACTCGCTTGACTTGCCAGGAAAGGCGGCTGGTTTAACCTCGTCCGCGGCGACACCGGCCAAGCTCCACCCACTACAGGCGAACATGGCCAGGATCAGGAGAACACGCTTGGCACCAGCTCGGCGACTGATCACGTGACCGCTGTCGTTATTCTGATTCATAAACTACTCGTCGTCCGTCCGCAGGGAAGCCAGCACGCTGTAATCTTCCAGTGTCGAAGTATCGCCAACAGTTTCTTTGCCAGCTGCAATATCGCGCAACAAGCGGCGCATGATTTTTCCGCTGCGAGTTTTGGGAAGTGCTCCCGTGAAACGAATATCGTCTGGCTGGGCTAAGGCACCAATCTCCTTGCGGACATGCTTCCGCAGCGCATCACGCAACTCTTCCGACGGTTCACCCTGCTTCAGCGTGACGAACACTGCGACTGCTTGTCCCTTGAGTTCATCGGGGCGTCCGACCGCTGCCGCTTCCGCCACAGCCGGATGACTCACCAGCGCACTCTCCACCTCGATCGTACTGAGCCGGTGCCCGGACACATTGATCACGTCATCAATACGGCCCATGATCCAGTAATAACCGTCGCTGTCGATGCGAGAGTTATCACCTGCGAGATACTTGTGAGGAACCTTGCGCCAGTACTGCTCGCGATAACGTTCATCATCACCCCAAATACCGCGGAGCATCCCGGGCCAGGGGTGCGACATCACGAGCATGCCACCTTGGCCGGCGGGCACCGGTCGACCTTGATCGTCGACAATCTCCGGCATGACACCCGGTAGCGGCTTGGTGCAACTGCCGGGCTTCAGCGCGATGGCCCCGGGGAGCGGTGACATCATGATGCCGCCTGTTTCCGTCTGCCACCACGTATCAACAATGGGACAACGCTCGCCGCCAATCTTGCGGTAGTACCACATCCAAGCTTCGGGATTGATCCCTTCGCCGACGCTTCCCAAGAGCCGCAAGCTGGATAAATCATGCTTATCAACATGCTGGTCGCCCCACTTGATAAACGCTCGAATGGCCGTGGGAGCTGTGTACAAAATGTTGACTCGATACTTTTCAATAATCTCCCAGAAGCGATTTTCGGCAGGCCAGTTTGGCGCTCCTTCATACATCAGCACGGTCGCTCCGGCTGACAACGGACCATACACGATATAGGTGTGACCGGTGATCCAGCCACAGTCAGCCGTACACCAGAAAATATCTTCATCGCGATAATCAAAGACCCATTCAAAGGTCTTTTTGGCGAACAGATTGTAGCCAGCAGTCGTGTGCCGAATCCCCTTCGGCTTCCCCGTCGATCCGCTCGTATACAGAATGAACAGGGAGGCTTCGCTATCGAGTGGCACGGCGGGACAGTCGGCTGTCACCTGCGACTCGAGTTCATGCCACCAATAATCGCGGCCGTTGGTCATTGAGACTTCATTGCCCGCGCGCCGCAATACCACACACTTTTCCACCGTCGGCGATTTGGCCAGCGCCTCGTCGACCGTCTGCTTGAGTGACAAGAGTTTGCCACGTCGCCAGGAACCGTCGGCAGTGATAATGAGTTTCGACTGCGCGTCATTGTTGCGATCAGAAATCGCTTCCGCCGAAAATCCGCCAAAGATCACCGAGTGAATGGCGCCAATGCGTGCACAAGCCAACATCGCAATGGCCAGTTCCGGCACCATCGGCATGTAGATCGAAACTCGATCACCAACATTTACCCCGAGCGACTTCAGCACGTTCGCAAACTTACACACCTCGCGGTGCAACTGCTGATAGGTGAGGGTGCGCTGATCTCCTGGTTCACCTTCCCAGATTAACGCCGCTTTGTTGCGTCGCGCTGACGTGAGGTGCACATCGAGGCAGTTGTAGGAAACATTCGTCTGTCCGCCGACAAACCACTGCGCCAGCGGCTCCTGCCAATCCAAGGTTTTTTCGAACGGGCGGAACCAGTGCAATTCAGTGCGACCCAGCTTCTCCCAGAAGGCGACCGGATCGGCCCGCGCTTCATCGTACAGCTGCTGATAGGCCTGCAGCGATCCGATCTTGGCCTGAGCAGCAAACTCGGCTGACGGAGGAAAAAGCCGAGTTTCTTGCATGACCGTATCAATTTGGCCGCTCGTTGCACTCGCCATGGCTGCGGGGAACTCCTGGTAAGACGAACTTTAAGGACTAAGAACACGGGATCTCGCGCCACCGGGGAGGTGAGTGCCCCAGAGCGGAACGTAGGATTCTAGAAACGACTAAGCGCCAGTGTCAACGAAGGGACGACTCAGAGGTCGTTCGAGGCGGTCGTTGCGCACGGGGAATGCCTGTTGCGCACGGAGAACACTTGTTGCACACTGGGAAATACTTGTTGCGCACGGAGACTCGGAGACACGAAGCTAGGAAGGGAGGCGAGGAAGAGACTGTTTAAATGACGGCCGGAATGGAACAGACACCAAATAACAAAGACCGACCTATCTCATCACCTTCGTGTCTTCGTGTCCCCGTGCGGGACAATCTTCGTTAGCGTCCGAGGAGGCGATTCGCCACATCGATCACGATCGGAGGCGTGACCGCTTTGATGACTTTCTTGGTGGCGTCTTTGAGACGCGCGGCGGCACCGTCGTCGGCGCTGTCGGGGCGAGCTTTGAAGAGCGTGGAGTGAGATCCGCCAGCGACCACTTCGCTTTCGGGGCGTCCGTTGGTGTAGTAGTAAAGAGCGATCGAGCGGCGACTGCGATCGGGTGGGCACCGCAGCGGCTCGGGGTGGCCGTGATAGGTGAAGGAGGTCGTCGTGAAGACCACTAAGCGGTTGAAGAGTGGCAGGACTTTCTTCACGCAGCCCTTCATCTCCACATCCCATAACTCAAAGTGACCGCCGTACTCTTCCTTCCAATCCTTGTTGAGATAGACGAGGGCGTTGAGGCGACGGTCAAGTCCGGTGCGTGTGTTCTTGCCGAAATCAGCATGGATTTTCAGAAATCCACCGGGAAGTATTTCGTGATGTCCACCACCTTCAAAATGGGGATCGGGAAGGAGATTGTTAATTCCCGTTAGTCCTTCCAGAAAACGCAGAAACGGTTCGGAGTTCAGGAAGCGTGCGAACTGCTTGGTCGTCTCGCCGAATTGCCGCTCACCTACCGTCGCATACTTTTGCTCATTCCGATTACTCATCTTCTCCACACCCTCGCGGGCCTTTGCGAGCGATGGTGTTTGCGAAAGAATCTCGTCCATCGCGTCGGGGCAGAAGAAGTTGTCCACCACGATATGTGGATAGGGCTCTGCGTTCATGTACTGCTCGTGCAGTGACAATCCCAGTTCTGCCAGTTGCTCATCGGTTTGCTTCACGAAGTTAAGAATCGTCATGACGACGGCCACCCTGACTAGAGAAGAAAGCTTTGAAACTAGCGTACCGTAGGGCTACTGCTCGCGGCCTCAGGCACCCGAGCTAAACCCAGCGAAATACGTTACGCGCTGCCACCATTTCATGCTCAAGAAGTGCACTCTTAAGCAGTTTAACTCGTCGGTGCGAATAGCGCCAAGGCATGCCAAACCGGGCGACAACTCCCCCAATTTCGCTATTCGATCTCGACAATCACTTCGATTTCGGTCGTGATGTTTCCGGGTAAGGAACCCATACCGACGGCGCTGCGAGCGCCGACACCGTGGTCCGGACCGAACACCTGAGCGAACAGCTCGCTGTAACCATTAATCACCTTCGGGTGATTCTTGAAGTCAGAAGTGGAGTAGACCATGCCGAGTGTTTTGATCACTCGCTTGACACGATCTAAGCTCCCCAAGGCCACTCGCAGCGACGCGAGAATCGCCAAACCGGTCTGGCGAGCGGCAGCGATACCATACGCTTCGTCCACCTCGTCACCGACTCGACCCGTGAACAACGTACCATCGGCCTTCAACGGACCGTGCCCCGACACATAGGCCAGATTGCCGACAATCACCACGGGTTTGTAAACCCCTTGCGGCTTGGGCGCCGGTGGTAATTCAATCTTCAGTTCTTGCAAGCGAGCTTCAGCACTCATGGTCGTAAACCTCCGCCAATTAGGTTGTGTCTATTCCATTACGTGGGAGCGGGTAAGTCGCGGCGCTGGAAAATAATTGCTGCCAGCACATAGGACACGACGCCGATTCCGATGAGCAAAAAATCATAGCCCAAGGGACCAAGTCCGACCACCGTCCCAGCAGCATCAAGGCGAGTGAAACTCCAGGTCACCGACGGATTACTGACCGACCACTGCACAAACTCCTCCGGTTCATAAGCGGTGAGGAACGAGAGCCATGTGAGCCAGCGCCAGGAGTCGGATGCCATACCAATCAGTTTCAGCAAGATCTGCGCCACATAGATTCCGGTCACAATACCGATCGTTCGCCAGCGATACCGATCGCTGGCAGAAACCAACGTGGCCAATCCGGCCAACGTGACACCGAGAGCAAACAAGTTCACCGTCGCTGGCAAAAACTGTCGCGCGTCCACCTTCAATCGCATCGGTGTTTCGATCGTTTTCTTCTCACGCCAGGGCACCGGTAGCTCTTTGCCAATCCCCGGAATCGCCACCGGCAACGTCACCGTCGCGGACACTTCTTCCTTAGCGGTCATCGTCTGAATGCCCGTGTAAGTACCCAGCCATGCTACCGCTGCTAAAACAAATACACCGGTCAACGTCACGAAAGACTGAGTGACAAGGATTTGCAAACGGCTGAGCGGCTGGGCGAGCAGCATCTCCATGGTGCCGCGGTTTAACTCACCGCTGACACAGTCGGACCCTCGACCAATCGCCCAGATCGACATCCCGAAGACAACGATTGGTTCATCATAGGCAAGTGAAATTCGTCCGGCGTAGGTTACTAACCATTTCATATCGACGGGCGTGAAACGCTGCCAATCGCCAGGAAGCAAATCAATGATCGCCTCAAATCGACTCGTATCAATCCGACTCACCATCCACACACGCACCCAGCAGAAAGCGAAAATCGCCGCCGCACAGGCGACCAGCAGCCATTGAGCTTCCAACCAACATTTCCTCAATAGCGCACGATTCACGACGGCCTCGTTCCAGCATCTTGCAGACTACCATGAAATTTTTCGTACACGGCGCGCAGACCTACCGGCTCCACCACCATCTGCTGCAGTGGCAAGGTGGCCAGCCAACCCAAAAGCGGCGACAACTCACCCGGCATCTCGATCACCACTTCGCCATCTTCTCGAGTGCGAATCGTCAGTTGCTCCGCACAGCTTGCCGGTGGCAGCGGCAACGGTCCCGCCAACTTGGCTCGGATCCGATGCATGCGTCGCAAGTCGGACATGACTTGCGTATGGACGAGTTGGCTACGTCGCAGAATCACCACTCGGTCACATACGTCTTCCACTTCCGAAAGCACATGCGACGAAAACAAGATCGTGCGACCAGCGGCTTTCGCTTCCAGCACTAGTCGCCCCACTTCCGCTCGCACCGTCGGATCAAGATTGGAGGTGGGTTCATCGAGGATCACCAGAGGCGTGTCAGCAGCGAGTGCGGCGACGAGTGCGGTCTTTTGTCGCATGCCGGTCGACATCGAACCCACTTGTCGCGACAGATCCAGCTCCAGACGTTCCGCCATCCGCACCGAGCGTTCGTAGCTGCCACCCGGTCGAATATCGGCAAAAAATCGCAGCACCTCGCGACCACGCATGCGACGAAAGAGCCGCGCGTCACCCGGCAAATAAGACACTCGCCGCCGCGCTGCCAACGATTCGCGATGGCAGTCCAAGCCATCAATGCGGGCCCAACCCGACGTTGGTTCCAGAAACCCCAGCAGCAATCGCAGCAAGGTAGTCTTGCCCGCTCCGTTGGGTCCCAGCAGTCCGAAGATCTCTCCCCGTGGCACATGCAACGAGCAACTCGCCAGCGCCGTCATCTCGCGATAACGCTTCGTCAACTCGTGCGTTTCAACCAACGGATCTATTCCTCGACCGCCACCCGCAGGTAGTCGGCTATCGTGTTAAAGTTCGGATTCGCATAGGTAGCCACTCGCTTGCGACTTTGGGCCAGTGTGGTTTTGCGATCCGGTGCTGCTACCACTAGTTCTTCATCAAGTTTCGCGAGCGTTGTCCGCGTGGACTCGATCCCCGCTCGAAATGCTTCCTTCGCCGTATCCCCTAAAGCAATCACAGCTTGATCTAACTCTTCGACCGCTTTGCGATCGAGAGGCGAGTCGGGAACGGACAGGACGTATTCCCGCAGCGCTCCCGCCCATTGCAACGAATATTTCACGTAAGGTTCGGCGGCTGGCATCAAGCGCAAATCCGGTAGATGCGACACCATCAGCTTTAAGTCACCGATTCCATCCACCAAACGATCTTGCTGGAAGGCCTGCCACGCCAACATCTGATCCGCCACGACGGATTTGGGGTGAGCGGATCGAATCTTGTCGAATACCGGTCGTGCCAAAGGCGTGCGATAGTTCTTTAGCAGCACCAATCCGTAAGCCAAGGCTAAGTCCGGCTGCCCGGCCAGCTTGGAATCCTCCCGACGAAACTCTTCCGTAATCCCTTCATCCCAGCGAGAAGCTCGCAGATAACCCAGCATTTTGCGAGTCGCTTCTTGCGCGTCGGAGGTCAGTCGCGGTGGCTTGTCGACCGGCTGGTAGACCACGGGTGACTGGAGGCGTCCGTTCCCCGCCGCCTCAGCCATCGACTTCGGTAGAAACTCCAGCAGCTCCGCCACCGCCACTCGACCATCACGATTTACATCCGCTCCACCTGAATAGGCCGCCGCCAACGCTTTGCCAAAAACGCCTTGCTGACCATCGGCCGTTAACAATCCACGTTGGTTCTTATCACACGCGCCGATCACCAGCACGCTGGTCGACACCGGGCGAGTCGGTTTGGTTTTGGCAGCTTCGAGCTGTTCGGCGGTCGATAAGTCCGCTGCCGTGTTGCCCGCTGACTTCTCCTGACAGGAATCCACCAGCAACGTTTTTTCTTTCGGCGGACTCTTTTCGAGAAGTGCGACGAGACTACGAATCGGCAAGCCCGTATCCGGAGCTCGCTCGAGATTCAATTCCTTAGTCGCCAGCACGGGGCCGACCGTCTTGTCGATGACCGCTCGTCCCTCGTAATAGCAAATCAACTGAGCATCAGCAGGTACGCGTGCCGCGAACGTCGCCACGCCCTGCTCGATCTGCAAACGCGAACTGTTTTCCAAAATCAAAACCTGTTCCGTCGGCACTCGATGTCGATGCAATAACGCGTCGCGAATGGCATTGAGATCACCAGCACCCTGCGGTAAGGCGGCCAACTGCGCGTCGTCAAATTGATGTGTGACGATGAGGATGGCCCAAGTCCGAGCGTCCGTGACGGGCTTCACAACCAGCTTCAGCGCCTGCAGCTTGCCACCTTCCAGAGGCCCATATTCCACTCGAACATGATCACCCTTCCGCAGGAATTCAAATTCCAACGGTTTGCCTGCGGGGCCGATAATCTCGCAGTTCGCCCCTAAAGCAAACTGCATCGACTCTTTGGCATCGTCGGTCGTTATGCGAAACAGGCGCTCCGTGGTTTGCAGGTCAGCAATCAGTCCCGTAGCCATCACTTCTCGCGCGGCCACAATCGCATGGACTTCCACGTCATAGGTGAGTGCCAATGAATCACCCGGGACCAAGTCGGCAATCGTCAGCGGCACATCACCCGTTTGCTGTTTGCCATTAAGCGTCACGACACATTCGCGGGCGACGGTGAACTCCCGATTGGCGGCGCCGCCGGTCGTCGCCTTCACCGTCAGTTTATTCTGCTGCGGATTGCGACTGACAACGGTCGCTTCCAGTTTCAAGGTGCGGAGCGCGACGATCGCCTTCGCCACTCGGCGACCTCCATCTTCCACAACATACGAAACGACCACCCGATCCTCTGGAGCAAGATCAGCCAGACCGAACGTGCGATTATTCAGTGCTCGCTGCTCATTGATCGTCACCACCGTATCGCTTGGCACATACCAGGGCTCATGCGGAGGCTGTCCCTCCTCATCAACTAATTTCAACTCCGCGGCCGCCTTCGTCACCTCCGCCACTCGACCTGATACGTGAATCTCCTTGGGCCGACTGGCGTAGACTTCGATGATGTCGTCGCCTTCGGCCTCTGAGAGATACTTGATCGTGATCTGATCGTTCGCGCGCAAATCGCTGAACTTGGCGCGTTCATCATTCACGAACACGCGATCTTTATCTGCCTGAATGATGATGCCTTTGGCTGGCGATTCATCTTCATGCTTCAAGAAAAACGTCGTGTTTTCCAAATCCACTTCGTCGACGATTCCGGCGGTGGGACGAGCTTCCGGGGGCGGCGGTGCGGGAGGCGGTTTTTCGGGCCAAAACAGAATCCCCAAACTCAACCCCATACTCAGCACGGCAGCTCCGATGGTGAGCGTGCGTTTTTGTCGAGCTGCTTTGGCGGCCCGTTCAGCCGCTTCGATCTCGGCGGGCGTGGGACCGGTTTCAGCAGTCGCATGTTGTCGTAAATCTTCCAGTAGCTGATCGGCTGACCGATAGCGCCGCTTGGGATCCTTTTCGATCAGCTTCTGAATGATGAATGCCAAGTCATCGGGCACTCCCTGCAGCACTCGATTGATCTCGGGCAAGCGGCGATCAGGCGCTGAATGCCACATTAACCATGCCATTTGCCGGTCCCGACCAAACATATTCAGGCCCGGAAATAACGTCTCAAAGTTCTCGCCACAGAGCAGCTCGTAAGCGGAAAAGCCGAGCGAATACAAATCGCTCCACGGTCCCACGGTACCGAACTGATCGGACACCACTTCGGGAGCCATATATTTCGTGGTGCCTTTGACGACGCTGCCATGATCACCACCTAGTCGGCGAGCGATACCAAAATCACCCAGCTTCACTCGATGATCTTTCCCGACGAGCAGATTACTGGGCTTCACATCGCCGTGCACAATGTTGTGCTGATGAATAAACTGCAAAGCTTGCGCGGTGTAGGTGAGTGCCATGCGCAGATCGTTCAGATCGATCGGCTGCCCCGCCAGTAATTGCTGCAGACTACCCTGCATCAACTCAAACACCAACCAACCTTTCTCCCGCACAATGTCATAGATGGTGATGATGTGAGGATGAGCGAGGCTGGCGAGCAGCTGAGCCTCTTTCCAGTATTTTTCCAGCTGCTTGGGATCTTGCAGAAACTGAGCGTGAATCTGCTTGATGGCCACTTCGCGCCCCAGCTCTCGATCCCGCGCGCGCAGCACCGTCGCAAAATCGCCGGCCGCGATCGTGGAAAGAATTTCAAAACGTTGAGCTGGATCTGGCATTAGTTATTGAGGAGTACGTTGATCAAGCTGATCAGGTGACGATCGTTGGGGAGCCCCATCGGTGGATCGGCATCGTCACGTCGACCCGTTAAACCTGTGTTCTTGTTGTTACTCTCGGAATGCAACATGTTCAGTAGCTCGCGACAATACTGCCGTTCCTCTTCTCGATCACCACGCTGATTCGCCTGGATAATCAATCGCACTTGGAGCTGAAAAGCGGCCTGCTTGCCTTCGTCACCGACATAAAAACGTTGCAGCGCCTCTCGCGCTTCGCCCTTGGACTGCCGTTCAATTCTGCCCGTCGACGTATCGACGAACAAGAGTGCCACCGACGCCGTGATGCTAAACCCCAAGGCTAGAATCAGCAACCAGGGCGGAGCGTTCTGGGCCGGCTTCTCCACCTTCTCCGGCCCCTGCTCGCCATCAACCAAGACCAGCATCGGTAGCTTGCCGTCCAACCCCAGCGGCACTCGACCCGCCGTCGGATCAGCTGCAATAAACCGCGCCGCTTGAGGCACCACCGGCGACACCGCTACAGCCGGCGGCGGCGCGGGTGGCACGGGTGGCGCGGGTGGCGCGGGTGGCGCGGCAGCGGCCGACTTGGCTGGCGGCAGCGGCTGTGGTAACGGCATCGATTTGAGCGGCGCGGAGGGTAAGGGCGGTGTGGGTGGTGTGGGCGGCGGCGCGCTGGCCGCGGGCGGTAGGGCCGCGGGCGGTAGGGCGGCGGGCGCGGCGGCTAGTGGCGGTATAGCTGTGGGTGCAGTGGCTGTCGGTGCAGGGGCTGTGGGTGCTGCAGTCGAGGTCGCGGGGGAGGCATCGGTGCCGACCCAGCGAGCTGCTTGACGATTGGGCGTCAAATTGAGTCCGCCGGAGGGTGCAGCGGAAACCGCTGCTGCCCCGGCGGCCGGCGGCGGCAAGGGCGAGTTGATACCGGGTGGAGCGATCGGTGTGGGCGCCGGCGACATCGCAGCCGATGGACCCATCCCCGGTGGATATAAACTCGCCGCCTTACCACTTGTCGACTTCCCCACCGACTTACCTGCTGCCGCGCCTGCCACCGCACCTGCGGGAGTGCTTGTCGCGCCGCCTGCCACCGCGCCTGCCGTCCCACCCCGCGGCGCGGGCGGAGTGAGGGATACGGTGGAGTTGCAATAGGGGCACAGGATCGGCCGACCCAGATGCTCATCGGGGATCGCCAACGCGGCGTTGCATTTCGAACAAGCTACCTGTACCGGCATGACTACTCACCACAACTCATACTAAAAACCAAACCCTGAATATAAATAACCTAACAAAAACGGCCCGAGAATGATCAGTACCGTGGCCGCCATCACCAACACTCCCGGCAGCAGCATCTGCACCGCCGCCTCGTTGGCCAGCGTCTCCGCTCGCTGACTCCGCTTCACTCGCAACACATCCGCCTGTGTCCGAAAAATCGCGGACAACGGTGTACCTAATTGCTCGCTTTGGATAATCGACCCAATGATACTCGTCATCTCATCATCACTCAGTCGCTTCCGCAAATTGTCAAAGGCTTCGATACGCGCTTTACCCATATTCATATCCGCCAGCACTCGACCAAACTCCACTCCCACCGGATGATCGCCAAATTCCTTCACCGCCTGCTGTAGCGCGTTAATAAAACTGGAACCCGCTTCCATCAGCAGGGTGAGCAGGTCGAGCAGGTAGGGGAGGCGACGTTTGATGAGCAGTACGCGGCGAGCGGCTTGCCGAGCCAAGCGCAAGCGCATCCACCAGATGGTCACGCCCAGCATCATCAAGCTCAGAAAAATTCCCGGTGCATCAAACAGCGTCCAGCAGACATAAGCCATCGCCGGCCAGAGAAAGACAGCGACCAGGGTTTGCCGAGCCAGGTATTCTTCGGGCAACCAGCAACGAGACAATCCGGAGGCATGAATCTCCCGTGTAACCTCGGGCAACCCCGCCCCAAACGCTCCCCGAATAAACCGCGCCACAAACTGAATCAGCGGCTGCAGCACTCGAAACATCATGTCCTGGCGCCGCAGTTCATTGATGCGACTGACGTCATACCGCCATTCACTCCCCTGACTCAGATCATCCGACGCCAGCGCGCGCAGTACCCACCAGACGAGCAGCGCTGCGCCGCCGCCCACCAATCCACACGCCAGCAAACTCAACCCATCCATCTGCTCCATTTCCCCAGTCCTTACCCCAACCCGCTGGAAGCGGTCCTCGATGCGCTAAATATCTGCATTCAAGATTTTGATGGCCCAGAAGTATGCCGCCAGGTTGAATATCACACATACCGTCAACATGATCTGTCCGGGCAGTGTGAGGAACAACAAGCGCGTGTTCTGCGGATCCAGATAGTAATAAGCAATCAAAATGAAACTCGGCACAATCGACATGTAAATCGCCGACTTCCGCGCCTGCGCTGTCTCAGCCTTCACTTTGCGCTCCAAACGCTGCAGCTCCAACACCGACCTCGAAATCCGTTCCACGGTCTCATTGAGTCGTCCACCACTCTCGCGACTCGCCAGCAACGCCGCCGCAAACAGCAAAAAATTCTCGCTCCGCAGTCGCTCTTTCGCCTCCGTCATCGTGCGTTCCAAAGGCTTCCCCAGATTGTATTCCCCAACAATCTGCTGGAACTCTTGACGGATCGGCTTCGGACACTCCTCGCTGAGCAGTTTCAGTGATTGTGACAGCGACAAGCCCGCTTTCACTCCGTTAGAGAACATCACCATCGCGTCGGCCAACTGGTCTTCGATGCGCTGTCGACGCGTGGCCGCCAGTCGTCGGACGAGGTACCAGGGTCCGGCGCACATCAGCATCGCCAGCAAAATCGCGAACACCCAGAGATCGAATCCCAACCAGAGAAAGGTAAAGACGAGCAATACGCTGCCGAGCCAGGCTACGATCCACGTTCGCAGGTGTGGCGTTTGTATACGCAGGCTCCGCAGTCGATCGCGCAGATCAACTTCCAGGTAGTCGATGAGCTGTGACAGCCAGCCCTGGCTGACCAGTGCCGCCCCGGCCGTACACACTCCCATCACGACATTGCAAAGCAAAAAAAACGTATCCATGCGCGACTATTTTCCGTACAAAAACTCGGCCTTAAGCAGTTGCTGTGAGACCAAGGAATCGAGGAACGAGGGCAAGTAACCAGTCGGTGCGAGTTGCTGGCCATCGCGCCGATTGAAGATATCCATCACCAGCACCTCCTTCGTCTCGGGATCAATGCCACTTACTTCCGAAATCTGCATGATCGCCCGTTTACCGCTTGTCTGCCGATCGATGTGCACAATCAAATGCAGGGCCGACGCCATTTGTCGATGCAGAGACGCCACCGGCAACTCGGCCCCCATCAACATCAACAGCTCCAACCGCTGCATCACTTCACGTGCGCCGTTGGCGTGGATCGTCGTCATCGATCCATCGTGACCCGTATTCATCGCCTGGACCATATCGAGTGCCTCGCCGCCACGACATTCTCCCACGATGATTCGATCGGGTCGCATGCGGAGTGCGTTCTTCACCAAATCACGAATCGTGTACTCGCCCGTTCCTTCCACATTCGCCGGCTTCGCTTCCAGACTCACCACATGCTCTTGATGTAATCGTAATTCCGACGTGTCTTCGATCGTGACAATTCGCTCTTTGTAAGGAATGAAACTGCTGAGCACATTGAGCAGTGTCGTCTTCCCCGATCCCGTTCCACCCGAAATCAAAATACTTTTGTGATCAACCACACAGGCGCGCAGAAAGGTGGCGGCCGCTCGAGTCAGCGTGCCGTAGTCGATCAAATCATCCACGGTTAATCGCTGGCTGGGGAATTTACGAATCGTCAAGCAAGGTCCAAACACCGCCAGGGGCGGGATGATGGCGTTGACCCGCGAACCATCGGGCAATCGCGCATCCACCAGCGGTTGACTCTTATCAATCCGGCGCCCCACCTGCGACACAATTCGCTCGATGATCGACTCCGTGACCTTCTCGGAAATGAAACGGCGACCCGATTTCTCGATCACCCCCGACCGCTCCACAAAAATCTGATCGCTGCGCACCACCATGATTTCACTAATCGTCGGAGCTCGCAGCAAATCTTGTAAAGGACCAAATCCAAAAACAATATCTTTGAGGTCTTTTTTGAGCATCCGCAAGACAATATATTTCCGTAGCTCGACATGCAAATGAGGTCGCAGCAGCGTGAAAATATCGTCAAACTTTTCCTCCACGCGATTAATCTTGCTACTTAAATCTGGCAATGTTTCAATCTGCAGCTTCTCGCGGGCGAACTGCAGCAGACCATGCAATTCCGTCTCGCGCTCTGGGACCAGCGTCGCCGGCACATCGAATTCGTTGGATGTTAACACCGCCAGGTCGAACACCTGATCGGACGTCGTTTCCATGATCAGACGATTCACCGCATGATCGCGCAGCGCCAGCCCAGAAATCTCTTCCAGCAGCGTCTCATTCGACGAGGCGAATAGCTGCAAGTCACGACAAACATCCTCGATGTTGTGTTCCAACAACAGAATGTTTTCCTGACGTCCTCCGCGTGTGGACTCTAATTCGTACAGATCGAGTCGCTCGAGGAGTTTTTTGTGAATCCGAAGTTCCAGATCAGCGACCAGATTGCGCAGATGAGCTTCTAGTTCGCGGCGCGAAATTGTGCGCGTCTGTTCAGCTTCAAAACTGATCGTATAAGGCCAGATGCGGAGCTTGACGGTCGGTGCAAACTTGACACGGTCGCCACCAAGCACCTCCGTGTCCCCGACCAGACAGCTATTCACGCCGACATTTTCGAGTTCCAGTTGATTGCCATCGAGCCGCCGCACGATGGCATGGCGACGCGACACCAATGGGCTGTTGAGCACCAGATCATTGGTGGTGTCCCGGCCAATCTGAATTTCAACCTTCGAGAAATCGAGTGACGTACGGCGACTCTCGTTGATTTTGTTGTACCAAATCTTCATGGCTGAGCGGCGTCTCCGCGCGGATGCAACAACACACCAATTCCCTGGTTGCCAATTCGTCGAGACAACTCCACCAAACGCATCGCTTTCGCGTCCATGCGCGGTGCAGATTCCGTCCCCTCATTTTTGACGACGATACCTAATTCAAATTCGTTGCCGCCGCGTCCGGCGGAGGCTCGACTGACCTCGGCACTGCCCAGTCGATTACCGACTGCCGCCACTTCAAACGGGCCGATCATTTCCACTTGCGGATTCGCCGCCGGTTCGCTCCCGGCCGCTGCTCCCAGCGGATTTCCGGCAGCCGCTCCCGCCGTGTTGGGATTGGGTGCCACAGGAGTCGGTGTACCTGGTCGCACCAGCGGTACCACAAACGTCACTCGATCGCGTGGATTGACCAAATCGGGTACGAAACTACGACTGTCGACGGCAACCCAAACCAGCATTTGACCGCGCGTCAATTTCAGTTCGGGAGGTGGAGTGCGATAGTCTTCGCGCCGCAGCAGCTCACCACCCGCATACGGATGAATCGCTCGAATACCTTTCACGGTTTCGAGATCCTGCCACAAGAAGACGAACTCCTTGAGATTGCCAGCATGCATCTCGGGAATTCGTACTTCCACCAAATCACCTTCCTTCAGTGCATCACCCACTCGCAGTCGAGTGTCCGGCTTGATGCCGATAAACGACACGGTTTTCACCTGTCGCGTTTTATTGGTGAGGTAGACGAAGTTGAGCGCCGCGCCCAACAATCCCAGTAGCAAGGCCACGATGAGTCCCGCCGCACCCTTCATCGTTTGATTCTCCGTCGGCAAAATCGCCGTTAAGGTCCTGATCCATTCCGCCCCGGCAACATCGTGAGGAACGCTCGGGGTTGCTCACCCGGTAACTCCACCAGTTGCACGACATATCGCCCCACTCCCGGTCGCACAAAAACCTGTTGAGACCGATCGCGTTGCCGGATCCAATCTCCCGGGGACTTCGCTCCCCGACTAGTCATCCACTGCTCCACCTGATCTCGCCACTCGCGCACCGAGGCAGCCGAGTCGCTGGCGACATAAGCGGCCAGCGCCACTCCGTCGGGCGAACGCATGGACATCACGCGCCGAGCTCCGGGTAGCCCCGGCCAATCGGCCGAAGTTACGGCTTCTGATCCAGCCGCACTGGCCGCTCCAGCCGCCCCTGCCCCACCGTCAGACGGCACGTTGGTTTTGCCCGTGCGCCACGCGAACCAAGTCCAGCGCGGTTCATTGGTTTCCGTAACCGACGGCAGTGCTACACCCCAGGATAACACGCGGCGACCAGCGAAGACAGTTTCCGGAGCGGCCGGTTCCATCGACGCCGGAGCCAGACCAGCGCGGGGCGACGCGCCGCTCCCCTCCGCTCCCACTTGTACCACTCGCGAAACCGCCACGACCATCGGCAAGGGACGTGCGATCTCATACAGCGACCAGCTGTCGCTGCTGGCCACGGGCTCCTGCCCCGCCAGCCGCTGCAGTAACGTGCGCTCCGCATCATCTGGCACGGTGCCCGCTAAATCCTCGGCACGCGCCGACCGTGCGGCACCCGCACATTGACCGCGGAGCTCCTGCAGCACGGAAACTTCATTGCCCGCATGACTGCCATGACGCAGCGCGATCGTTGATACGTCGAACGAAAGATCTTGCAAAGTGCCAATGGTCGATGTCCGCAAGGACCGGAGATTCGCCGACGACTCACCACTCGCCCCGCTCGCCCCACTCGCATCGCCACTCGCCGTCACCGGCGCACGCACGCCCCACCAATCCAGCAGCTGTCGTCCCATCGCCAAGCCCAGCACGATTACGAATCCAGTTCCCAGCAGATTCGTGGCGAACGCTGACCAACTTCGCCCCATGCGACTCCAGGGCGACTGCGATTCCGGGGCGCTGGCCGTGGGATCTTCCGCGTTCAGGAGCGAATCCGGGGCCGGCTTGGCCGAGTCCGCAATCGCCCCCTGCTGACGCTCGGCCGATTCCTCGGAGGATGATGATAAGGCGCACATTAGGGACGAGTCGTCTGCTCTTTTTCAAACGCCGGAATCGTCGCCTGAAACGATTCCATGATCTCAATCTTCTGCTCTAAGATCGGAATCTGTGCATTCAGGTAAGCGATGCGATCAGGCGGTGGCGGAGGCATCAGCGCCAACTCTTCTTGATATTCCTGGAGCGTTTTTTTGAACATTCCGAGGAATGCAGCGGTCATGTTCCGTGGCAGATGCGTGATCGCGCCCAATTGCCACTTCCCATTCGGTAGCCGCACATCGATGAGTCGATTCACTTCTTGTTTTTGCACGATGTCGCGGTCGAGTTCACAGCGTGAGGCGTTCACACGCGGATGAAAGTCGGGCGCTGAACCACGATAAAAGAGCCAGTCCTGGTCGCGATCAAGCACTCGCAAGCCGGCATAATTCGGGATCTTAAAAATACCGATAATCGCCTCCCGAAAGGCATTTCCAAACGACGGTGGCACCTTTGGCAAGTCATACAAATGAGGTACGCGCCGAATATCGTTAGGGATTCCCATCTCGCCACCTGTGAATAGATCCTCCAGCAAGGCATCAGGAATCTGGCCGCTCTTATAGGAACCCATTTTGGACAAGAGTGGATAGGGACGCTCAATCTGCGCGTGTCCCTCACGACCTCCGCGAAAGGGATCAAGCCGAGGCTTCACGCCGAAATTCTCATACATCGGACCACGCGCAATCGGCTGATTCACAAGTGGATGGTCGACGTAGAGCCAACCGCCGGTGTTCGTGTGTCCGCTGGAGGCGTTCGCCGGCCAGGCGGGGGAACGAGCTTCGGCCGTCGAGTCACGTCCCAGCCGCGTGCGCCAGGCCGCATTGCGAGCCACCACTTCACCCCGGACTCGCCACGATAGACTCGTGCCGTAATTCACCATGAGCGCCATCACCATCAGCAGCACCGGCAACCAGAGCACCAGTTCCAGCGGCGCCAGCCCGCGACGTGCTCGACGACGCCCACGACCCTGCCCAAACCGAACATTCGGCCGCCATCCGCGCGGTAAACAACCGAGCGGCACCGACTCAACCGTCGCCGGCTGATTGGGTGGCGGTTGTCGCCTGACCCGTGGTTCGTGGTAGTGCCTGTCGCTCATAAACAATCAGATCTGCGGTTCGTTCCGCTCTGCCTAATGATGATTCAAATTGTGGAAGTCGACCTCGGTAAGCGGCAACCAATTCGCTTGGTTTGGCAGGGAGAACCCCTCACCTGTTCCCACCGACACTCCATCCGGCCAAACCACCTCCACCGGACGACTCAAGATCGCCCGTGTCGCGAACGCAGTTGCCGGTACCAGTTGCAAATGCCAGTTTTGGTTGAGCAGATTCCAGTCATCGCTATGCCAGGAACCACTCTGCCGTACCACCAGCCATTCGGGTTCCTGTGGCGGTGCCGGCGGACCGATCGTCGGCGGAGGTCCGGGGGGCGGCATCGGCGCCGGATCGGGAGGAATATCGATGTTCTCGCCCGGAATCCCGCCAATCGACTCGCCCACCGGCGGACCGGGCCCTCCCGAGCCGCCCGGTCCATTGACGCGGACGCGTACCAAGCGGCGGCGCGGCACGAACATCATCACTTGTGCATGGGATTGTCGATCAAAAAACGCCGTGTTGCGGAACACCCCCGGAATAAACTCGGGAGCCTTCACCGCGTACATCACGCCGACATACATGAAGTCCCGTTCGAGGTATTCATGCTGAGTGGTGGGCGGATCATCGGCATGACGCAGAACGACAAGCAAATTGGAACTCGGATACTCCTGTTCCAACAACTGCCGCAGATAACCACACGTGAAAATACGCCAGAGATTGCTGAACTGAGACATCTTGCCATAGCGATCAAACGCGCGGAGCGATTCATTATTCCAGTCGGACAAGTAGCGTCGCGCGAGCTGCAGCCGCTGCGCTCGTGACTCTTGGACATACCCACCACCCGACTCCGCTCCAACCAAGGCCACCAAGTTCGGATTAACGACCGGCAACACAGGAAAATAGCTCGACTGACCATCGACCGTCTCGGGCTCTTCCGTGGTTCGCCAAATCACCCCGTGAACCATCTGGCTTTTCTGGCCGTGCCGATTCGCCGCGTCCTCCGCGACAAACGTTGCCAACGCGGGCGTGGCCGTGATGAGTGCTTGCTGGAAGTCCGGAATTCGGTGGTCGGCCAGAATCTCTTCCAACACCGGCAACATCGATTCCGCCGCCGCCGATCCCCACGCGCTGTAAGCCTGCACCATCTCCCGTTCCAAAGGCACCTTCTCCAGGATCGCCATCCCGAGCGCCGCAAACGACGGATACTCACTCGTCGCCATAAAGGGACCGATACGCTGCCAGTTGTCCAGAATCGACGTGACATAGGTTTCGGCGTTGCGATCTCGCGCCTCGCGCATGAAGGCCGTCAAGGCAAACACATCGGCCGTTAAGTGGTTGGTGTAAGCGAGCGTGTTCATGCCGCGCGCCATCATCACGCCACTCGACCACGCCACCGCATCAGCCGCATTCTGAATCTTCACCCGCTGATCGATCACACGGCCAGTGTTCATGACCAGCCCGAGTAAAAAGACCAGGAGGACCAGTGAGAACATCGACACGATGCTCATCGATCCCGCTTCATCTCGATGCATCCGGCGCAGCAGGTTCATCGCTGGGCACCTTTCAAGATGGACGGCCACGCTGGTCCCACTACTTCCTCCCACATGCGCTCCGTCGCCGCACTCAGCTCTCGCTCCCATTCCTGATCGCAGCAGTCCTGCGCCGCTTCCGCTGCCAGCAGCCGCTGCGCTCGCGCGGGAGCCTGGAGCGATTCGAAGGCCGCCGTCGTCTCGTCACTCTGGCTGAACCCACCAGCCGCCAAGCCGCTGACGACAGGCGATGGTCCGAGCAAGTTCTGGCGGTAACCTAGCATCGACTTCTCACCTTCGGTGTGAAGCATCGCAGTGGCGGTGAGTGCATACGTATGGACGCCACCCACCAGTTGAATGCGACTGGCCGTTGAATCGACAGCCGGAGTGGTACCGGAGCCGGTCGTGCTGGTACTGCTACGGGTGCCCGTGCTGCCACTGCCGCTGCCGCCACCACTGCTGCCACTACCACCGCTGCTGCTGCCACCGCTGCCGCTGCTGCTGGGCGCCTGAGACTGGCGGGCGAGTAGTCGACCGGGACCGGGCAGCAAGGCGAACCGATGCGTGACGGTGACCAAAATTTGATCGTTCCAGCCGATTTCACCCGGCAAGAATTCGTCCTCATAGGGCGGAATCAGATAGGTCATGAGCGGTGGCTCGCTGTGCCGATGTCGCACGTCGATCCGAACCAGCGTGTTGGCGAGCGAGTAGGCCAGTTTATTCTTGATCCGCTCAGCAACCTTGGGATTCGCAAGCAACTGCGGCGACCAGATACCGAGCGCTTTCACCAAGCTGCCCGCCGCGTCATTGCCGACCGCACTGGCATCGGCACCGACGTCGCGGGAGGGGCAGATGGCCAAACAGGCCTGCACGGCGGCGAAGCGAATCTTGTTGTACTTCGGACCTACGGGATCGACTTCATAGCAGTCGTATTGCCAACCATCATCTCCCGTCATCGTCTCTCGATAACAGAGACTCGTGACGCGATTGGTGCTTTCTTCATCCGAAACGTGAGCTGGCAGCCAGACCTGTGCCGACCGCACGGCCGCAAACGCCGCATACTCCACGACAAATTTGCCAATCGTGATTTGGCTGAGCTGCACGATGAACATCATCACGATCACAAACACGGGGATCGTGAGCACAAAGCTGAGACTTTGCACTGCCCCACGCTCGTCGCCCGCGAGCTGCTTCAGCTGCCGCCAATCGGGACGCACGCGAGTCATGCGGAGGAGCAGCCAGCAGAGGGCACTCGACAGCACCATGAGCGCCAAATAAGGCCAGACTCCGAGAATGATTTGGCGATGCATGAATCACCAGGACGCTAAATTGAATCGTACGACCAATACAGCCAATAAGGCACTCGGCGACAAAAACAGTTCCGTTCGCAGCGCCGCCCACTCCTCGTTCGTCCAATCCGGCAACTGTCCCCGACCAGCAGACCACGCGCCGCGAATCGCCGCCCGCGTCAGCTGCCACGCTCCCACTCGCCAGATCAACAGCACAATCGCCAGCACACCGCCGAGAATCATGGTCCAGAGCAGTGCTTCGAGACCTTGATAGAGGCCCAAGAAGGCACCAATCATCGCCATCAATTTCAGGTCACCACCACCCACTCCACCAGCAAACAGCACGTAGCAGACCAGCATCGCCAAGCCGCACACCAAGCAGCCCAGCAAACTATCCGCCAGGGAGGGAATTCCCCAGGTCGCCGCGGTCGCGGGAACCGCTGACGACAGATCCACGCCGAACCACGTAGCCAGCCCACTGGCGCATACCGCCGTGAGGACTCCCGTGTAGGTGGTGCGATTATGGACTAATCGCCAACGCACATCGGTATACGACGCCACCAACAAGAATCCCAGCACCAGCAGCGTACCCACCATAACCATGCGCTAAGGAGTCGCGCCGGTCTGCTGCGCACTGCCTTCCAGATCCTGCATACCTTGATTGAAAAACGACTTGATCTTGGGCCAGCCAAATTTCAAGACGAAAATCAAAATCGGCAAGGCGATCGCCGCAATGATCAACACCGTCTCGATGCTCACCGCACCGCGACGATCTTCGTGCAAATCGCGGAGCAACTTGCGCCAACCTCCTCGCTCGGACACCGTTAATTCGTTCATCGATCAACTCCCTCCAAGAGGCCCAGGCTGGGCCCCAGCATTAAGAAAACGGCCACGTCAGTAGCGCGTTCGTCAATTGAAACACCAGATTCATGATCCGCGGCCCAATCCAATAGACAAACGCTA
Organism: Planctomycetota bacterium; assembly: GCA_046086325.1. Taxonomy (GTDB): domain Bacteria; phylum Planctomycetota; class Planctomycetia; order Pirellulales; family Pirellulaceae; genus JBJSXJ01. The sequence continues at coordinate 260 of JBJSXJ010000057.1, read as the reverse complement.
TCATCGGCAGCACAACACCCATCAATAATACATAATCCAGCGTGGCATTACCGCGCCGCTTTCGACGCCGATCGGTAATAAGCGGCGTCGAAGCCGGCAGCGTCGTTGCGAATTGGTTCGGTTTCATTCACTTGCTCTCGCCACGATCCCCCGCTCCCGCCATCGCCGCCCCGCCATCGCCATCGCCACCCCGGCACCGACTCATGCCGAGGCGAAGACCGAGTCGTCACCCGGCACCGGACCGGGCATTCTATCCCCCA
>JBJSXJ010000056.1:0-5482 GCA_046086325.1 Planctomycetota bacterium | reverse complement strand
AAGCAGAAATCGGATCGTGGCGGGGAGTCGATTAGCCGCTGCGATGGACATGGGCAGTTACGGCAACTGAGCCGCCTCGCCGCCACTGCGAGTACCGACGGAGCGCCAGACAGTCAGGTCGATGGAATCCGTAACGTAGCGCACGGAACTATCACCCATCATGGCGTTCACTCCGCCGCGATGATTGCTGGTGGGCGAGACCTGCATCGACATGTTGGTCATGGTTCCTGGGAAAGGGATACCGGCGCAGGAGAGACTATTCGGAGTCGCCACGTGGTTGTAGAGTGTGCAGCAGTTCTCACCCATCACCCAGCTCCAGCCCCATTTGCTAGTCAGGGGCGTGGCCGTCAGTGGGTTGATGGACTGACAGGTTTGATAGGTGGCGGCGAGCGATGTTTGATTCGCCATGACAAACAGGTCGGTCTTGGGGCGGGGAGTGCCGGTCCCGCGAACTTTCTCGCTGAAGAATACGGTATTGCTCAGACCATCCAGGACATCGGCGTCGCGCACGCCGCTGAGGAAATAGAAAATCCCGGTCTGCACTTCGCTGGGTGAAATGTCATTGGGGCCGGCGGCAGAATCCGCTCGATCGCAAAGCCAACCGCCTTGATTGCCCACGTAGTTGTTTTGCGCTGCCCATTCCTGGCCTACAGCTCCGTCTGACGGGCAGAAGAAACCTTTGATGACGGTGCGGCTTTGTACGCTATTCATGCCGCTGGGATTTTGATAGGCCGGCATGAAGTTGATGACGCCTCCCATGCCGGGTGTTTCTGGTGGGTAGTTGAAATCAATCTGGTCAGCCAAATTGCTTTGCTCCATGTACTTCAGCAGCAGGGCATGCACCGACCAGCGAGCATAGGCGGCGGCGCCGGTGTAACTGGGTCCTTTGCCGAAGGGAAACGAGCGGAGACTGCTGTGGTAGTTGTGAAGTGCGAGGCCGATCTGCCGCAGGTTGTTAACGCATTGGGTGCGTCGAGCAGCCTCGCGAGCGGCCTGTACGGCGGGCAGCAACAGGGCGACCAGAATGCCGATGATCGCAATCACCACGAGCAATTCCACCAGCGTAAAGCCTTCGCGACGTCGCATGGCACAATCCTTCGTCCGAGTAGACGCTCAGCGCTTAAAAAGAGGTTCTCGATAAGTTGCCGGTAGTCTAGTTAAAGACGTCGGCAAGAGCAATAAGATGAAGTGCTCGTTGAGGTCCGGCGCATGGGTCTGGACGGGCGTTTTTTTGGTCCTTCCGGGGTTCCTGTGGGGGCGACGTCGAGCCACAACTCAGTGTGGCTGTCGCCACAGGATTTTTGGAGGCAATGTCTCCTGGTTCACCAACAACTGGCATTTCGCTGGCTGCGAGTCAGCGAATTTGTGAAGGCATCCTGGCCTTCGGATCGCGGCCTCGTGCCTCGACTTTCAGCGCTTGGGTGCCCATCCCAAACTGGCAAACGCGGCCGACTACGCTTTGCTGGACTCGCCACAGACGGCGACATCTTCAGAATAAGAAACCTCAAATCCCAGCTCTTCGATCATCCGGTAATCGGCTTCCGGGGCTTGGCCTTTGGTGGTGAGGTAGTCGCCGACAAACATGGAATTGGCGGCATACAGTCCGAGCGCTTGCAAGCTGCCGAGCTTCAGCTCGCGACCGCCCGCAATGCGAATCTCGCTGCGCGGATTGGCGAAGCGGTAAAGGGCGAGTGCGCGGAGGCAGTCGCGGGCGCTGAGCTGATTGGTGCCGGCCAGCGGAGTGCCTTCGATCGGGTTCAAGAAATTGAGCGGGATCGATTCCACCTTGAGCTGTCGCAAGGCGAAGGCCATGCTGACGATGTCCGCTGGCTGCTCGCCCATTCCAATGATGCCACCCGAACAGATTTTAAGTCCCGCTTCCCGCACGGCCAGCAGCGTATTCACTCGATCCTGATACGTATGCGTGGTACAGATCTGACCGTAATGTTCTTCGCTGGTGTTTAAGTTGTGATTTACCGTATCGACTCCGCAGGCTTTGAGTCGGCGGGCTTGTTCGGGGGTGAGCAGTCCCAGGCAAGCGCAGACGTCGAGCTGATACTGGGCTTTGATTTGCGGAACGAGAGTTTCGACCGCATTCATTTCGCGTTCGTTAGGACCGCGTGCCGAGATGACGATGCAGAAGGTTTTGGCGTTGCGTTCGGCGGCAATGCGGGCTCCGTCGAGCACCTTATCGCGGCTCAGCAAGTTGTAACGCGGAATTTCTGCCTCGGAGACTTTCGACTGCGAGCAGTACGAGCAATCTTCGGGACACAAGCCGCTTTTGGCATTCATCAAAAAGTAGAGCTGGACGGTCTTTCCCCAGAAGCGGCGGCGAATGCGGGCGGCGGCGGAGAGGAGGTCGAGTAATTCGTCGTCACTGGATTGCAGGATCGCGAGTCCTTCGTCGGTCGAAATCGCACGCCCGGCGAGCACCTCTTCGGCCAACTGATGCCAGCGGGGCAGGGCAGGGGCAGTGCTGGAAGCGGATGAGGGTGACGAAGTGACGTTGGTCGAACCGGACGCTTGAATCATGGCAAACCTCGCATACCAAGTGGAAATCGCATTCGTCGCCAGCTGGGCGAATGCAAGTCCGGCAAAATATACCGTAGTCGCGTGCTGTTCGGGATAGGAGGTCGAAAAACCGGTCACCGCACGGGGCTGGTCGAACAGGTCGTAGCGCGGGTGTTGAAGACCCAAGTCTGCGGCCGCCGCTGTGCACAACTCGGCGCATTTGGCGTATAACATTGGACCTATGAAGCTGAGAATTGGATTGGTGGGTTTAGGCGAGGCGTGGGAGAGTCGTCATCGTCCGGCGCTGCGCGCGTTGGCGGATCGCTTTGAAGTGCGCGCGGTATGTGCCGAGGTGTCTCATTGGGCGCAGCGGGCGGCGCAGGATTTTCAGGCGGTGCCGGTGGATGGTTTTCGAGCGCTCGCGGCGCGGGACGATATCGATGCGGTGCTGGTACTGTCACCGGACTGGTATGGTCCCTTGCCGATCCTCGCGGCCAGCGAGCTGGGCAAAGCGGTGTACTGCGTCGATGCCTTGGAGCTGGACTCGCATGCGGCGCGGGAGATCAAACGGCGCGTGGATGAGTCGGGGGTAGCGTTCATGGCCGAGTTTCCGCGGCGACTGGCGCCCGCAACTTTGCGTTTAAAAGAACTCATCGCCACGCATCTTGGTCCACCGCGTCTGCTCTTCTGTCACACTCGACAAGGCATCGATGGTCAATCGCCTGGGGCCAAGCGCGAGGTGAGCTCGACCGGCTTATCGAATCGGAATTTGCTAGAGCAGATTGATTGGTGCCGGTATGTCGTGGGAAGCGAGCCGACGGCGGTACAAGGTGTGCGCCATGTGCATGCCACGGGTGACGACGACTATCAGATGATGAGCGTCGATTTTTCGCCGCTGGATCGGCCTGGAACCGGGGCGCTGGCACAGATCAGCTCCGGGCGTTACATGCCCTCCGCGTGGCCGGAGGCGATTTCTTACCGACCACCGGCGGCGCTGCAGGTGAGTTGCGAGCGCGGGGTGGCGTTTATTGATTTACCGGCGACGCTGGTCTGGTTCGATGCCGCCGGCCGGCACCTCGAGTCGCTGGACAGTGAACGTCCTGTGGGCGAGCAGCTGCTGATGATTTTTCATCGAGCGGTGACCAGTTTAGTGCGCAAGATTAGCGACTTGGAGGATTCCTATCGAGCGCTGGCGATCCTCCAGGCGGCGCGACACAGCATGTCCGAGGGGCGCCGCATGACGCTCGATTTTTCTTAGCCCCTGCGGGGAGAGACGCGGCGGGGGCGGTTGCGCACTGAGGACACGGGTGGGTTTCGCACGGAGACTCGGAGACGCAGAGGGAGGAGACGGGGCTTGGGGCTCAATTCACTCTTCACTCTTCACTCTTCACTTCCGTTTCCCGATGATGTTGGCGGAGCCGGCGGAGCGGCCGGAGCTATCGCGTAGACCGGTGCGATTTCCGGCGGTGGAGGTGGAGCCGGTGGAGCGACCGGCGCTGTCGCGAAATTGAGTCTGCTGGTTGTGGGCGGACGAACTACCGATGGTTTTGCCGCTACTGTCTCGAAAGGTTGTGCGATCTCCATTGCGGATCGCGGTTCCGGTGGTTCGTCCGGAGCTGTCTCGAAAGGTGGTGGTATTACCGGTAGTGGAAGCGGAGCCGGTGTTTCGTCCGGAGCTATCACGGAAGGTGGTGCGATTACCGGTTTTCGTGGCGGAGCCCGTGGTGCGGCCGGATGGATCATAAAAGGTCGCGCGGTCACCATCGGTCGCTCGACTGCCAAATTGCCGCGTGAGGAGATCGCTACCGGCGCTATTTTTCTGCGGTTTGTCTGCAGCTTGGACGCTGACTTCGGTGCTGGTTACAGCGGCGATGAAGAGCAGGCAGCCGAGGATGGCCGTGCGGATTGTCTGCAGGGATGGTCTCGGAAGTTTCCAGGCACTCATGGTTCGTACTTCCTGATCAAGGATGGTTGGAGGCTGGTTGTGATGGCTATGGAGAGGCTTTGTGTTGGCTAAGTGGTCGCTGTGTGATGGCTATGGAGAGGCGCGATCGGTTTCGTTACACTCGGTCAACTTACAAATCTCCGGGACCGATTGCAACGTTGTCTCAGCACTAGATCCTCACAGTCTTCCCATGACCTATCACACGGTATTTCGACCAGAGCAGGTAGCGGATTCGGCTTTGATTTTGCCGACGGCGGTGGTGGTGGGAGATGTGACGTTGGGTGAGGAGTCGAGTGTTTGGTTTGGAGCGGTGATTCGTGGTGACACGGAGTCGATTCGGGTGGGAGTGGGGAGCAACGTACAGGATTTGGCGCTCTTGCATGCAGACCCCGGTTTTCCCTGTTTGTTGGGGGCCCGCGTGACGGTCGGGCATGGTGCGATTGTGCATGGCGCGGTGGTGGAAGATGACTGTTTGATCGGGATGCGAGCCGTCATCCTGAATGGGGCACGCATTGGCGCGGGAAGCTTGATCGCGGCAGGGGCGTTGATCCCTGAGGGGGTGGTGATACCGCCCGGCTCACTGGTGATGGGAGTTCCCGGCAAGGTGGTTCGTAGCGTTACGGAGGCGCAGCGAGTGCAGATTCAACAGGGAGCGGAGCATTACATCGAAGCCGCTCGAGCTTACCGCGCGACGCTCCGTTCAGGCCAGAAAACCGGCGATTAGGCCAGTGTCCTGTCGAGTCGAGTCGTGGCGTCCTTGCCGGGCTATCGACTCGACTGTCAATGCACGCGCGGGTACATGGATGCCCCCGCATACTCGTCGCTAGTTTGGCCAGCGGAGTTAGACGCCGCCGCGAGCGAACACTTGGTCGACGGAGCGCGAGCTGGGTGTATTGAGGACGCTCATAAGCGCCAGATCATGGGCGGTGAATTGACGCTGTGCCTTGCCGACCGAAAGTTCTCGATACATCACCGAGCTGCGGTCGGAGCTGTGACCGAAGCCGATGAGGTGTGCGAGTTCATGAG
>JBJSXJ010000055.1:0-18126 GCA_046086325.1 Planctomycetota bacterium | reverse complement strand
GTCGTGGCGCTCTTTCTGCTGCGACATTATTTATCGCGCTCGAATCGTTTTCGGAAATTTGTGTTGGTGTCGCCGACAGCAGAGCAGATTCAGGATCTATCGCGTCGGGAATCGTTGGTGGACCGCACGAATTTGCTGGGGATGATTGGCCGAACTGCGACTCGTTTAGCGCCCTCGGGAAAGGCTCGTTTTGGCGATGAATTGGTGGATGTGATCACGGCGGGCGAAATGATCGCCGCCGACCAGCCCATCGTCGCGCGTCATTGTCAGGGGAATCGCGTGATCGTGGAGTTGTATGAGACGGGGGCGACGGCGACGCAGGGGTGACGCAGGGGTGACGATTGACCTAGCCACAAACGAGGCGGCTTGCTACAAGCCGCTCGTATGGTCGATCCCTGTTTTCCAACCGAACGTCATGCGAGTGCCCGGGGTAAAAGGTGCTGGTGGGGCGCCGTGCGCGGGCTGCGCTGCCTGCTGATCTGGGCGCTCATATTGCCGCTGAGCGGTGTATTGCCGCTGGGGGGGGCGAAGGCGTGGGCCGACTTGTATGAGGCATTTGAGGGGCCGGAGCCGACCTGGACGCTGGCTGACGCCGACTGTGCCGCGCAGCTGGCCAAGCATCTGCGTCAATTCAAGGATGCCTATCGAGGTCAGGGGTGCGAGCATCTGCGGTTGCAAACCGGTCAAGGTTCGTATGTCTATTTGTCGCATGAAGTCACGGCGGCGCCGATTATCGATGAACTGAAAGTGTCGTTGTGGGTGAAGTCGGATCGTCCGGGGATTCAGTTGCGGTTGCGTGTGGTCTTGCCGCGGACCGAAGATCCGCGAACGGGAAAGCCGATCACGACGTTTTTGGTGGGCAGTAGTTACCAGCAACCGGGAATCTGGCAGCAGCTAGTGGTGGAACATCCGGTGCTCCTGCTGCAGCGGCAGCAAGCGGTGTTGCGTTCGCAGTTCGGCCAACAAGTGGATGTGCGCCAAGCCTACGTCGATCGGATTGTGCTGAATGCTTACGGTGGCACCAGCGAGACGAATCTGTGGCTGGACGATCTCGAGCTAGATGGTTTTGTCGCCACACGAATTCGAGGCGAGTCGCTGCCTTTGGTGGCCCCGCAGCTCAAAGCAACTCGCACTGCCCCTGCGGAGAGTGACGCGAGCAGTTTGACGCGAGCGGCGGCAGTGCGCGAGCTACCGCGTGTCAACGGTTCACAGCTACTGGTGGGGCACAAGCCCTATTTGCCGCGAGTGGTCCGTTATTCCGGTCAGTCTTTTATTGAAATGAAGGATCTGGGTTTTAACACGGTCCTTTTGTCACAGCCGCCCACGGCAGCTCAGATTAGCGATGCGCAGGCGCTCGGACTGTGGCTGATCGCGCCTCCTCCGATCGCGCCTCCTCCGGTCGCGCGGTCTGCTGCAGCGGCGGAGTTGGAGCGGGAGTTGCCGGCGAATTGGCAGTCGGTGGTGTTAGCTTGGAGTTTGGGTGAAGAGCAGTGGCAGCAGCAGGCGGCGGGACTGCGACAAGCGGAATCGGACTGGAATCGTCCGCTGTTGACGGTCGGTCATGATCAATGGTCGCAGCGCAGTCGGGCGGCGGATTTAGTGGTAGCCGATCAGCGCGTGGCGGGGCGCGGAGAGGGGATGTCGCAGGGGCGACGAGCCCAGTGGCAACAGGTGGCTCGACAAATTCGTCCCGGCAGTATCTGGTGGGCGACGATTCCGTGTCCCCAGGGCATCGAGGATTTGCGGGCGACGATTGGCTCGGACCTGCGCCGTGCGGTGTTCGAAGCCCTCACCGTGGGCGCTCGAGGCATTGTCTTTGAATACAGTTTGCAGGATCAACAGCATCCCGATTGGCCGGCCACGGCTGCTATGCTGCGCGCCCTGAATGCGGAACTTCAGCTATTGGATCCGTGGATCGCGGGTGGGCGGGGTGTGGAGTGTTTAGGGAGCAGTGGTTCGGGGCATCGCCTCTGGGTGTTAGCGACCGATCGAGCTCGACTGCTGATCGCCATGCAGGAGGATTCGTCGGGCCAGGGCTTGATGGAGACGAAATCAGCGGAGGGTGGCTGGAGAAAAGCGGCTCGAGTGTCGCGTGTCGCACCGCTCGCGGTGATCGATCATGGGGCCCCGACGTCCGCCGATGCGTATGTGATCAATGGAGCCGATTTTCGGCCGCTTCAGCGGCGGCGCGTGGCGGGGGGGATTGAAGTGCTGGTGCCGGAACCGACAACGATCACGTTGATGGTTCTGACACAAGAGCCCCTGGTGGTAAATTACCTGGCGCGAACGCTGAACGATCGACGACTCAGCTTTCGCCCCTGATTCAGGCTGTACCCTGGAAAACCATTTTTTTCTGAGAATGGTCGATCCCTTGGAAGTTTACGCCGGTTGTTGGTTAGAATAGCCACGAAGGGCAGCCGGAATGTCCGGAATGTTTTGTTGAGTAGGTTGATGATCCATGGCTGATCTGTCGGCGGAAAAATTGGCTCAACGCGCTTTCGACCTGGGATTGGTGGACGAGCGTCAGTTGGATGTGATGCGCAGCGACCTCGGACCGCTGGAGGGCAACACGGAGGATTTCCGGCGAGTTGCCTCGCGCCGCGAGTTGCTCACGAATTACCAGATTGACCGGCTGCTCAAAGGTGAGCGGGCGGGGTTCTTTTATGGTGACTATAAAGTTTTGTACTTAATCGGTACGGGAACTTTCGCGCGCGTCTATCGAGCGGTGAATCGCAAGAACGGCAAAGTTTATGCGGTCAAAGTGCTCCGCAAGGCGCGCCGTGACGATCCGAAGGAAGTGGAGTTATTTCTGCGTGAGGGTGAAGTTGGATTACTGCTGCGGCATCCGAATATTGTCGCGGTCTATGAAGTGAACTCTGATCCTCGAGCGCCCTATTTTGTGATGGATTTTGTGGAGGGGCAAAATCTGCGCGAATTTGTCCGAATGCGCAAGTCACTGCCACCGCTCGATGCGACGCGCATCATGTGCGACGTGCTCTCCGGGCTGGCGTATGCCGCGCAGCAAGGCATCTTTCATCGGGATTTAAAACTGTCCAATATTTTGCTGAATAGTCGGGGAGTGTCGCGGCTGGTCGATTTCGGACTCTATGGAACTCGCACCTCGGACACGACGTCGCAGGATGTGCCCTCAGCACGTTCGATCGATTACGTCGCGCTGGAACGTGGTTCAGGCGTGCGTCGCAACGATCCGCGCAGCGACATTTTCTTTGCGGGCGTGATGTTCTATCACATGCTGGCCGGTAACTCTCCGTTATCTGATGCTCAGGATCGGCTGCAGCGATTGAACGTCTCGCGTTATCGCGATGTCAAACCGCTGGCCGAAATCGCGCCCCATGTACCGCGTGCCATTTGCCAAGTCATCACCAAAGCGATGCTCATGGATGCGGACAAGCGTTATCAAAATCCGCAAGAAATGTTATTGGAATTGCAATCGATCAAGAATCGGATGGAGCAGGGGGATGCGAATCCGGGCGCTCCAGCACCGGAGACGGTCAAGACGATCGATGCCGCGCCCGTCGCTGTTGAAGACGATCATCCCGACGAAACTCTGGTGCAACCACCGCCGCTGGCTGCGATTCCCGCGAATGTGCCGCGCGGATCCGAGCAGGAAGGGCTCAACCATTCCGTCTTGGTGGTTGAATCCAACGTCGAAATGCAAAACCTGCTGCGTTCGAAACTCAAGAAACATGGCTATCGAGTGCTGATTTTTAGTGACCCGCAGCGTGTGATCGAGCGATTTCGAGATGACGATAAGCCGCCGGCCGAGGTGGTGATGTTCTGCTGCGGGCATTTAGGTGAAGATTCTTTGGAAGCGTTCAACACCTTTGGCGACCTTGAACAGACGCGAAAAGTTCCCGCCATCATCTTGGTCGATGATGATCAGCAGGAGCTCGCCAGCCGGGCCCAGCTGGGCGATCATCGCGTGCTGCTTTCCATGCCGATCAAAGTGCGTGACGTACGCAACGCACTCAAGCAACTGCTCACGATCAGCTAACGGCCTAGATGTCTACGAAGAGGCGGATCAGCCATTGGCCTAGAACGGCCACGAGCAGCACGATCGGTAGGGCTGCCGTCCAGGCTCCCGGCTGCCAGCGCTCTGCGCCTCGGTAGTGACGCCACAGCTGCCAAGCTCGATAGGGTATCTGGACCACGACGAGCGGAAAAAAATACCAGCTGGCGGGATTGAATTGCCAGGCGGACCGCAGGTCGCCATGGGCCAGGCTGATGAAGGAGCGAGTCAGTCCGCAGCCCGGACAATTCCACCCCGTCACGCGCTTGAATGTACAAATGCCGGGTAGCGGTTGCTGCACGACGGGAACCAGCACCTGCTCTTCTCCGCGCACGCTGAGCACGAGGGCCGCCGTGACGATGGCGGTGCACACGACCAGCAGCGTCCAGTCCCCTGAATGCCGCATGGGAACGGGGCCGGGAGCGACGGATTCGGTCACCAGAGGCGGATCCATTACGGTTTCACCTGGCTGTCGTTCACCTGGCTGTCATCGAGTGCCTTTTGAAAGACTTTGGCCTGGCGCTGGATCTGCTGTGCATGCGGATCAAACTTGACGGCGATGCTTTGGTACTTCACCGCATTGGCGTAGTCTTTTTTCGCGTAGTAACAATGTGCCAGAGTGTCGTAGTAGCTACCCGTTTTGGGCTTCAGTTCCAGCGAGCGGTGACTGAGCCGCACGGCTTCGTCCAGGTTGCCGTTGGTGTTGCCCACGAGCCACGCGTACTGATTGCACTGGTTCGCAAGTACTGCATGAATCTCGGCTCGCTGTTCGGGCGGAAGCGGCTGAGAGGCAAACTGTTCCCACTTCTTGACCATGTCATAAAACTGTTTGGCCGCGTCACCCACGCGACTGGCCACCGCACGGCGATAGTCGTCGTCCATCTCGGGCAGTCGATGCATGGCGATGAGTACATCGGCGTCGGTGGGATCGTGGCGGATCGCCTTTTCGAGTTCTTGTCGAGCTTCCGGGTAGCGCCGGTGCACCTGGTGATTATGGGCGAGAAAAAGGTGCATGCGAGTGCGAAAGAACTGGCGTTCATCGGACGCAATTTTTCCGCGCACCACTTCGTCCTGTTCGGCCGCTGCCAGTAACTCTTGCCATACTTGCGCGGCTTCGAGCGGGCGTTCTAAGTCCCACAGCATCTCGGCGAGATTCAAACGGCAGCGCATATCCGTGGGGTCGCCGTCGTCATCGAGTTCCATGCCACGTCGAAACTCGCGTTCCGCCCAGTCGAATAGGCCCCGTTCCTGCAGTTCATCGCCCACTTCCAAATGCTCGTCGGCCGAATCGGCATGTAGTTTTAAGGCTCGCGCGGCCAGGTCGTCGGCTTCGGCCGAACGTCCCTGTTTACGCCGCGCCTCGGCGATCAAATACAAACCTTTGGCCCAGTCCTGAAAGCGATCGGGAAAACGCTCGTGAGCCACATCGACCAGCGGCCAAAAATCGTTGCTCACATACCAGGTGACCAGTTCTTCCAGCTCGTCTGGATCGGGCGAGATGACATCGAGCATCCGCCGCGCGACACTCTGCGCTTCATCCGGTCGATTAAGATCGCGCAGGTAACCGGTTTGCCAGCGCAAGAGCAGTTGCACCAGTTCCACACTGGTGTCCGCGCTGCCGACTTGCAGAGCGGCCAGCTCCCGTTCGATCCGCTGTTGCCAACCGGTGCGCGACTCTTGGGGATGCTCCAAGGTTTCGCAGTACCAGCGGAGCCAATCGGCCGCCGGTCGGCGACTCTGCCCCAGGATCACACGGATTTGCTCCACCAGTTCGGTCGGCTCGACCGCAGCACCGCTAGCGAGTGCTTTGATGCGCGCTTGCAGTTGTTCGGTCTGAAAGAGATGGACCGCTGCTTGCTTGGCGAGGAGCGGTGACGTTTCGTAGCGGGCCAGTCGCGTGAGTGCCAGGCGCGCGGCTGGGGATTGGATGGACGAGAGCCGATCGATGCGCTGCGCTCGCTCACTCTCCGACTGTTCACTGTAGAGCTGCAAATTGGCTTTCACTTCGGGGGGATCAGTGGGCTGCGACCAATCAAAGGAGAGTCGGCGTAGTAAGTAGCGGGCTCGCAGGCTGATCTCGATGTCGTCATGGCGCCGAGCGGCTTCGAGTGCGTCGAAGGCTTCCAGGCCGTACTGCTGGAGTTCCTGCTGGGCCCGTTCCCGCTGCGCGTACTGCTCGGCACCCAATTCGCCAATCCACCGCTCGATCGCACGCGCCGTGTCAGGAGCGGAGGAATTCGCGGGTGGATTCGCGGGTGGATTCGCAGTGGGGGAATCAGCGTGCAGGGCAGCGGGCGCCAAGCAGCTCATCACCCAAGCGAAACTAGCAGTGGCAAACGCCAAGCGACGAACGACTTCCATGGGATTTCCTCACAGCGGCAAGCGACTGGCGGAATTATCGCACGGTGGTGCGTGGTGAGCAACCGTTTGGAGGTGATTGGTACGTCCGCGCTTCTGCCAGGACACGGCAGCGCTTCTGCCAGGGCACGGCAGCGGGGCGGTAGGTGACAGGCATGGTGAATCGTGCTAGGTTGACGAGGTGGTTTGGGGGTGGAGTGAACGTGACGGTGTCAGGTTCACGTCTGGAAAGAAATCTAGTGTGGTGAGGGCCAGCGCGAATACATGTTGCATGCACTCAAGAAGTTTCGATTGGGGCCTGACGAGCGTGAGGGGATGCGCGCCGCAGGACGCTTTAATGCTCAATTGCTCGATGCGCTCCGGCCGCTCGTGCGTGCGGGAGTGAAAACGGCGCAGATTGACGACTGGGTGAACACCTACACGCGGGACCATGGGCATGTGCCGGCCTGTTTGGGTTACCACGGGTTTCCGCGGAGCTGCTGCATCAGTGTGAATGAAGTGATTTGCCACGGGATCCCGGGCGACTACGAGCTGCGGGAGGGGGATATTGTGAACGTGGATATCACGTCGATCGTGGCGGGGTGGCACGGCGATCAGTCGGAAACGTTTTTGATCGGGGACGTCTCCGCGGAGGCTCGTCAGTTGACGCAGTGTGCCTTTGACTGCCTGTACATCGGGATTGCGGCGGCGCGGCCGGAGGGTCTGATATCGGACATTGGCGATGCGATTGTGGCGGAGGCGTCCCAGCGCGGGTTCTCGGTGGTGGCTGAATATATCGGGCACGGGCTGGGCAAGTTCTTTCACCAGCCTCCCAATATCCCCCATGTTCCCACTCAGCAGTCTCGTCGCGAGCGGTTATCGCCGGGGGTCTGCTTTACGGTGGAGCCGATGATCAATGCGGGGGCGGCGGCCACGAAGCTTGATCCCAGCGACGGCTGGACGGTGCGCACGAAGGATGGTCGCCTCTCGGCGCAGTTCGAACATACGGTTTTGATGACCGAAACGGGGCCCGAAATTCTCACTCAAACGAAGCTCGGCCCGGCTCGCGGCAGCCGTTTTTAGTGGCCGCGGTGACAAGCTCTTAGGGAGTCTCTCGGACTGCCCTTGAATTTCGCGCCGATTCTGGCACAATACGCGGTTTCCCGGTGTTCAATAATCATGCGGATCGTCATGCGGAAGGGCCGTCGATGAGGGATACGTTACAAGTCAAGCTCCGCCAGCTATCAGGTTCTCGGCGGATGCGTCGGTTGCGCGATCAGGGCGTGGTGCCGGCGGTGCTCTATGGTCACAAGCAGAGCAATGTGAATCTGGAAATTACGAGTGATCAGGTGCGAGCGGCGGTACGCCATGGAGCTCGGCTGGTCAATCTCGCGGGCGACGTGCAGGAAACGGCGCTGATTCGGCAAGTGCAATGGGACGCGTTTGGCGTCGAAGTGTTGCATTTGGATTTGACTCGAGTGTCATCCGATGAGACGGTGGAACTGGTTCTGCCCATTCATCTGAAGGGCACAGCCGCTGGCACTCGCGAGGGTGGCGTGGTGGAGCACATCAAGCACGAAGTGAAGATATTGTGCCCAGTGGTCTCGATTCCCGATCACCTGACGCTCAACGTCAACAACCTCCATGTTGGTCAGTCTTTGACGCTGGCCGATCTGCCGCTGCCAGACGGCGCCAAGTTGCTCACTGATGCCGGTGAGGTCGTGGTGATGTGCGTGACGCCGGTGGAAGTGGATGAAACAGCGGCGACGGCGGAACCGGGTGAGCCGGAAGTCATTGGTCGCAAGAAGGATGAGGAAGAGGGAGCGGCGGAAGAGTAGGAACAGGAACTGCAATCATGGCGATTTCGCATTTGATTGTGGGACTTGGGAACCCTGGTCGCCAATACCAAAACACGCGACACAACATCGGCTTTGCGGTGATCGACGAATTGGTTCGTCGGCAGGGTGGTGGAGTGTCACGAGAGAAGTTTACCGGGGAGCAGTGGGAGCTGCCGGTTGGTCGTGAACGTGTGCTGGTCGTAAGGCCGCTCACCTTCATGAACCTCAGCGGTTCCTGTGTGCTGCCGACTCGTGATTTTTACAAGATTGCGGATGACCGAATCCTGGTGATTTGCGATGATTTGAGCTTGCCGGTCGCCAAGTTGCGACTGCGAGCACGTGGATCAGCGGGAGGTCAGAAGGGGCTGGCAGACATTCTGCGGCGACTGGGGACGGAGCAAGTCCCGCGGTTACGTCTGGGAATCGGTGCCACGCCTCCCGGTTGGGAAACAGCCGATTATGTGTTGAGCCGATTTGAGTCGGATGAGCGCGAGTTAGTGACAGGTGCGGTGACTCGAGCGGGCGAAGCAGTGATCGACTGGGTAGAACGCGGTTTAGAATTCAGCATGAACAAGTACAATGCGAGCTGAGTGGGGCGACATCCGGATGTCGGCCGCAGCAGTTGGCACCAACGGTTGGGACATAGATCGTAAGGGAGAATCTCTTGGCCAGCATTAACGTTTACGAAGCACTTCTGATCCTCGACTCGAATAAGTACGCACGTGACCCGGGTGGTGTGTCGGGGTCGGTCAACGAGATCATTCAAAAGTGTGGCGGGGAAGTACTCGTCAGCCGAATTCTGTATGAGCAGAAGTTGGCCTACCCGATTGATGGGCACCGCAAAGGCACCTACTGGCTCACCTACTTCCGACTCGATAGCGCTCAGCTGACGGTTTGGAATCGCCAGTGCCAGCTGAACGACGCCATCGTCCGCCAGCTCACGCTCAAGGTCGATCCCCGACTGGTCGAAGCGCTTGTTCAGAATGCACTCGGCAACGCTCCCATTCGCAAGGCTCCGCGGATTGAAACCGAAGAAGTGGAAGTGGGGATCGAAGAAGGGGGATTGGACGAGGCCTAGAGCGAGCCTGCTGAACAGTTGTTCGGTGGCAGCACTTGCCTTGCCCTGGCCGGTCTGATAGCCTGAGAGTTACACTTGTACAGTAACATCTTCTTTGGAGCATATCATGGCTAGCTATAATCGAGTGGTTTTGGTGGGGAATTTGACCCGGGATGTCGAGCTGAAGTATTTGCAGAGCGGCATGGCGGTGGCGGAAGTGGGCTTGGCGATCAACGATCGTCGCAAGTCCGCCACGGGTGAATGGGTCGACGATCCGGTATTTGTGGATATCACCTTTTGGGGACGTACCGCGGAGATTGCCGCCGAGTATTTGGGGAAAGGCTCCTCCATGCTCGTCGAAGGCCGTCTCAAGTACGATTCCTGGGAGAAGGAAGGCAAAAAGTTTTCGAAGCTCCGCGTGGTGGGAGAACGAATGCAGATGTTGGGACAGAAGGCGGGTGGCGGCGGCAATCGTGCCGGTGGCGCTTCCGCTCCTCCCGACGAAGCGAGCTACGCAGCGGCGGTGAATGGCGAGTTTAATTCGCCGCCTCCCCGCGGACGTGGCGGAGCGGGAATGGGATCAATGGCTGGTGGGGCGGGACCGGAAGTGGGCGGACCGACTGGGTTTGATGGGCCGCCCGCCGACGATGTACCGTTCTAAGCGGTCAACCGTCGTTCGCGGTCGGACGATGGGAAACAGGATAATTCAGCGTTTTTGAGATTGAGTTGAGCGAAACATGGCCAAGCCAAAGTCGAAGTCGAACGATTTGTTACCGCGTTTTCAGTCGCTGCCCAAAGGCGAAACTCGAGGGGTACAGTTGCTGCTCATTCACGCCGTTGATCACCTGGGCCGCCAAGGTGATGTCGTGGAAGTGAAGCCCGGATTCGCACGCAATTACCTGCTTCCCCAAGGCTTGGCTACGCTCGCTACCGACCACCACAAGCGCATGGTGGAAAAGCACAAGTCGAAGCTGCTGGAAATCGAAAAGGCCCGCCTCTCCGGCCTCCGCTCGCTGGCCGATGCACTGGGTAACCTCAGCATCACCATCGAAGCGAAGGTGAACGAGGAAGATCATCTGTACGGCAGTGTCGGTGCTCCCGAAATCACCGCCGAACTCAAGAACGCCGGTTACACCATCAGCAACGACCAAGTGCGACTCGACGGCCCGCTCCGCGAACTCGGACTTTACAAAGTGAAAATCCACCTGCACTCAGACATCAACGCCAACCTCACCGTCTGGGTGGTCAAGGCGGAAGATGAAGACAAGGTCGGCTAGTTCCGCTTTCTATGGCTAATTCGCGTCGCCGAGAGCCAGAACGTCGAGTTGAATCGGCAAGCGAGTTGTTCGATCGTAAGCCGCCGTTGGACTTGGAAGCCGAGGCGGGTGTGCTGGGCAGCATGTTTCTGCTGCCCGATGCCATCGATGATGTGGCGCTGGTGCTGCGCCCTGACGATTTCTACGACGACTCGCATCGCAAACTGTTCGGCCACATGCTGGCGATGCACGATGCCGGTAAGAAAATCGACATGGTGCTGCTGGCCGAACGCCTGCGCACCGCCGGCGACTACGACCTCATCGGCGGTGCCGCCTTTCTAGCGAAAATCCTGCATGCCGTCCCCAACGCGGCCCATGCCACCTTTTACGCCAATATCGTGCGGGAAAAGGCCACCTTCCGCTCGCTCATCACCGCCAGCACCGAAGTCTTACGGCAAGCGTACGACGAAACGCTGGAAGCCAAGCAGGTATTGAGTCAGGCGGAGCAGAAGATCTTCGGCATCCTCGATGATCGAGGTTCGAACACCATCGCCAGCATTAGCTCGATTCTGCATCAAGCGATGGATCGCATGGAAGCACGCATGCGTGGCGAACACACCAGTGGCGGTGTGGATACCGGCTTCAAAGAAATGGACGGACTCACCGGCGGCCTGCACAATTCCGAACTCATCATCCTCGCCGCTCGCCCCAGTATGGGCAAAACCGCCTTTGCCATGAACATCGCCGAGTATGCTGCCGTCGAGCAGAATGTGCCGGTGCTGTTTGTAAGCTTGGAAATGTCCGGCATCGAACTCGCCGATCGTCTGCTGTGCAGTGTCGCCCGCGTTAATGGTCACCAACTGCGGAACGGTACGATTTCGAATCAAGACCGGCAAAAGCTGGTCGACAATGCCGCCCGCATCAGTACCTCGCCGCTGTTTGTCGATGATTCCCCGAGCCGGACCGTCACGGAAATTGCCGCCGCCGCGCGACGCATCCGTCGCCGCGAAAGCGGACTCGGCTTGATCGTCATCGACTACCTGCAGCTCATCGAACCCGATAATCCCAAGGATTCGCGGCAGGAACAGGTCGCCCGTATCGCGCGCCGATTAAAGGGACTGGCCCGTGAAATGAAAGTTCCGGTCCTCTGCCTCGCTCAGCTCAACCGACAAGCAGAGGATTCCAAAGATCACATTCCCAAGCTCAGTCATTTGCGCGAATCAGGTGCGATCGAACAGGATGCGGACGTCGTCATGTTCGTGCATCGGGAAGAGTATTACTTGCGCGGTGAAGATCGCGATGCGGTGGCAGGTCAGGCAGAAATCATTATCGCCAAGCAGCGCAACGGTCCTGTCGGCAACGTCAACCTCACCTGGCTGAAGGATTTCACGCGCTTCGAAAATGCCGCTCCCGCTCGTCATAGCGAATTTGATTCGTACGGAGAATCATCGAGCGGCGGCTTCTAGCGGACACTCTTCAGCCACGTCGTCCCACGCGTGCCCCAGCGTAATTCCAGAGTTGGATTTTCTTCTAGCTGGCAGCGTAGCGTGAGCCGATGGTTTCCGGCTGCCAGTCGGACCGGCACATAACGCCACGAACCATGCACTGGCCATGTCACTGGCTGATCGTTCACTAGCAGCTCCACCATCTTCACCCGCCCCGTCCACTGCAGTTGGTAGAGCGCTTCCACCGCTGCTTGTACATCCCACTCCAGCGTGACGGACTCTCCTGGCTTAGCATTCAGCTTCTGGAGCCAATCACCGCGACTCTCGGTCGAGGTCATCCAGGCCCCGTCACCCACTCGCAATCGTAAGCCAGCTGGCCGATCCGCCGTCGCTTTTATCTGCTCGGCCGAGAGCGGTGCACGCGCGGCTGACGCAGGCAGCACCCAGCGTCTTCGTCGACCGTAAACCTGGCGATCTCCGATCGTCGCCAGCGGCTGAATCGAGATCGGTCCAGGCCCCAGCGATCGCGGGTCAACCATCACTCGTCCACTCTCACCCACCACCTTCGCTAATTCACGTCCCTGATGACGTAGCGAGATCTCTTTCGCCCCGGCACACTTCAGCTCGAACTCAAATGGAGCATCACGATTCAGCTCGCCATCCTCTGGAGCACCAACCAGGAAATCGTCCGCCTCCCGGTCAACGATCAGCAGGCGGTCGAAATAGCCAATAAACGGAATGGGGCGAGGGCCAATCGCGACCACTCGTATCGCATGAACTCCCGCGGCCAGCTGCGTCGTATCACAACGCAGCGTCACATCACCCGCTTCCTGCTTGGCCGTTGAGTGCCACCGTCCATCGACGTACAAGCGATACTCGGCCGCTGCCGTTCCGGCGGAACTACGGGCCTGCGGCGTTAAGGGAAGTTCACCGCGAGCGATTCCATCTGCGGGCCAGCCTGTCACGGTCACTTCAATTCTCTCAGCCCACGGTCGACACAATGCATCGCCCACAATCAGCAGCTGATAGGGGCCACTCACCGATTGATAAAACGACTCGACCAGCGACAGACCCTGGGCGTAGTTCACTTGAATGAAGGGAGTGGGAAACTTGGCTTGAATCGCATAGGGCTCGGTCACGGTTCCCGATGCACCGGCCGCTCCCTGACGCAGGAATTCGGTGAGTGGAGTTTGACCGGCCCCGGCCGTCATTACTCCCCCAAAACTCGTCAGATGTTCCACGATCGCACCCGGCTGAATGCGAGCGCCCGTCGCTTGCCAATTGAAATCGGCAATCCCAATGACCGCTCCCGCCACATCGGTTTCGTTCGGTGGCAATACTCCTGAAGTCACTTCAGCAGGAACGCCTAACCGTTGCAGTTGGCGAGCGGCCGATTCAAATCCCCATTCGCGGGTGCGCGATCGCACGTCACCATTCTTAGGAAAAAACACGGTGCCCTTGGGTCGCGAGTAATCCGCCGCCACACTCCGGCGCAGCTGCTGCAGCGACTCTTCCACCGCTAGTCCCCGTCCGGCCGTCACGGACAGTACCGTCGACAACAGAAAACGCGGTGCAGCAGCATCTGCCACCGGCTCCCCCGCGCTCGACCAGCCGTCATCGGCACGAAAACTCTGCGGCTGCGACACGCTGACCGTACCATCATCATGCACGGTGGTGACGCGCTGAGCGTAGGCGTTGATATCCAGGTTCAAGTAACGAACGTCTTTTTGAAGCACCAGCGGATAGGTGTAAGTCAATCCATTGATGGCTGCGTCCAGCGTGAAGATCTGCGGCAGTTTACGTTCACCCACATCAGCGCGCACATCAATCGTCGTCGGGATGTCGGCTGAATAAACCAGCGCATGAATCTGCCGCTTTAAGCCGCGTTCCGCGATGATTCGCAGCAGTGGCTCGAGAATCAGTTGCCGAAAATCATCCACGCGCAGTCGTTCAAAGTCCGGTAACCCAGTCAGATGAACGATGTTGTCATCGGGAATTCCACGTAACTGCTGATACTCGTTGGCTAACCAGCGCGATACCCAGCTCTCCGAATTCACCACGACGACGGTCGCTTCCGGTATCACTTCAGCGCGGGCCCGCTGCTCCGACTGCACTGCTACGATGACAGCCAGGGAAAGGAAAGCGGCTACGATCCAAGCTCTAAACCGACCACAACAGCTCATAATCGATTTTCCCTGGCTCAGGTTGGGGGTGATGGCTGAGCTTCCAGATGCCGTACCCAGGCGGGCGGTACGTTGGCAAACACACTCGCGCGCCGAGACCGATAGCGCTGAAAATGATCCGTCATGAGCTGATCGACCTCGCGCACTCGTCGTCGTTCCGCACCCCAGGTCACCACTCGCCGGAGCGGCCGAATGTACATGTACTCGAAGTAACTGATCACACCGCCCGGCTTCACGAACCGGTCGTAGCTATCAATGATCTCCTGCACGACGGCGGTGGGAAAGTTGATATGCGGGATCCCGGAAACGATGAAGTCATAGGGGGCGTGCGTAGGAAGTGCCTGCAGCGGACACTCATGAATCGTGGTGAACGGTGCTACGGCTTGCCATTCCGAGTCGACCGTTAATCGCCGCTGCAACACCGCTACAAATGTCGGATTCAATTCGACAATATCAAAGACATCGCCTGGCCGCAGATGTCGCACGACTTCTTGCGTGAACGCGCCCGTGCCTGGGCCACACTCCAGCACTCGAATCGGCCCCGCTCCCCGCTGAGAAAGTGGTCGCGTGATTTCACGCGCCAGCGCGCGGCTACTGGGTAGCAGTGACCCCGTCGTTTCAAACGTGCGCCAAAATTGCTGCAAGAAAATTAATCGTTCGCGGAGCGTTTGCCCCATGGTATTCCTCGCCAAGGTATTTCTCGCCAACCAGATTCTTCCATGTTAACCCTGCCCATTCAGGGGCTATCAGTGTAACGCAGTTTCGACCGCCATGTTCATCCCTAACGATGCCCATACGGCTCAACTTCGGTTGTTTCCCTGATGCCCGGAAGAAGGCAGATGCCGGAGACTTACCGCTGGTAATGACAGCGATTTCATGGAAGGGGCAGGCATGATGGTCAGTGAGAGTGACGTGTCGCGCGAGACGCTACACCAAGCCGCACAAGTGGCGAGAACCGATAGCTGCGTACTCATCACCGGTGAAACCGGAACAGGTAAAGAACTCTTGGCTCAGTTTATTCATGAGCAAAGTACTCGTCGATCTCAACCCTTAATCAAGGTTGATTGCAGCTCGTTACCCGAGTCGCTCATTGAAAGCGAGCTCTTTGGTCATGAAGCGGGTGCCTTCACCGGTGCTCAAAACAAGCGGCTGGGACGCTTCGAACTTGCCCATCGCGGGACCGTGTTTCTCGATGAAATCGGTGAGCTTCCGCTGGAAATGCAGGCGAAGCTGCTGCTTGTTTTGCAGGAAGGAGAATTCTGGCGGCTAGGCGCTACCACTCCCACGCAAGTCGATATTCGAGTGCTGGCGGCAACCAATCGTGACTTGGCGGCCGCTGTACAGCACGGTCAGTTCCGCGCCGATCTTTATTATCGACTGGCCGTCTTCCCCATTCATCTACCACCTCTTCGCCAGCGCCCCTCCGATATCCTACCGCTGGCATGGCACTTCATTCGCCACAAGCAATCCGCTCTGAACCGTCAGATTGAGCAGATTGAATTGGCATCACAGGAACGTCTCCTGCGCTATGCGTGGCCCGGAAATATTCGCGAACTCGAAAACGTCATCGAACGCGCTCTCATCCTGAGCACCGACGCCACACTGCGAGTCGGACCACTCGATACGATCGCCGTCGTTGAGGCGGCGACGTCCCCTCGTTGCTCTCTCACTCTGCATGTCGATGACCTCCTCCGACACCATATCATCACCGTTTTGCAGGCATGTCACTGGCGTATCAAGGGACGCAATGCGGCCGCCGAGCGGCTGGGGATGCACCCCAGCACGCTCCGCTTTCGCATGAAAAAACTTGGTATCAGTCGTGAATCTGTAGACACCACTAATTCAACCACTCAACCAGGTCTGCGTGATCCAACCGATCAAACAACCTATCGGCCGAATCGCGACTAGACTTGTCGAAGCTTGACGCGAGGTTCGAGGAAAGCGAATTCCAAAGATCATTCGACCCTTCGCTCTCGATCACGCAGCAGAACGCTGCGTCGACTGCCGTCGCGTCACTCGAAGCCAACACGGTCCCATTCAGATTCGTCCCGCCATCCAGGAAGCTCAGCGAGCCAGTAGCGTTGGGAGCGATAAACATCAGGCTTATGGGAGCACTATCAGAGCCGCCAAGAAAACTACTCAGCGCAGCCCCACCTGATCCTCCATCGCTCGACTGGCCGCCTGTGGTCGTGCCCAGCGGATAGATCTCGACGAGGAGTGAATCCCAGTCATCTTCGGGAATGGGCTGAGCACCATTATCCGGTGTGGAGTCATAGTCGCTGACCAGCGGACGCGTAACCTCGGCCACATTACGAACCGTGACACAGTTGGTCACTTGCACTTCAGCCGGTGCGATAAAGTCCTTGAGCTCTGCTTGGAACGATGTAGACGCTCGTGTTTTGACGAACGCACTAGCGTAGTTCTGGCATTGATTCGGCTTAATCGACTGAAACGCCTTGGTAAGGTTGATCGCGGCCTCCCCAAATTGTCCTGCGGTGAGTGTCGTCGTGCCATCCAAATCAAGCACAATCGTGGTATTCACGGCAGCCATTGCAATCGAGGAATTCAATTCTGTCCGAGTACTCCACTGCTCGGGCTGTGACCCTGATGCCGCCTGCCACAAGCGAACGTAGATGTTCGGTTGCCCACCGCCCTGACTGAATTCGTACGATAGCAGCAGGTCACCAACCGTCCGAATCGGAGTCACCGTGTTGCTGCTGATCGTACGCGACTGATTTAATTCAAAATCAATGTTCGCATCGCCCGTCGTATCGCTGCGTATCCACGCCAAGTAAAGGAAGGCACTCGAGCCCAGTTGATCGTGAGCGGTGTAGAATCTCAGCAGGTTGTCCTTATTGGGTGCTGATTGGTCAAAGGTGACATCAGGAACAGGATCGTCTTCTTTTGATCCCGTTTTGAAAATATCATCGTCGTTATCGGGCTGATCATTTTTCTTGACTAGATTAGGAGCCTTATTGGCCCAGTCGTAATAGAGGTTTTCGTCGCCGGTTGCGACGACCAAATTGCCATCGCCGCCTTCAAACAAACTGCCGATCGAATTGGGAGTGCCACCGAGTGGCGGAGGAGTTGCCGATGAGGAATCCGCGGTAACGGTGACCTTAAGTGTGGCGGCGGCCCCGCCCGCCAAGGTTCCGACCGTCCAGAGCCCGCCCGTAAACGTCCCTTGACTGGCCACGTAACTAGCAGGTGAATCGACATACGTCATCCCGGCTGGAATCACATCCTTTACGACCACGCCAGAGGCCGTCGACATCCCCGCCGCATTCGCCACGCGAATCGTGAACACGAAACTCTTTTGATTCCCAATCGAATACAGTTCCTCGCCCGGATCCTCCATGTCATTGGCGATTTTCCAGTCGACGAATTTTTGCAGCTCAAGATCGACCGGTTTTACTCCTGCATCGATCGTGAGATTACT
Organism: Planctomycetota bacterium; assembly: GCA_046086325.1. Taxonomy (GTDB): domain Bacteria; phylum Planctomycetota; class Planctomycetia; order Pirellulales; family Pirellulaceae; genus JBJSXJ01. The sequence goes on along the minus strand of JBJSXJ010000055.1, from coordinate 541 downwards.
GGCACCCGTGACCAACGTAAAACTATCCGTGATGCCGCTGGCATCCGCATTACTATCATTCGCCGCTGTGCTGCCGCTGGCATTCTTCGTGGTGAACACTTGCCCGGGCATCGTCACGGGTGGAGTGAACCGCAGGGTGTAAGTTCCTGGATTCACATCGGTGAAGAGATAATAGCCGTCGGCATCGGTGGTCGTCGTCTGCTCAATCGCCAAGGTCGACCCGTTCAGCAGCTCCACCAAAAAACCTTCGATGCCCGGTTCGCCCGCGTCCTGAATGCCATTCACATTGATGTCGCGCCAGACGAAATCTCCGACCGTGCTCGACACCGTAAACGTCGCGGTCGCGTCGTCATCTTCCTCGGTTGAACCGTTTTTCGGAGTGGAATCAGTATCTTCTGGTTTCGCCTCATAGACTTCCGCGTAGTTCACCTGCGTGCCGCCGCTCGTGACTTTCACGGTCAAGCTGAGCGTCACCGTGCTGCCCGCTGGCAACGTACCGACCGACCACAGATGAGTCGTGTTGTCATAGGTGCCCTGGCTG
>JBJSXJ010000054.1:0-6446 GCA_046086325.1 Planctomycetota bacterium | reverse complement strand
ATAAGAAAAATAAGGTGGTTATCCATTATGTGATATCTATTTATTTTTCTTATGGGGGAGAAGGGACGGGGATGAGGGGCCAGAGCGCCGCTGGCAGCACGCACACCAGCTTGATCACGGCGTTGAGTGCGAACTCGGATGGCACCTACTCAGCCATTCTCGTTTGAGATTTTGCGGCAGATAGAAAGAATTGCTCGTGCGATAAATCAACCACCAAAACCTGCTGGCTGGTCTGCGAGCTGCTGGCCACAATGGCCCCCTCATCCCCAGCCCTTACTCCCCCACAGGAAAAAAAGGAAACTCGCTTGGCCGAGGCGACGAGCACTCTTTTTTTCCTGCGGGGGAGAAGGGAGCAGTCAATGTAGCGTCGGCCGCACTCGCCCGGTGCCGGAGGGCTTACGCCCTGGCCGCTACAAGAAGTAACGCGACGCCACGAGAAAGTAGCGGTATCGGCGTAAGCCGTCCGGCCCGCAGCTCGCTTCGTTCTCCATCGCCGCCGAAGCTCGCATTTTTCCTGTGGTGGAAAAGTGCGGCCCAGGATCCACTACAGAATCGCGAGCGGATTGCGGCGTTCTTCGAGGGTACCGCGAGTGACGCCGACGCGATTCATCGCTTGCAAGCGGCTCCATACTTCTCGCCCCGGTACTCGGCCCGCCAGGAGATCGCCGTACAACGTCACGATCAGCTCCAATTGCTCCGCCGAATCATCCAGTAACTCCACTCGATAATTTCGCACTCCGCACTGCAGCAACTGCGGCACGATTTCCGCCGCGCTTTGTGGAGTGGCGTTGAACAACGTGTTGCGGCAACCGATATCTGCTTTCAGAGGATGTTCCATTCCCAAGCGATCACGCAATTTCACTTCGTGTCGATCACAAGGTCGGCCGCAGTTGGTCTTATTCGTACCCGGTGACAACATCGCACAGAAGACACAATGCTCCATGTGAAACATCGGCATGTGCTGGTGCACGACCACTTCCAGCCACTCGGCCGGCACCGCTTTCACCAGATCCAGCAGCTGCTCTCGATTGAGATCGTACGACGGTGTAATGCGCAGTGGCTGAAGCTCATGCAGCAACTGGGCGGTGAGTTCATTGGCGACGTTGAGCGAAAAGTCGGCGACAATCGGAATTTGCTCTTGGCGAAAGAACTGCATGCCGGACAAATTGCGAGTGAGAATGCCATCGGCCTGCATCTTGGCCAGCAAGCGAAAGATGCCCATCTCATCCGGCTTCTGGATACGCGGCGTGGCCAGAAAAATCTCCGCTTGATGTTCTCGCGCCGCCGCTACCGCCTCGTGATACTCTCGCGGGTCCTGGAAGTCGACATAGACCTGACGCACTGATGTTCGTAGCAGTGCACGTAATTGCGGCAGCGATCGCGCTAGTACTCGCAGAGTCGGCGCGGCAGGAACCTCAGCGGCGCTGGAACTCTCCTGTCGACTGGCTACCTGAATTGCCTGTCGTAATTCAGGAAGCTGCGGTCGATCCGCCACTCGCCGCTGCCGTAACGTGACCACGGCTGCATCCAGTTGCTCGACCAGAGCATGTCGCAGCTTACCGAGCACACTGAACGGTGCCATCGGCTGACCGACGATCTTGGTTTGCAATTCACGCAGCTCATAATTCGTGCCACCGAGCCGACCGAATTGGTCGCGCAGCGTCGACTCGCCGAGCACATGGCGAGTGGCGATGGACAGGGGCTGCTCCGACTCCACCGTCACACTCACTCCTAGCTCCGTGCGCGCGGTGACTCGAAGCGCTCGTCCGGCTTCCGCAATCACGAGCAGATCGAGCGGTTGTCGTCGCACCGGATCTGTGCCAGTAAACGAGCGTCGCAGGCGACTGGTGAGTTCCGGATCATCATTCTTCCAGATTTTTTGTCCGACGGTGATTTCGTCGAAATCGAGTGCCCCGTGTGCAAAGGTGAGTTCGACGATGCCGCCGCGCTGCGGCTCGGTCTCCGATCGTTCCTCGCGAAACACCTCGTAAACTCGTCCGCCTTGCTCATCGTCCACCGGTCGACCGCAATCAAACACCACTCCATCGCCGCGTTTGATCGATCCGGTGAGTCGCACGGCCACGCGACCGCGTCGACATCCCACCACCTCTCCCAGCGGCACTCCACGCTTCGACGAACTGGTGCCAGGGACGAGTTGTTTGTGATGACAACCGTTCAGCCAACCGGGTGAGAAGCCGCGCGAAAAAGATAACTCCATCTCTTCGACCTGCTGTGGAGTGAATCGCACCGGTCGGCCCGCTAACGCCGTATCGATCGCCTCGCGGTAATGGCGAGTGATATTGGCGACATATTCGGGAGTCTTTAAACGCCCTTCAATCTTCAGTGAACAAATTCCGGCGGCGAGCAGATCGGGGACCAATTCATACGCGGCGAGATCCTGGGGACTAAGCAGATATTTCACATCCGCCGTATCGACCTCACGACCATCGCACAGCAGGTCATACGGTAGGCGGCAAGCCTGCGCACAATGACCTCGATTTGCACTTCGTCCACCCAGCGATTCGCTGGTCAAACATTGACCCGAGTAGGCGACGCAAAGGGCACCATGCACAAACGCTTCCATCGGCGTGTCGGTTTGACGATGGATCTTCCCCATCTCGCGCAGCGAGAGCTCGCGCGCTAACACCACGCGCTCGACTCCCAGCGACGCGACAAAGCGAATGCCTTCAGCGCTCGTCAGTGTCATTTGAGTGGACGCGTGGATGGGCAGATCCGGAGTGATCGCTTGAATCAACCGAATCATTCCCAGGTCCTGCACCAGCACGGCATCGACACCCGCTCGAGCCATGGTGACGATCAGCTGCTCGGCTGCCGCCAGTTCGCTGGTAAACACGAGCGTGTTGAACGTGACATAGCCGCGCACGCCGCGACGATGCAGAAAATCCATGATCGCCGGCAATTCATCCGCCGAAAAATTATGGGCTCGCACGCGCGCGTTGAAGCCCGCATCGAGTCCGAAATAGACGGCGTCGGCACCGTTTTCTACCGCCGCTCGCAAACAGTCCCAGTCACCGGCCGGCGCCAGCAGCTCCGGCCGCGTGGACTGGTAAGCGGGCCGATCAGTCGAAGGCAACAGAGCAGTCACTACAGTGTCCAACCCTGGCGATATTCTTTGTGAACGAGCTGCTGAGCGGCCGGCTCATTCGTGACTTTGAGATTCGCACTATCCCAGAGCAATTCCTTGCCACTGCGATAGGCGATGACGCCTAGCATGACGGCTTCCGTGAGCGCTCCAGCGTAGTCAAAGTTGGAGGTGGTGGGACTGCCCGTCTTGATCGCCTCGACCCATTCCCGATGGTGACCGATGGAATTGGGAATGAACGGTTCCGGCGCCTTGAAATCGACGAATTGATTTTGTGGCAAGAGTAGCCGGCGCCCGTAGTCGGAGATCAGCATGCCCTTGTCGCCGATGAATAACTGACCGCCGCCAAACTGCAGCGGCTTGCCCTGAGCATCTTTCGTGTTGGCCAGGATTTGCTGCAGTTGCGGTGGCTGCTTGCCACTGTCGTACCAGTGCAGTTTGACGGCTGGCATCGATTCACGCGCTGGGTAATCGTAATGCACAATGCACCACTCCGGAGCGCTCACGGGATCCACCGGCGGACCCTCGGCCACAATCTTCGTCGGCGCACGCAGCTTGAGTGCCCAGTGAGCGAGATCCATGTAGTGGCAGCCGAAGTCACCGAGAGCACCTGTGCCATAGTCCCAAAAGCGACGCCACTGAAACGGATGCACGCCTTCGCTATACGGACGCTCGATAGCCGGTCCCAGCCAGAGATCCCAGTTGAGGTTTTTGGGGGCTGGCTTGCCCGTGGTAAATTTTCCACCTGAGTATTGAGCGTTCGCCCAGACATGCACTTCGGTCACGGCGCCGATCGCGCCGGACTGCACCAATTCGACCACTCGCCGATAGTTGTCACCCGCGTGAATCTGATTGCCCATCTGCGTGGCCAGTTTGTTTTCGGCGGCCAGTCGAGCGAGTGTGCGCGCTTCGAAGATGGTGTGCGTGAGCGGCTTTTCGCAGTAAGTAGGCTTTTTCATCCGCAGTGCCATGGCGGCGGCGGGTGCATGCGTATGGTCGGGTGTGCCCACGCACACCGCATCAATCTTGTCCCCTTCCTTTTCGAGCATTACGCGGAAGTCCGCATATTTTCGGACTCCCTTATACAATGCCGCTCCCTTTTCCAGTAAATCAGCATCGCAATCGGCAATCGCTACAATCTCCTGACTGGCCAATTCCCCGATATTCGCACCCGCTCGGCCCGTGGCTCCAATCGCCGCAATGCGCAATCGCTCGTTAGGTGACTTCGATTGAGCGGCCGTGAATGACTGGCCATGAAAGCCGATCGTAAGTGCTCCGCCGAACAGGGCACCCTGCTTCAGAAAATCACGTCGATCAAGACCGGGACGAGATCGTGGCATGCGAGCATTCTCCTGGGGAAGGGGAGGTTGGTGAGTGGAAGGTGATTCGGCTTCGTATCGTAGTCGACAACGCTTGCCGGGTGCTAGAGATGACGATGGTCTGTAGCCGAGTGTTTTCCCGCTCGGGGAAAAAGTTGATAAACTGAACTCGCACGGCGAAGTCCGTCGAAACCAGTGATGATGGCCACCGATTCGCACCCGCTCAGCTCACACGGCAATAGATCTTATGACGGATACGGAATTCGATCCTTATCAGACGTGGCTCGGTATCCCTCCCGGTCAGCGCCCCCTGGATCATTATGTGTTGTTGGGCTTGCCTCCATTTGCCAGTGACGCGGCCCGTATCGCTCAAGCTGCCGACGAACGTATGGCACTTGTCCGTCGCTATCAAACGGGTCCCCGAGCGGCACAGACGCAGAAGTTGCTGAATGAACTGGCGAGTGCCAAATTATGTCTCTTATCGCCCGCCACGAAGGCGACCTACGATGCGGTGCTGCGAGACAGCCAGCGACTCGCCAGTGTCACCTCGCATCATCACAATCCGCTCGCGCCGCCCGCCCCGTACGTCGCGCCGCAGGCACCTTATGGAGTCGCCCCAGGCGCTTATCCAGCGGCCCCAGCCCAAGCCCCAGCATCGCCATCGGTCCCCGCACCTGTTCCATCAGCACCAGTGCAATCACACAGGCCCACGAATCCGCCACTGGTCACTCGCCCTCGAGCGGCCACGCGCGGTGGAGCGGGCGACCGCTCAGCCACCACCGTCACCAAAACCACGAGCTCAGCGCAGCCTCTTCCCGGTGCTGGAGCGGCGGCGGTTACCGATCCAGTCGAATCCAGCGAACCAGCCACGTTCTGGCAGCAGCATGGCATTTTTGCGGTCATCATCGCTAGTTTGATTTTGTCGTGTGGAGCATTACTGGCTGGCTGGCGCTGGCGTGCGCTGTCGGTTGAACGTCAGCAGATCGCACAGCTTGAAGCCGAGCGGCTCGCCGAGGAAGAAGCCGACCGGCTGGCTCGTGAAGAGGAAGAAGCGATCGCTCAAGCCGCTGCCAATGCCAGTGCACGAGCTCTTCTTGTTCAGCCCGACCTGAACGGGGAGTTTCATTTATTGCCGGAAACGGTGCAGCTGCAATCGAAGGGATTGAAGATTGGAGTGCAGGGTAAAGAGCGAGTGATTGATGGCTGGTCCACGGGTGACGACGAGGCGACGTGGGAGCTGCAGATCGCCAAGGCCGATCTATTTCAGATTCATGTAAGTTATTCGACCGACGTGGCGGGTGCTTGTGGTCGAGTTTACGTGCGGGTGGGGGAAGAAGAGAAATCGGTCGACCTGCTGGGGACGGGTGAGCCCACGAATTTTCGCAGTGATCGCATCTTTTTGGCGATCAAGAAGCGTGGCAAACGCACGCTGCGACTGCGCATCGAGCCACCGGCCAAGCCCGATAATCCCTCCGACAAACCGCAGGCCATCCATCTCCAATCCGTCAAACTCGTCCCGTACGGGCTCGGAAAAAAGTAGCCGCCAACGAGGCGTCATGAAGTAGCGGCACCGGGGTGAGATAGCGGCACCGGCGTAAGCCGTCCGGTGGGAACTCGGAACCGCGCTCCACCGCGGCCGGAGGGCTCACGCCCATACCGCTAAAAAATAGGCGTCGCGCCGAGAGGTAGCGGTACCGGCGTAAGCCGTCCGGTGGGAACTCCAAACCGCTCTCCACCGCTGCCGGAGGGCTCACGCCCATACCGCTAAAAAATAGGCGTCGCGCCGAGAGGTAGCGGTACCGGCGTAAGCCGTCCGGCCGGAACTCCAAACCGCTCTCCAACGCCGCCGGAGGGCTCACGCCCAACCTTTTAAAGGTGTTTCTTTCTGCGACACACGCTTGGTTTGTTGATTGCTCCCTTCTCCCCCATAAGAAAAATAAGGTGGTTATCCATTATGTGATATCTATTTATTTTTCTTATGGGGGAGAAGCGACGGGGATGAGGGGCCAGAGCGCCGCTGGCAG
>JBJSXJ010000053.1:0-3521 GCA_046086325.1 Planctomycetota bacterium | reverse complement strand
GACAAGCGTCTCCAGGACGCCGCGCTGATCTTCGACGCTGAAGGTGTGCCAGCGGTCAAGCAGTTGTTTCGGGGTTTGCGGATTGTCGAATGCGGCTAGGCCGCGAGCGGCGACGCCGGCCAGCGCGCGGTCACCAAGTGCTTGCTGGAGTAGCTGCGGCAGATCGGCGGGGCGAGCGGCAATGACGGTCTGCAGAGCGGCACGCCGCGCATCACCGGCCTGCGCACCGTCGAGGGCGATGCGACGAATCTCTTCCATCGCGCGCCCATCACCAAAGACCACGCCCAACTCGCGACTGCGACTGATCAGCATTTCATCGCCGCGAGCGCTGACCGCTTTTTGAAAGGCTTGCCACGCGGCAGGCTGTGGAGCTTTACGCCAGCCGCGCAGGCCAGCGGTCAAACCTTCGATAACATCCTGCTGCAGTTCTAGACTACCGCGCGCCGCCAACTCCACGATCTGATTCACTGGAGCCGGTCGCCGCTCGATTTCTTCGACGAGTCGGCGGGTGATGAATTGGCGAAGTGTGGGCCAAGTAGTTTGTTCCAGCAGGGCCACTGCAGCCGCAGGCGACTCGGCCACCAGCGGTTCGATGCCGTACCACACCAGCAACGGCAGATTGTGATCCTGCGCGTCTTCCGGACGCGCGACAAGGGCACGGGCAAGCTCCAGTCGCGACTCGACCGGCAGACGCTGTAAGGTCGAGGCGAGATAGAGACGCACGAGTGCGGATGGTTCGGTGCGGGCGTGAGCCGCTAGTTTCTGGATGTCGACCGGCGATAACTGGCCGTCATCGGCGAGCAAACGGACAGCCCAGGCACGCAGATGTTCGTCCTTGTGCTGCAGGAGCTGATGCAGTCGCTCATCGGGCACTCCACCGCTGACGTGCAGCGACCAGAGAGCACGTAATTGGCGCGTCACCTGTGGGTGCTCGGCGAGGATTTTCTCGAGTTGTCGACGAGCGTCGGCAAGGTCTGCATGCGGGGCAGTATGCGGCGCAGTATTCGGGGTGGCACTCGCAGCCGCGCGTTCTTGTAAGACTCGTCGCGCCTGACGTCCATACCATTCGTTTTCGTGCAACTGCAGCTGGACGAGTTCGGTGGCGGACAGGCGATCGATAGGGGAGATGACGGGTTTAGCCGGCTGACCGTAGGTGAGTTTGTAGATGCGGCCGGAGGTGCGATGGACACCGTCGTTTTCGTGGCATTCACCGATGTCGGCCCAGTCCGCAATGTAGACTCCACCGTCCTGGCCATAGATCAGTTCGATGCCACGGAACCAGGGATTATTAGCGTGTAGGAGATCGGGGGCATGCCGTCCGACGTAACCGGAGCCGGCACGTTCGAGGCGATCACGATTGATGCGGGTGCCGTGCAGGTTGAGCGTAAAGAGTTGCTGACGATATTCGGCGGGCCAGTTGTCGCCTTGATAGATCATCAGTCCGACGTGGGCGTGACCGCCACCCGCCTTGTCGGTGCCATCGGTCACGCCGGTCTTGCGGATATCCGACCAGGCCTCGCGGGTGTCCCAGTGAAAGTGATCGGCATGTTGTTCGATGACCCCGTAAACGTGTGGGTCGAAATGTTCGCCGTACATCCGGCGATAGTACGCACCAGGAATGGCGTGCCAGAGATGCCCGATCACCGTATTAATGAAAAACATTTCCCCATGCTGATCGTAGTCAAAGCCCCAGGGGTTCGTGGTGCCTTGGCAGACCACTTCGAATTGTTCGCGAGTCGGATGATAGCGCCAGATGGCGCAGTTGAGGGCGGTGCGGCGGCTGTCAGGAGTGCCCGGCTTGCCCACTCGGGAAGTTGCTAAAATCCCGTGGCGACCGTACAGCCAGCCATCGGGACCGAGCGTGAGTCCATTGACGATGTTGTGGCGGACGGGTCCATCATTCCAGCCATCCAGTACCACGATCGGCTCGCTGTCGGGGCGATCATCGCCATCGCGATCGGGGATGAAGAGCAGTTGGGGGGCGCAGAGTGCCCAGACGCCACCAAAACCGACGGCGACGGCGGACAGCTTTTGTCCGCCCGACCAGAACACTTTTCGTTCATCCGCGCGCCCATCGTGGTCGGTGTCGGCCAAGATCACGATGCGATCGCGCAGGCGGTTGTCGAAGTTGACTTGGCTTTCGGCGTAGGTGTACATCTCGGCGACCCAGAGTCGTCCGCGGCCGTCGGTGGTGATGGCGACGGGCTGTTGCACTTGCGGTTCAGCGGCGAAGAGGCTGAGCTGAAAGCCGGGTGGGACCTTCATCCCGGCCACCAGTTTCGCGGGATCTGCGAGTTGATCTTGGGGAGCTTGCGTGTTGTTGGGCTCGGGAAAATCGTCGCCGCGAACGAGCTGGCCGGGGCTGAACAGGGCGCCGGCGAGCAAGAGGGAAGCGAGGCTGAGGACTCGCCACACGTGTCGGTAGTCATTCATGAGGTTAAATTTCGCGTTAGTGTACAGGTGTCGTTGATTTATGAACGAACGTATATTAAGATGCCGCGAGCGAAGGAGATACGGGGTTGCCGACGGACGTGCGACCGCTTCGCGGAGACACATTTCCACTCCGTTTTACAGGAATGAAACCCGATGTCGAGTATGGAATTATTGACGAAACGTCAGCGTGCCGTCTACGAGTTTATTCGCGAGAAAATTGTGAATCGTGGTTATGGCCCGACCGTGCGAGAGATCGGTGAAGAGTTTGAAATTGCTTCGCCCAACGGAGTGATGTGCCATCTGAAGGCTCTGGAAAAGAAGGGCATCATCTTTCGTTCGCCGAATAAATCTCGGGCGATCGAGTTGAATCGAGAGGTGATGGCCGAGGATCGCGGTTTGCCGCTGGCGGGCGTCGTGGCCGCGGGGCTGACGAATTTAGCTTTCGAGCAGTGTGAGCGAATTGATTTTGGAGAAATGTTCGCGCGCAAGAATTTGTTTGCGCTCGAAGTGCGTGGCGAATCGATGATCGAAGCGCAGATAGCGGACGGCGATTTTGTCGTGGTCAAGAAGCAAAAGTCCGCGCAGCCCGGCCAGATGGTCGTGGCGCAAACGCCCGAAGGCGAAGCCACGCTGAAGTATTGGTTCCCGGAAGCGAATCGAGTGCGATTACAGCCGGCCAACAAGACGATGGATCCGATCTATGTGAAATCGGCTCAGGTGCTGGGTGTGGTCGTCGGCGTCGTACGCAAGTTTCGTTAATCGCGGCACGAGCCAAGCACGAAGCGCTGGGTGAATACTCAACCGGTAGCGGAACTCGCAAGAGTTCAGACGATCGCCGCCATCAGCCGAAACGCGGGGCGTCTGAAGTCTTGCGACTTCAGCTACAAGGCGGTAGCTGAACACTCAACCGGTAGCTGAACACTCAACCTGTAGCTGAACTCGCAAGAGTTCAGACGATCTCCGCCATCAGCCGTAACGCGGGGCGTCTGAAGTCTTGCGACTTCAGCTACAAGGCGGTAGCTGAACACTCAACGGGTAGCTGAACACTCCACCTGTAGCTGAACTCGCAAGAGTTCAGACGATCGCCG
>JBJSXJ010000052.1:0-21619 GCA_046086325.1 Planctomycetota bacterium | reverse complement strand
TCTCGCGCTTGTTGGGATCCTTGTCGGCGAGAAACGCTTCGGTTTCCGCTAACGAGGGCAAGCGACCGGTCACGTCCACCGAAACGCGACGCAGGAACGTCGTGTCATCCGACACCGTGGACGATGGCAATCCGAGGGCCTTCAGTTTGCCGAACACGAGTTCATCGACGAAACCCTTGGTCTTGGGCAAATTGTTCACGGGCAGGCCGAGTGGGATGGTGGCGCGGAAGACGCCCACGTGGCCTTGATACCGAGCCATCACAGCCACGCTGCCGGTGAGCTGCGCGGTTTTCACGAGGCCGGTCACGGCGACTTCCGCCATTTCAGCATCATTCGAATCGAACTGCGTCGTGCGGGTCACGTCTTCAGACGTACCGTCCGAAAAATGGGCGACCACGGTGAGTTGCTGCGAGCCATCGCGTTCCATCAAGCGTTCCAGCGGAAACACTTCGATGTGGGTGACGGTCGGATCTTTCTCGCTGCCGTACGGCATGCCTTGTTCGATCCAGCGTCGCATGACGCGGTACGCAGCCGAGTCAACATCCATACGGCTACCGCCACCGTGAGGCAGAATGCCGGTGGCTTTCTGCAGCAGCAAACTGCGGTCTGGGGCAGCCGGGAAGAGTCGTCGCATACGACCTTCCTTCACCAGATATTCGTAATCTTCGGTCGGTTCGAAGCCGAGCAGCGACAGACGGAAGCCGTTCTGGCCACCCGATTTGCCGTGGCAACCACCGCCGTTGCAGCCGTACTTGGTAAAGACCGGCGTGATCTGATTGGGGAAGTTCACTGGCAGATCCTGCGTGATGTTGCGAACCGAGACTTTCGTCGCGGCGCTCACGCCTTCGGACGTGGTGACCTGAATGGCGGCGTCGCCTTCCGCGATGGGTGTCACGTAACCGGAGGAATCCACTTTGGCGATTCCGTCGGGTTGTACCTTGTAGGTGACTTTACCGGTGAGGTCACGAATCTGACCGCTTTCGTACTTGCCGGTGACGACCAGCTGCTGGGCTGAATCGCGGCCCGAAAGCTGGAATCCGCCATCTTTTTGTCGACCCGAGTCGACGGCGATGGAGGTGAGTTTTCCGGGATCGCCTAAACCGGGTGCCTTCACAGGCGGATCGGCGGCGAAGGAGAGAACTGGGTGAGTTGCCGTGATGGCAAGAGCAGCCCAAAGCAGGGCTGCGGCGGGTGAAAACTTACGCATGGAGGCTCCCTTTAATGCGTGCCATTCTTCCGTTGAACGTTGTTGTCGTCCGTGTGTTCGTCCGGTGACCAACCCGGTGTTGAAACGTGCAAGCTTCAAAGTCCGGGGCGTGATTATCTCATCTCGATCGACGAAATGCAAGAAAACTTCAAGATTCTTTGATGCGTCCAGAACCAGTAGCCTTAATCGGACCCAAAACCGCACCCCTCATCACCGTCTCATCACCGTCGCATCACCGTCTCATCACCGTCGCATCACCGTCGCATCACCGTCTCATCACCGTCGCATCACCGTCGCGCCGCCGCCTTCGTCGGGCACTCAAGGTCCACCAAGCAGCCCGCAAAGTCATCCTCAAGCCCCACCGACTACCTCTTTTAACACTCTTTCACTTCTCCTCGCGGAAACGATTAACGCGAACACTCCTCATTACCCGACCACTAAAGAGACCGTGCGCTTTCGTTTTCGGAGGGCGTTCGAGTTCCGTCGTACCCAGACGGCACTCAACTCCTTGTGGCGGAAGAGTCACGGTGATGTGCAATTTCGTTGCATTGACTGACCCTGGAATTATAATCCGGCTTGAACTGAAAGCCGCAGGGCGGACACAAACAAGAGGCTGTAAATAATGGCTATCCGGCGATCCTCGAAGCGTGGAACTTGGCAACTAGCGCACCAACGCAAGGTCTTGCAGCAGAGACGAGAGCTAGGGCAACGAATTCGAGTCGAGTTGCTGGAAGATCGCCGGATGATGGCGGGTCCGCAACTGGCGGGAATTCTGCCCGACGACGGACATCTGCTGCAGCCCAACGAAGTGCTCAATGTCGCCCCGCAGGACCTCACGTTCCGCTTCAGCGAGGGGCAGGTCATCGACTTCGCGACGGTCAGCGGCATCCAGATCTGGCGCTCGGGGCTGGACGGAGTGTTCACGCCGGCCACGGCCAGCAGCGACTTTAACACCAGTGGTGGTGTTGTGTTGCGCTTCGACGCGAAAGCTCTGGGCTCTTCGCAAAACGGTTTGCAGCTCAGCTTTACGAAGACGGATCAGGGCGGAATTCTAGCGCCGCAGATCACCGTCACGGGCACTCAAATCAGCGTGGTGCTCAACACCAACATCGCCGGACCAACGACCGCTTCCGACCTGATCACCGCTCTCAATAATGATGTGGCCGCAAGCGGGCTGATCAAAGCATCGATCGTCTCGGGCAATGCCGCGACCAACATCGCCACCCCTGCCATTACCTATTCGCCGATCACCTTGGCGGGAGCGAATGCAGCCAGCGGCATTTACGATTTTAACGCCTTGGCAATCAACCGAGTGCGGATGCAGTTCACGGCGACGGTCGCCGGCCAAGCGGGGAACGGCACGTCGGTCGTGTTTACCAAGGCCAATCTGCCGACCGGTCAGTTGCCGGTCGTCACCGTCTCCGGTACCACCGTCACCATCCAGCTCAACAACACCAACGGCAGCAAGTCGAAGCCGATCGATATCGTGCAAGCGTTGAAGGCCAGTCCCGCCGCGTCGGCGCTGGTTTCCGCTGCGATCGTGCTGGGCAATCCGACCACGGACATCGCCACGAATCTGGTGTCGGGCGCCGCCATTACGCTGGCCGGTTCCAATGACGTGCTGATCAACCCCGGTTATTTGGGGCGCGGCGAGTCGGATCGCGAAGTGATCGCTCGGTTTAAAGAACGTTTGCCAGACGACGTCTATCGCATCGATATTCTGGGTGGGACCACGGCGGCTCTTAAGAATCGCAATGGCGAAGCGTTCAATGACGGCATTAACTTCTCGCGCGATTTTGAACTCGACCTCGGTGCGCAAGTTATCGCAGTCGTCCCACAGCCGATTGATCGTTCCACCGCCGGCACGTTGTCGCAGCGCCGTAATCAAATCGACGTCTACTTCAACAACGACAACCTGAATGTCGCTTCCGCCACCAATCCCCAGTTCTACAAGTTGATTTTCACTCAGGATACCGTGGAAAACACGGATGACGTGGAATTCACACCGTCGACCGTCTCGTACGATGCGGTCGCCGACAAGGCGGTGCTGACATTCCCCTGGAACATCGATCAGTCGCCCGCTGGCGCAGGGACCTATCGGCTGCGCATCGGCACGAACGAGGCCACTCCCGCTCGGCCACAGCAGCTGCGGCCCGTCGCCACGGTCTCGTCGGACTTAAATACCGGCGGACAGGTGAACTTCCAGTTCGATGCCGTCACGCCCGGTGAAGCCGGTGGTGGCATCACCGTGACGGTCGCCCGCGCCAATCTGGGGCTCAATGTTCCGCCGAGCGTCAACGTTTACGGCAATCAAATCAGCGTGATCGTGAACAACTCCACGGGCAGTCGCACGACCGCTCAGCAGCTAGTGGATGCGATCAATACGAATGCCGCGTCGAGTGCGTTAGTGAAAGCTTCGATCGTGTCGGGCAACGGTTCGTTTGATATGCCAACCGTGCTCGCGACCGCGCAGCGCACGACGCTCGTCTGGGCCGGTGGCCTTGGTTCCACCTTCACCACGTCCACCGATCTGGGCACCCTCACGTCGCAAAGCGTGGTCTATTCCAGTGCGATCGACCCGCAGGTGTTTCGCTTGAATTTCCCGGGCGATGTGTTTGAACCGGGACATCGAGATATCGACGTGCCTGGTGAGAACCACTTGTCCGATGGAGCGGCCGATACGACCGCTGGCATCTCGACGGTCGCCTACAACTTCCGTTCGCTCTACGGCTACGACCCGAAGGGCAATCCGCTCTTCAACCTCATCACGGAAAACCAGAAGCAGCGCACCCGCGAAGCGTTTGAGGCATTCAGTCGAGTGGCGGGGATTCAGTTTGTCGAAACCGCTTCATCGGGCATCGCGGTCGTCACGGGCGACTTGCGCGCGATCGATCCGCTGGTGCCAACCGGAGTTGGTTTTCCTTTCAGCATCGCCGGTTCGACGGCCGTTGGGCCCACGGTCATTTTGGAAGCGGTGGAAAGCTGGGACGACAAGACGGGCGGAACCTACTTCCAACGCGTCATGCATGAAATCGGCTCCATGCTCGGCCTGGGCGCGACGAACGATTTGCCTCCTGGCACCGTCATGGGGAACGATGGACCGCCACCGGTCGCCACTCCACTGGCCAACGTCAACGGCTCGCTCTCTGCCGGCGGTACCGGACTAGCGTTTGATAACACGATTGAGCCGATTTATCCGAGTGACGCAGACATTGTGCACTTGCAGCGGCTCTATCGCCCCGAGAGCAAAGACATTGACATGTTCCAGTTCACGCTGGATCGAGCGGGCGAGTTCGTGGCGGAAACGAGTGCCGAACGCCGCTTCGACTCTTCACTGCTCAACACCGCCCTACGACTCTGGAAAGAAGTCGATCTGGTGGACGATCAAGGCAACGTGATCGGCAAACGCAAGGATGTGATCGCGCAGAACGACGACTCCTTCAGCAAAGACTCCCTGCTGAAACTCAACTTGACCGCCGGCAAGTACTGGTTGGGCGTGAGTGCCAGCGGCAACACCTCGTACGATCCGACGATTCCGGATTCTGGCATTGGTGGCAAGTCGCAAGGTGGTTACGACGTGCGGTTCAATTTCCGCCCGGCGGTGACGAATTCCATCGTCGATGCGACGGGTGTGGCGCTGGATGGAGATGGCGACGGCATTCCCGGCGGCGTGTACAACTACTGGTTCCGCGCTGTCGCTCCGGCCGATCAGATTGTGGTCGACAAGACTGCCATCGCGGGTGGTTCGGGTACCATCACCGCCCCACGCAATAACCTCGGCCAAGCACTAACCGCCGCGACGGCGGGCAAAGTGGTGCGCGTTGTCGGCAACCCAGGTGTCGACAACAGCTTCGCGACACTCACCGACAACGTGCCCTATGAAATTGGTTTCAATGCGACAACGGGCGCACCGCTGAGCGACGGCAGCACGCTTGATGTGCCCAAGGGCGTGACGGTGATGATTGACGCCGGCGCGATCTTCAAGATGCGTCGTTCGGCGGTGAATGTCGGTAGCACATCACCCACAGTCGATCGCAGTGCGGGTGCCTTGCAGGTACTCGGTACTCCCGTCAATCGCGTCTACTTCACATCCTATGATGATGCCACGATCGGCAAGGACACGAATCCCGATACGATTCTGCCGCAAGCGGGTAACTGGGGTGGTTTGGCCTTCCGCAACGATGTCGACGGCAGCGATGCGACTCGGTTCAACTGGGAGAGTCGTGGTGTCTTCTTGAACTACGTGGGACAAGCCGACCTGCGCTATGGTGGCGGCAACGTCACCGTCGCCTCCGTGTCTCAAGTCGTCAATCCGATCTACATGCTTGATTCGCGACCGACGGTCACGTTCAACCAGATCACGCTCAGTGCCGATGCGGCGATGTCGGCCACGCCGAACAGTTTCAAAGAAGATGATTTCAACGCTCCAGAGTTCCAGTTACTCGGACGCGAATTCACGGCCGACTACAACCGTGTAGGCCCCGAGATTCATGGCAACTCGCTCGTTGATCCGGTCACCGGCAAGAGCAACTCGATTAACGGTTTGCTGGTGCGCGTGACCACGCGAGCGGGCGAGTCGGTGCGCAAGCTGACGGTTGCGGGACGCTTCGACGATACCGACATCGCGCACGTGATCGCCGAGAACCTGATTGTCGATGGTACGCCTGGTGGACCGCTGGAACAGCTCGCGCGTCCCACCGTGTCACTCGTCACGGCCACACGTCTGGTCGGCGGTGGGCTGACGACCTTTGGACCGGGCAATTTCAATTATCGAGTGACCTTCGTCGATGCGTCGGGCAATGAAGGGAACGCTTCAGTAGCGACCGCGACCGCGACGATTGCGGCGGGTGACCGCGTGCGGCTGACGAATCTGCCGACCGCTCCCACCGGCTTCTCGCGGCGCATCTATCGCAGCACGACGACCGCTGGCGGACCGTACTCGCTGATCGCTCAGATCAATGCCACCGACACGCAGTACATCGATAACGGCACGACGCTGGCCGGCACGCTCGACGAGACGCCGCGTGGTTTGCGTCCGCGTCTCGATGCACGCTTGCAGATCGATCCGGCCGTGGTGGTGAAGCTGAGCGGTGCTGGTATCTCGGCGAACCCAGGTGGGCAGCTCATCATCGAAGCGAAACAAGGTTTGGAATCGGTCCTCACGTCGATGGCGGATGATCGCTTCGGCGCGGGCGGCACGTTCCTCACCAAGAATGACGGCGTTTCCAATACGACGTTCAACAGCTCGGCGACCAACGGACCGCGCAGCGGCGACTGGTCGGGCATTTACCTCTATCCCGGCAGCTCGGGCAGCATCGATCATGCGGTGATCGCGGGTGCTGGTGGCATTACGCGAGTGGAAGGAACGTTCACGGCCTTCAATGCGGTGGAAGTCCATCAAGCAACCGCTCGTATCGCTCATTCCACGTTCGAATACAACGAGAATGGCTTGGGAGGCCAGGCGCCCACGGGTCGTTTGGGACGAGGCTTCAACGAGGCCGCTTCGATTTTCGTGCGCGGCGCTCAGCCCGTCATCGTGTCCAATACGCTGCGTGACAATCTGGGACCAGCGATCAGTATCAATACGAATGCCCTGAACTCCACTGGACTCACCGATTACGGACGGCAGTCAGGGCTGCTCGATGCCACGCCCGGTTACCTCGAAAACACCGGGCCACTCATTCGGCTCAACCGTCTCAACAACAATGAAATCGGCACGAACGCTTACAACGGCATGGTCGTACGTGGTGAGACGCTGACGACTGAGAGCATCTGGGACGACACCGACATCGTCCACATTCTGCAAGACATGGTCTATGTCTACGACTTCCACACATTCGGCGGCTTGAAGCTGCTCAGCAGCCCGCAAGAGAGCTTGGTGGTGAAGCTGAAGAATGGTGGCGTGCCTGTGGGATCGACGGCGGTGGCCGGTTTCACGGTGAATGGTCGCCCGCTGGAAATCACGGATCGGATCGGTGGCATTCTGCAGGTGATCGGCCAGCCGGGCTTTCCGGTCGTGATGACGTCGCTGGCAGACGACACGGTCGGCGCGGGTTACAAGCCCGATGGCTCGCCGCAAACCGATACCAACAACGACGGCGTGTCATTTGCGAACGTGCTGCCGGGTACGGGTGGTGGTGGCAGCGGGAATGTCGTAGTGACAACTCCCGTGACATCAGCCGACGCCCTGCGCGATTTCTTGCTCGGACCCGGTGTGACGCCCGTTGGCAACGCGACGCTCGTGAGCAGCGCGACCTCGGCGGGTACGTTCGTGGGTGGCTCAAGCTCGATTGGCATCGATACGGGCGTGCTGCTCACCACGGGTGATGTGGCCGAAGCGAATGGACCGAACGTATCGGATTTCGGAACCGGATTTGCCTCAGGCACGGGCGATGCCGATCTCGATGCGACATCCGGTTTCACGACCCTCGACAGTACCGTGCTGGAATTCGACTTCACGACGACGTCCGGCGAGCTGTATTTCAACTTCGTGTTTGGTTCGGAAGAGTACAACGAGTTTGCGAACTCTTTGTTTAACGATGTGTTCGCCTTCTATGTCGATGGCAAAAACATTGCGTTCATTCCGGGAACGACGACTCCCATTACCATCAACACGGTTAATGGTGGTGATCCGTTCGGCACGGGCGCGGTCAATCCGCAGTTCTACAATAACAACGATCTAGACGATAACGGGCTCTTCTTGAACGAGGTTGGGTACGACGGCTTCACCGACGTCTTTACCGCCGCCGCGCTGAATCTTGGACCAGGAACTCACCACGTAAAACTGGCCATTTCGGATGTGGCCGATTCGGCATTAGACAGCGGTGTGTTCCTGCAAGCCGGTAGCTTCTCCAACAAGCCGCTCGCCGCTCGTCCGCAGCCGGGCGATTGGCAAGGGCTGAAGATCGACGAGAACGCGCACGACCGCAACGTCGAGACGGTTCTGGAAAACGATCCGCGGGCGACCAGTGGCGTGGGTAGCAACGGCACGCCGTACAACGCTCAGTTCCTCGGTGATCTCGGTGCCTATCAAAAAGCGGGCGACGAGAACTTGCGCTTGGGCTTCACGGTGCGCGGTGCGATTCTGAATCCCGGTGATATCGACGTCTACAGTTTCCGCGGCACGCCCGGCACGCCGGTCTGGATCGACATCGATCGCACCACGCAGGCACTCGACACCGTCGTCGAACTCATCGATGACAATGGTGACATCCTGGCTCTCTCCGACAATTCCACGGATGAGTCGGAAGGCCTCGCAGCCATCTATAGTGATGGCTCGACGCTCGCTTCTCGGCTGTCGAGCGGTTTGCCGTATGGCGTACCCGATCGCTACACGACGAATCCCCGTGACGCCGGCCTGAAAGTGATCCTGCCGGGACAGGGCGACCTCAACACTTACCACGTGCGCGTGCGTTCGAGCAACTTGAGCGCTGGTGATCCGGCTGCCAATCTCCGCGAACCACTGCTCCTGGGCGCCGGTCTCACGAAGGGTACCTATCAGCTGCAGATTCGCTTGCAAGAGCTGGATGAAGTGGGTGGCACGACGGTGCGCTACAGCGATGTGCGCTACGCCAACGTCGGCATTCAAGTGCTGGGACAACCGGGCCACTCACCGCTTCTCGGTGAAGCGTCGGAATCGGAAATAACGACTGGCACCGGTGGTAATAACTCGCCAGCCACTGCCGATCCGATCGGCAACCTGCTCACCAGCGATCGCGGTGCAATCAGCGTCGCGGGTACCATCGGCACCAATGCCGACATCGATTGGTATCGGCTCGATGTGAACTACGCTCATCTGTCGGGAGCGTCGACCGCGACCAATCTGATTTCGACTGCGTTCGATATCGACTACGCCGACGGCATGGCGCGGCCCGATCTGTCGCTGGCTGTGTTCAACAGCGCCGGCCGAATGGTCTACTTGTCCGGTGATTCCAATCTCGGCGAAGATCGTCCGCAGCCGCTGGCCGGCCCGAGCACCTCGGATTTGGCTCGTGGCAGCGTCGGCGCACTCGACCCGTACATCGGCTCGGTGCCGCTGCCCGAAGGCACCTACTTCGTCGCGGTAGCCAACAAGGCTTTGATCCCCAGTGCGGCCGCTCAAGTGGCCGTGCGTCTGCCCGCCAATCCATTCCTGCGATTGGAACCGAACACGTCGGTCATCCGCGTGGTCGAAGATCACCTCGACAGCACGCCGATTTCGACCGTGCAGTTGCCACTTACGTCGCAGCTCGTCAACAACGCCAGCATCGTGCCGTTCAATCTGGCCAACATTCCGCTGTTCGTTAGCTACGACAACAACTTTGGCGTGGGTATCGATCAATCGACGCTCGCCACGGTCAATGCCTTCACCGGTTCGATTGAAACGTTTGTCAACAGCAACGCGACGCCCAACGGCTTCTACAATTTCGACGTCGGTGATATTGCGATGCGAGCGGACGGACGGCTCTACGCCTTCTCGCTCGATGTGGAAGATGGCACGATCGATCCCGAAGGACCGACCGATGCCGAGTCGGGTAACTTGATCAACATCGATACCGGTACCGGTAACACGACGGTGATCAACGACGACGGCATTGGCACGTTCATCGAAGATCCAGCTAGTCCCGGCACGGCGATTGCCGCCGGTTTCACGCCGAACCAAAGCGGCGTGGGCATGCAGTTCCTCGCCACCACCTTCACGCCGCCCAACCTGTACGGTTCGGAACGACTGCTGGCGATTGGTTATCGCCCCGACTTCGCACAAAACAACGGCGTCGCTTTCACTCGCAACGTGCTCTACCAATTCACGAACGATGTGAATAGCGGCACCAATCTGGGCGTGGCGACTCCGAATCCCGGTGACGAGCGTTACCAGGGTGCGGGCACCGACGCGCTGGAACGTGGACGTATCGTGACGGGCGGCGAATTGACCGTTTCCGAAGCGACTTTCCGCAACCTCAATCCAACCGCTGTCTACCCGAACTTTACAACGTTCAACATCACGGATAGCCTGCCGTTTACGATCAATGATGGCTTCCAGGATTTCACGTTCGAATTTGATTCTGGTCCCGACATCCTGCAGAACATCAATGAACTGCCGACCAATCCGGACCCGGCTCGCACGATTCGCGACGGCCAGTTCTTCCTGCTCGACCCGAACAGCGATTCCACCTCGACAGGCGATGAAACGATCTTCCAGTTCGATACCGGACCGGTGTTGATCGTGAACTCGGCGTCGATCGCTTTGGCGAACCAGACGTTCTCGATCAATGACACGTCGGGACAGACGGAAACGTTCGAGTTCATTCATGCGAATGTGAACGGTGGCCAGGCATTGAATCCCAATGCGACGACGATTGATATCACCGGTAACTTGACGCCGGTCGGCGTGGCGGGGCTCATGGCCGCTGCGATTACGGGTGGCGGTACGAATGTCGTCGCCTCGGCCGTCGGTAACCGCGTGACACTGACGAACGACAATGCGGCGCAGTCGAGCACCGGGCTGATCTCGGTGAACGGCGATCGCGGCTCGGCACCGATCCTGGAAGCACCTGCAGGCACGCTACTCACCGACGTCCAGACCTTCACCTTACAGAATGCCGGTGGAGCCCTGTTCCGCTTCCAGTTCTCACGCACCTCGGCCACGGTCTCTCCGGGCAACGTCTGGGTGCCGTACACGAGTTCCATGTCGCCGCAGCAAGTTGCAGCGTCGATGCAGTCGGCGATTGCCGGTGCAAACATGAACGTGACGACGCAGTTGGTCGCCCCCGCTGGTGCCGGCTACGGTCGCTTGGTGGTGAACGGTCGCGGACTCACCTTCACCTCCGCCTCACCGGTGGTCAACATGATCACCGCTCGGCCCGGTCGAGTGTTCCAGATTCCAGTCGAAGAGAACATGACGGCCGACCAGATTGGACTGGCCGTCGAACAGGTGGTGAATTCCGGTTCGCAGTTTACCGCGAGCTCCGATGTGAGCCGTATCAACTTCCCACCGCCGAAGATCACCAACGGGCTACCCAATCGCATCGCCGCCCAAGCCGCCGATTTCAACGGCGTGCCGAACTGGGTCGATCGCAATGGATCGTTCGGAGTGGCTCCGGGACACATTGCGATTCCGTTCTGGGCGTCGGATTCCGCTTCCGAAATCGCTTTGCAAGCGGCAACTGCAATTAACAATCAGAACATTCCGGGGGTGAGTGCTACGGCTTCGGGCGTCAGCGTCATCATCGATGGCCTGCTCGATGGATCGATCACCACGCAGTCGCCGTTCACGGGCGGCGGCACCGGACCGGGTGGATTCATCACCGGTATGGCGGGCACGACGAGTGGTTTGTATGTGGTGTCGAGCAACGGTGGGTTGTACCGCATCAATCCCGATCTCGACTCGGCGATTACCGAACCGCCATTCCAGCGCACGATTCCAACGACCTACATCAGTACGTCGGCGAACGATCTGCTGGGCATTCGCTTCGCCGCTTTGACCGCTGGACCGCGAAACGTGGAAAACGGCCGCTATGCCAATTTGCTGTTCGGCATGGACCGCAACGGGCGACTCTATGCGTTCAACACGCAAGGTGTGCTGCAGCCGATCTTTGTTGATGGGCAGACAAGCGTTGATACGGGTATTCGAAACGTTCAGGGTTTCGACGGCAGTGGTAACGGTGGAATTCAAGGTATTGCCTTCTCCACGCTCAATCGCAACCTCTGGAATATCACGCCGACCGTGCCTGTCGAATCGGCTGCGACCGCGATGGACGTGCGCGTCGGTGCCGCTGCCAACGTCGGCGATGTGATCCTCGTCGATTCCCGCCAGAACGATCCCGGACACGGCGTGCTGGCAACCGCCGACACGACTCGCGCGGGAAGTACGTCACCCACCGCGACTCCGCCCGTGCCACCCGACCTGGATCCCTATCCGACGGCCGGTATGGCCAGTCTGATGTTCGGTCAAGGCCGAGTCGGCAATGTGGCGCGAACGTATGACTTCCCCGGTGGAGCGGCCGGTACGGTGGTCACCAATGAGTTCAGCTTGGAAGGCTACACGAGTGCCGACCAGCCGGTGCTCTACTTCAACTACTTCTCGAACAACGAAGACGCTGACGGCGCCACGACCAACTACGACTCATTCCGAGTCTTTGTCGGAGTGAACAATCAGTGGACGGCGGTTGCGTACAACGACAACGGCTCGGGTGGCCTCCTGTGGGATAATACGAACACCTGGCGACAGGCTCGAGTGGACCTGTCGGGCTTCGCCGGACTGGGGCATCTCAAGTTGCGATTTGACTTCAGCACCGCTGGCGACTTCAACGTCGGCGATCCCACCACGGGCGGCTCCGAATTGTGGGCCAAGCCGGGCACGGAACTGCGTGATGGCCAGACCTTCCAGATCGATAACACGATCTTTGAATTCGAGATGGGCTACACGATTGTGCCACCGTCGGGAGCGGCTCTGGTCGATGGTGAAACGTTCCAAATCACCGATCGCAACGGCAACTCGACAACCTATGAATTCGATCGCGACGATCTGCTGAACGATGCCACGCACGTGCGCATCCTGCTCGATGCCTCGCAGACGCCTGCCGATCTCGCTCGACTCATCTCGCAAGCCATTCAGCTCAACGGCCCCTCGACGGTGACGCCGTACGTGTCGGGCAATCGCGTGAATTTGCAGGGAGCGACCAATCTTGTACAAGGACTGGCGCCCAACGAGACGCAGCTTGGCATGGTCCTCGAAGGCAACTTCGGTGCGACGCCGACGTACGTGTCGGTGCCGATCCACCAGAACATGACGGCGACTCAAGTCGCGACGGCGATTGATTCAGCTTTGGAACCCACGTTCCACGCGCAGTCGCTCATCGCCTCCAGCGGCTTGCAGTACCGGGACGGCGATGCGTTCCAGCTCAGCAATGGGCAGAACACCTACAACTACGAATTCGAGAGCGGCATTATTCTGTCCATTCCGAACTCGGGCGGTGCGTCGATTAGTGATGGCGACACGCTCACGATCTACAACGAAGGCACGTCCGACGTCGTGATCCTGGAGTTCAATAAGACGGGAGGAGTGCAGCCTGGTCACGTGGCGGTGCCGATCACGAACGGTTCCAGTCAGTTGACGGTCGCCACCTCGATCCGCAACGCGATGCGCACGGCGGCCGCGACGGACCCGGCCTTCATCCGTCTGGGTGTGGACAATCCACTCGTGCTCAGCGGCTCGCGCGTGCAGATGTTTGGCGCCAGCGGCGTCCGCGTCTTTAGCTCGAACAGCGCCTTCTCAACCACGGGTCGGCCCGGGGTGAGTGGCTCGGTGCAATTCCAAGTGCCGGGTGCCTTGGGCATTCGCGTACCAGCCAGCGGAGCACTCGCACTCACCGATCGCGACAATTTCACCGTGAGCGACGGCGTCAACAGCGTGACGTTTGAAATGTCGTCCGATGGGTTGGTAACGCCGGGACGAGTGTTGATTCCGTTCTCGTACACGGCACCCGGTAACTCGGCGGCAGAGATTGCCAACGCCATCCGCGCCGCCATTGCGAATGAAGTGACCGCCAATCGGCTGGTCGGTTTAGCACCGGTCGTACGTGGCAGCGGCAGCAACATCTACATCGACCTGGGCAGCGATTACCGCCATACGCTCAACACCAGCTCGACCGCCCTCATCGGACTCAACCGCGCCGGCAACGTAGTCGATGGTGAACAGTTCACGCTGGGTGATGCCACCAAGACAATCACGTTTGAACTCGATGCCAACGGCGCCGTGGTTCCCGGCAACGTTGCCATTCCGTTCGTCGTGACCGATGATCCGGACGTGATCGCGTCGAGCATCGCAGCGGCGATCCAGGCGCAAGGTTTCACCGGCTTCAACGCCGCCACCCAGCCGCTGGGAATCGTCACGCTCGGTGAATCGACCAACGAGGTGGTGACCACGTCGGGCTTGATCGGCATCCAGCGAACCGGTGCTCCGGGCGACAATGTTTACCCAGTGCGGTTCTCGCCGAGTGCCAACTTCAATGCCGGTGCGGTGGCCAGTGCCTTGGCGACGGCGATCAATGCGTCGCCGCTGGGCGTGACCGCCAACACGTTCACCTATTCACGCGCTCGTGTGACGCTGAGCGGCCCCAGTGTGACGCTGCAAACAAGCGGCACCGCGGTCTCGTTCCTCAGCAATCCACCGCTGTCGTTCGAACAGACCAACGACATTGTGAAGAGCTACCGTGATCTGGTGCGCATCTACAATCACACCGTGACCGATCCAGGTCCACTCAGCCTCGTCGACTCACTCGAACTGGATATCCCGAGTGACATCAACGATCCGCTGCTGCGACTGGGTTACAACAACAATCGCAAGGGGCAAGCGAATCTGTTTGAAGGCGTTTATCTGGACGACTTCATCATCGGATTTGCCGAACGCGGTGAACTGGTGACCGGTGCGGTTCAAGATACGAGCTTTGTGGCGAATCCCGAGCTGCTGGTGACCGACATTCTGACGGGGCCGTATCAGCTCGAAGTGCGACAGTCGCAGTCGTTCTCGTCTTCCACGACGACGACCGACAATCCAGCGGGCCTCAACGGCAGCATGGACACCAACGATCGGCTGGCACAAGGCGTGCGGTTGCTGGCCAAGAGCGGCGATCGACTCACGGACGGCAAGAAGTTCTCGCTCTCCAACGGCGTCTCGACCGTGACCTTCGAGTACGAAGATCTCTCCATTCTGCCGACCAATCCGGCCTACGGAGTGGAGCCGGGCAATGTGGCCCTGGGCTTCAATCCAACCGATGCCGACTACATCGTGGCGGCCACCATTCGCGATGCGATCAACAGCCCAGCCGTGCAGGCGGTTCTGCCCGGCATCTCGGCAGCCCTCTCCGATGGCACGGACGGTGTCGTGCGACCCGGACCAAGCACCGATAATCGCGTCGACATTTTTGGTCGAGTGACCGTGCAAGGATTTGGTCTGCCAGTGCCAGAGGACAACGACACGATCGAAACCGCCACGAAGACGACCATCTCGGGACTCAACAGCACGACCTACCGAGCGAGCGGTGTGATTGGCGACAATCCACAGTTTGGTTTGGAAACCGGCCGCGATGTCGATCTGTTCGAAGTCTACTTGAACGCCGGTGAGACGTTATCGATCGACGTCGATGCCAATGAAATTGGCTCGTCGCTCAACCCAGTTCTGGCCGTGTTCAATGCTGCCGGTACACCGCTGGCATTTAACAACACGGGCCGAGGCCCCAACGAGCTGTTCAGTACCGACGCGTTCCTCAACTTCACGGCCGTGATCGCTGGAAAGTATTACATCGGTGTGAGTGGCTTCAACGGCACTCCGGTGGCCGCTCCGTTCAGCGTCTACAATCCGAATTTCGCCGGTAGCAACGCTCCGGGAAGCACCGGCTTCTACGAACTCAGCTTGACGTTCGGTGACCCGACGCAGGCCGACTTCCAATACTTCGGTGGCTTCGGCGATCAAAACCATTTCCGCGATCAAGGTCAGATCGTGGTACAAGCGAACCGAGTGAGCTACTCGGCTAACTACGGAATCGATTTGGGACCGGGAGCAGTCGATGCCACATCGGGCGCCGCTCGACCAGGTGCCGTACGAAATCTGCAAGAGCTCAACTACGACAAGCTCGCACCGGGTGTGGTGGTCACCAACAACCTGCTCACCTTCAACTTAGCCGGTGGCGTGCAGGTGTCGGGCTCGCTGTCGCCCGATGCTCCCGTGCCGTTTGCTCGCATCGTGAACAACACCGTGTTCGGCAACTCGGGTACGCTCGTCGCCGTGGCGGGTGCACCGGACATTGGTATCAACGTGCGGCGGAACGCCAGCCCGACGCTGCTCAATAACATCGTGGCCAATGCCGGTACTGGTATTCGTATCGATGGTACGTCGGCGACGACGGTGGTGGGAGCGACGGTCTATCAAGGCAATCGCACGAACACCGTCGGTATGACGGGCGAAGATTTCCCCATCACTCTGTCGAACACCGATCCACTGTTCGTCAATGCCGCAACCGGCAACTTCTACCCGGCTCAAGGTTCACGCACGATCGACAGCTCGATTGATTCGCTGCTGGAACGAGCCGCGTTGGAAACCGTGAAGGCACCGCTGGGCATTACCCCTTCACCGATTCTCGCTCCCCAGCGCGATCTGTTCGGGCTGCTGCGAGTGGATGATCCGAACACCACGCCGCCCGTAGGATTTGGCGAGAACGTGTTTAAGGATCGTGGTGCGATCGATCGCTCCGACTTCAGCGGCCCCGCCGCTGGACTCATCAACCCGCAAGACAAAGTCTTCTCGGGTACCGGTTCGGTCACGGATCCCACCAGCGACTCGAACGGAGCCAGCTCGATTGTGCAGCTGCCGAACATCCCGCTGAGCGACTTCTCGATTCAGTTGGTGGACGGCGTCGAACCGGCTGATCCGCAGAACGGCGTCGGTGTCGATGACTCCACGGTTGGCAAGAACAAGGTGCTCGTGCTGCGTGACAATCGCTTGCTGATCGAAGGTATCGATTACAAGTTCAGCTATGACACAACCAACAAGATCATTCGCATTGTGCCGCTGGCAGGCGTGTGGGAAACCAATCACGCTTACCGAATTGATCTGGTCAATCGCGATCAGTTCACGTTCAGTCCGCCGAGCGGAGATCAGTTGACGGAAGGTCAGACGTTCACGGTCAGCGATGACACCACGACGAAGACATTTGAATTCGACAGTGGCTATGTGCTGCAAGTTCCACAGGCCGGAGTGGCGGACGCACAGCGATTCTCGATTCGCAACGGCTTGAATCCAGCGGTGACGTTCGAATTCAATCGCGTGGGTGGAGTCTCGCCGGGGAATATTGCCATTCCGATTGGCAGCACCGCCACGCCGAACGATATCGCCAACGCGATTGTGACGGCAGTTAAGGGTGTCGCTTCGCTGGCACTCAACCCGGTCAACGTGTCGGGCGGAAAAGTGTGGCTCGGCGGAACGATCAATCACTTCGTCGACGTCACCCTTTCGACCCTCACGCTGCAAGGCACACCAGGCGTGCAAACTCCTGGCGCCATTGCCGTGCCGTTCGTTCCTGGCACCGTGCCCGGTACCACGCCTGCGACTCCGGTAATGTCCGGCGAACTGGTCGCTCAAGCGGTGGTGACGGCGATTTCCGGTAGCGGTTTGAATGCAGTCCGCGCGACCACACGGCAGTACAGCTTGCAAGGTAAGGCGACGGTCGAAGTGGTGATTCGCGGAGCGACCGACGTGACGGGCTTCGTCACGACGTTCACCTCGGCCATCCGCGACCTCGCCGGCAACGACCTGAAAGCCAATCAGCTCACCGGCGAAACGACGTTCACGATCCTGCTGGGTAACGGCAGCGATTACGGTGATGCCCCCGCCAGCTACTCGACCACCGGTGTGAACGCGGCTCGGCACGCGATCGTCTCGGGCTTCTACCTCGGTGCACTCGTCGATGCAGAATCGGATGGCCAGGCCAGCTTGACCGCCACCGGTGACGATGTGAACGGCTCACCGAACGATGAAGACGGCGTCGTGTTCAACACCCCGCTCTACGTAAATGGTGCCGTGACGATCACCGTGACGGCTAATAAGACGGGAGTGGCCGCAGGTCAGTCAGCGGGCTTCCTCGACGGGTTTGTCGACTTCAATCGCGACGGCGACTTCGACGATCCTTCCGACCGAGTGTTCTCGAGCCGACTGCTGGTGTCTGGTGCGAATACGCTCACTTTTGTCGTGCCAGCCTCCGCATCGCTCGGCGGCACCTTCGCCCGGTTCCGCTACAGTTCGACCGGCGGACTGAATGCCTCGGGCACTGCGGTTGACGGCGAAGTGGAAGATTATCAGTTGACGGTCAACGGACCGCCGTGGCAGAACTTGGCCAAGCCGCTGGACGTCAACAACGACAGCTTCATCACGCCGCTCGATAGCTTGCTCGTGGTGAACTTCCTGAACGCCTATCCGGGAGTCTCCGCGCTGCCGAATCCTCCACCGTTCGTGCCGATCGCAGGCACGCCAATCTTCCCGGATAACCCCGGTACCGGTCGCGACTACTTCATCGACGTGAATGGGGACGGCTTCATCTCGCCGATCGACGCACTGCTGATCATCAACACGCTCAATGCCGGCGGTGGTGGTGAAGCCGCAGGTGAAGGGGAAGGCAGCAGTGCCGTGACAACCACGTCGCTTTCCGCTGGAGACATCACGAGCCTGCCGCTCTTCGCCAGCAGCACGGCGTCGCTGCTGCCCGCAGGGTCGGCTTCCACGTGGTCGATGAGTGCTGATTCGTCGATTGACTCGGCCTCCAGTTCCACCGCCGCTCGCCGACGCACGACGGAATATGCCTTCACGGTACAAAGCGGCACGTCGCCGCTGGCAACGGATGCGGCTGCCGGCGAACGCGTGCGAGACTCCGTGCTATCCAGTGGCCTAGAAACAGGCACGCTGTCGCTCGATGGTCTGCTGGATGGGCTAGCTGCGTCGAAGATGGAAGCTGGGAAAGATGAGGCAAGTGACGCGTTCTTTGCGGAATTTGCGTAGTATTTAACGCCTCGACTCCAGCCGCGACGGCCAGACAGACGATAACACCGACAACATCGCCGGGACGGGATTGAGCTCGTTCCCGGCGATTTTCTTGTCCAAATGGTGATCCCCGCGTAGGATGCGCTCCAGTTGCTACGGGATCAACGTTGGGAATTGTTGCGGGAAATCATTCATGCCTAAGCGTTATCGGCGACGGACCTCCACGTTGACGGTTGAGGTGCTCGAATCGCGCCAGCTGATGGCCACGTTGCCGCTGGGCGCGATGCCCGACGACACCGGCGAATTCATGCTCGGTGATGTCGGTGTGACCGTCGTGCTGATGGAATCCGACTCGTCGCTCGCCCCA
Organism: Planctomycetota bacterium; assembly: GCA_046086325.1. GTDB lineage: Bacteria > Planctomycetota > Planctomycetia > Pirellulales > Pirellulaceae > JBJSXJ01. The sequence continues at coordinate 2,539 of JBJSXJ010000052.1, read as the reverse complement.
CGCGATGCGAGCACCGAGGACTGGACACCGTCGCTCATCCAGGGCGTGAAAACGAAGGTCGATACCGCCCTCAACTGGTGGAAAGACACGCTCGCCAAAACCTTCCCCGCCGCCGCGGGCGACCTGAATTTTGTTGTGGACTATCAGTACGCCGACAATCCGGTGCGCACGGGCTACGAACCGATCAATCGCAAGTCGGACGATTTCGTCCAGTGGATGTACGACTTCCTCCGCCCCGCCGGTTACTCCCAAACCGGTGATTTCAGCCGCGACATACGGGCTTTTAACCACGCGCAGCGTCAGGCGCTACAAACCAATTGGTCGTTCACGATCTTCGTGGTGAACAGCACGGTCGATCCGGATGACTCATTTGCCTCCGGCGGCACGTTTTCTCGCGCGTTCTCCTACGCCGGGGGACGCTTCATGATCGTGCCTTCGGGACGCCCCGACAGCACGTTCGCTCATGAAACCGGCCACATGTTCTGGGGACGTGACGAATACCTGGGTGAAGATTTCACGGCTCGCCGCGGCTACTACAACACGCAGAATTTCAACGCGGTGCGTAATGGGTACACTCAGGTGCCGAGCATTATGTCGAGCGGTCAGTCACTGGCCGATGCCTTCAGCACCAATACCAGTTCGACTTACACGCTGGCGATGATCGGCTGGCAGGATAGCGATGGCGACGGCATTCTCGATGTACTCGATGTGCCACTCACGCTCACCGGCGATGGCCGCTACAACGAACAAACCGGACTCTATCGCTTCACCGGTCAGTCGGCGGTCCAAACGCTGCCCAATCAGAACAGCGCTGGCTTGCAGAATGACATCACGATCAATCTGGTTAGTCGAGCGGAATATCGCATCGACGGTGGTGCCTGGACCCTCGGTGCATCCCCCGGTGTCTATCAAGCAAATCTCGACTTCTCTTTTCCCGTGCCGGCGGGCAGTCACACGGTCGAGGTGCGCACGGTCGATGCTAAATCGGGCGCGTCGTCTCCGATATTTCAAGGCACGACCAATCGTCCCACCACCACGCTCGCTCCCGGCATCCAAGGAGTCGTTTGGCAAGACATCGACGGTGACTCCAGTTTTGATAACAACGAAACGGGACTGGCCAACTGGACTATCGAACTACTCGACGCCAATGGCCAGCGTTTGAATCAGCGGCAGATCTTCGATCCCGATGCCTACTCGCAAGATAGCAATCTGAAGAACGTTTTCAGCGGAGTAACGATTACGGCGAATGGGCCCGATACGGACCGCTTTGTTTACGCTGTCGCCAATCCGCTCAGCGGCCAAGGTGGTCGCGTGTTCGGCACCAACGATCCGAACACCACCAACTTTACTGGTGTGTGGACCGCCGCCTCCAATCGCGCCAATGACGACTCGATCCGCATCGATTTTGCCAGTCCGCAGACGACGGTGAGTGTGGATGCGACGGGGTTCGATGGCAATGATTTCGCGCGACTGGAAGCGTACGATGCCAGTGGACGCTTACTGCTGCGCACGACATCCCAAAGCTTAGCAAGCCAGCAAACCGAGACGCTCACGGTGAGTCGCGATCAGGCTGATATTGCTTACGTCGTCGCCAAGCCGCACATCAGCGGTTCGGCCGTGGTCTTTGATCGCTTGCAGTTTGGTGCCATCACGTCGACCAAAACCGCCGTGGGTGTCTCTTATCGCTTGCCAAGTCTGCCAGCGGGCGACTACACCGTGCGCGCGACTCCGCCTGCCGGATTCACACTCACCGGCCCAACGCCAGGAAACATTCAAGTGACGCTGGGGGCGGGCGAGGCTTCGTCGAGCGTCGACTTTGGGGCGCAAGGCGTCGCGAATACTTGGCACAATTCGAATCTGCCAGAAGATGTCAACGATGACCAGGTCGTCGTACCACTCGATGCACTCCTCGTCGTCAATGATCTGAATCTGTATGGCAGTCGAGCGTTACCGAGTCCAGGAGTAGGACCGCAGGCGCCACCACCTTATCTGGACGTCAACGCCGACGGATTCATCAGCCCCATCGACGCGCTCCGCATCATCAATCGACTCAACGGCGGCTCGGGCGGCGAAGCCAGTGCCAGTGCCAGTGCCAGTGCCAGTCTGAATACGAGTACGAGTGATGCGGCACTGCTCGGCTATCTAACGGTTCCGGGCGACGATGAGGAGCATCATCATCATCATCATGACGAGGAACTTCACGATCAGGATTGGGCCTTGGGCGCTGTTCCCGAGAACAAACTGGATGCGACTAAGTTGACTCCACCATCCATCTCGCCGCCCGCCACAAGCGATATCGATACAGCACTCAGTCAACTCATCCTGACACCCCGCTCCTTCTTCCGCCGCTGGCTCGCCCGATAACCCCACGTTTTATCTCTCCGTGCCCCCCGTGTCTCCGTGCGCAACACTCCATCCGTGTCCCCCCTGCGCAACACCTGCCCCCGCGTCCCCGTGCGCAACACCTGCCCCCCAAGTCCCCCGTGCGCAACACCGCCCGCTACAGCGCCCGGTCTTCCGACACGTAGCAGCACAGGGA
>JBJSXJ010000051.1:0-7373 GCA_046086325.1 Planctomycetota bacterium | reverse complement strand
CGCGGGCACTGAGAACGGGCTGCAAACCGAGACAGAGTCCATAAGCGGCGGCGACGCCGATCGCTGGTGCGCCGCGAACCTGCAGCGAGCGGATCGCTCGCTCTACCGTCTCGACGTCGCGACAGATGATGTAGTCAACGACGCTGGGCAGGCGAGTTTGATCGAGCAGCACCAGTCTGCCGGTGACGTCGCCCTCCCAGCGCAACGTCTCGGGAGGTTTACTTGCCACGCAGTTTGTCGATGAACCCACCCAGGACCGAACCTTTCTTGGCGTCGCTCGCGGTCAGTGTCTTCGGACGTTGATCCGGCAGCCAACTAGCGAGTGCCTGCAGGACTTCGTCTGGTTCACCGGTGGCGACTTTCGCACCGACGTCGGTCCCCAGAATGGTGCCGTAGGTTTCGTTCAGTTTGTCACCGGAAATGAGCGACACCGACTGGAGGTACTTGATCTCGGCCAAAATCGGCAGCGGATTGCTGTGCTTTTCCTTGACGAGCGTGTCGACGTAGGCGGCCACTCGTTCTGCATTGGCAGCTTCGGTCTTGAGCGCGGTGGGGACGACCTTGTCATCGATCGTTCCAAACAGCTTGCTGATTTCGGCATCGACGGGATCAGCTCCCTTCTTCTCTTCGCGCGCTTTTTCGACATTTCCGGCGACAAGTCCCGCACCGTTGTAGATGGTTTCTTTGCTGACAACGCTGAGCACCTTGATGCTCGTGGTGTTGATCACGCTGTTGGGGCCTTGTCGGCATTCCACGTTGTACAGGATGAGCACGTGGCAATTGGCGGCGGCGGCTTTCTTGACGAGGTCGCCCTGAGCGCCTTCACCCACCATGGTGACGCCTGGCATGAGCTGATTGCCGACTGCGGCGCTGGCCGTCGAGCCACCGGGCATGCCTGGCCCACCACGACCTGCTCCGGGAAGTCCGGGCATGGCCGGAGCACCGGCACCGGGCGCCCCGCCGGGAAGACCGGGAACTCCTGGGGCACCAGCACCGGGTGCACCGCCGTAGCCACCGGGCATTCCCCCGGGCATCGCGCCCGCTGCCGCCGCGACACCGCCACCATTCTTGATGGCGTCGCGCACCGGCTTACCGAAGTCTCCCTTTTCGATCCGCTTCCGCAGGTTCTCCAGCACTTTGTCACCCAGCTCGCCGGTGTAGAACGACAGCTGAGCGAACGGTTCTTCGGGAGCCTTGAACAAATCGGGTTTCTGATTCGTTCCGCCACCAGGTTGTCCACCCGGTCGATTGCGATTGTTATTCGTGCCACTTGGTGGGCGACGATTACCTTTACCGCCGCCAGCCATTCCTGGAACACCGGGCATACCTGGTGGGCCCATGCCGGGCATGCCACCCATGCCGCTGCCACCACCACCGCCGATCGGCTCTGGACTGGAAATCGCTCGCGAGCCTTGATAGGAGATTCCAATCGCCACGTGCACTGCGGGCGCCATCCGCTTCGTGCCACTCATGCGTTTCATCTCTTTTAAGCTGGCACCGCTGGTGATGGCATCGAGTGCCAGGAGCTGGTAGGCGTCGCCATCGCGGCCTTCGCGAAACGCCAGCTGGACGAAGTCACTGATGGTGACCGGTTCAGCCGGAGCCGTATTGCCGGGACTACCGCCAGGGATGCCGGGGCCACCACCAGGGATGCCAGGGAATCCACCGGGGATGCCGCCCGGGATGCCACCGGGACCGGGAGGGCCACCGCCATAACCGCCAGGAAGTCCGGGTACTCCAGGAGCCGTGCCGGGCGCCGCACCGGCACCCGCCGCGCCCGCACCTGCAGCACCAGGGCCGCCGGTGTAAGCACCAGCGCCCGGAATGCTCGCTCCCGCCGCACCAGGGATATTGGCACCGGCCGCACCAGGACCACCGGTGTAAGCACCAGCTCCAGGCGGACTCATGCCGGGTGCACCACCACCAGGAGGTCCACTCACACCGGGAGCTCCACCGTAAGCGCCGCCGCCGGGAGGCCCACTCGTGCCGGGCGCACCACCCGGAGGTCCGCTCACACCGGGAGCGCCACCGTAGGCACCACCGCCGGGAGGCGTTGCACCCGCCGCTGCTGCTCCAGGAGGACTCATGCCAGGCGCACCACCACCGGGAGGTCCACTCGCACCGGGAGCTCCACCATAAGCACCACCGCCGGGCGGACTCATGCCAGCCGCACCCGCTCCAGGAGGCGACGCGGCACTGTTACCGGGCATCGATCCGGGTGGACCACTCATGCCCGGCATCCCAGGCGGCGGTGACGACGTGGGAGCACTCTCGTTGCTGGCTGTTGCGCCCGAGTCGCCCGAGCCGCAACCGACGGTCAAGCCGCAGGAGACCACCAACAAACAACTCCACCGCGCAAACCACCAGCGATTTTTCATGGAGGCACCCCGAACTCGGGAAGAAGAGATTGAGCCAGCAACTCGTGAACGACAACTAGTCGGCAATTATGCCAAGCGTCGGGGCGTGCGTCGAGCAACAAAGGCGAAGAAATTCGTGGTTTTTCCGTTCCATCCGGGATTACCGTAGGCTGACCGCCGGTGTGTCCTGTTTCACCGGCAATTGGAATTTCGCGGGCCAGAAGCTAGCGAATTGGCGAGGGCATCGTGCCATTCGGATCGCGGCTTCGTGCCGCGAAGGTTTAGCGCTTTGGTGCCAATCCCGAAGTGGGAAGTGCAGCAGTCCACGAGTTGGTGCACTGCCGCGACTTCGGTCTTTGCCCCTGAGTCGGCGCTCGGGTTGCGTATTTGCAGAGCCCGACTCCGTTTTTCCCAGAGGCAAAAGTCTACACCGCCACCGGGGGCAGAGCCTATGAACACTTGGAACACCTTCGCCATGCCTCCAAAAATCCTGTGGCGACAGCCACACTGAGTCGTTGCTCGACGTCGACCCACAGGAAACCCGGATGGACCTTTAACAGGCTGGGCTCACGCCCATACCGCTAAAAACTCGCTGAAATCGCGCCCCTATGCCAGCCGCTGGGGACGGCTGGAAATTACCAGGGTGAGCCCCAAGTGGGCCACCAGGATTCAAGCCGCAGGCGAGCGATCAGCAGGGCCAAAAATGGTACCCAGATCCAGCGCGCCGAGCGACGTAGTTCGGCGCTGAGGCCGGTGAGTCGCACTTCGAGCGTTCGCGGGGAGTAATAAAGCCCCCAATTCGGCCAGAAGCGTGGCACTCGCTGCATATACCGACGATAGGCCTCGCCATGAATCTCCAGCAATCGGCGTTCTTCACGCGACAGGGTGACACCGAGATAAACCAAGGCTGCCACGGCCACCGCCAGCACCATCAACCAACTCGCTAAAAAACAGGCGGCCGACAGAGTAATCAGGAAGGTGCCGAAATAAAGCGGATGACGCACGATGGAATAGGGACCGTGACTCACCACACGATTGTCTTTACGTCCACTGATGTAGATGGCGCCCCACCAGCGAAAGGCAGCGCCCAGACAAAACAGCAGCCAGCCCGCTACCATCCAGCCGAGTTCTTCGGTGCGCGAGATGTCGGTGCGAGGAGTCGCAAAAATGGCAGCGGCCGTCGCCGGAGTCAGGACCAGCAGCGCAATCCAAGCCCGCGACCGCCATAAAAACGTGCGCGTGGCCGGTTCGAGTGATACAGGTACGGCAGCAGCGGACGACATTGCGGGCACCAAACTCTCCCGCGCCGTCTTGTGCCAAGAACTCGACATAAAACCACCTCCCTGGGTCCTGATATCCAATCCATTGGCCGCAAATCTAACTCTTCGTGGCCTGACAAGACAATCCCAAAAAGAGCCGAGTAGCGATCGGGGGCCAGCGCTTGCCAAGACCTATTTCAGACGCACATACAGTCCATAGTTTTGCGTGGCCAATGACCGCAAAAACTCCTCGCCCACGGGCGATTCTTTCCCCTGGCCTCCGGCCTCGGCCCCGCCCTGTCGCCCCGCGGCGGGCTCTCCCGGGAAGGCGCCTAGCGTGTAAATGCGAGTCCGCTGAGTGGCATTTTGTTGACGGATCAGATCCAGAATGCGGGCGGGGGCGACCACCGTACCTTCACTAGGTGCCCCATCCGACAACAAATAAATCGACTCCAAGTCGGGCCCCAGTCGCAGCGCGGCCTGGAGTGCGTCGTAGGTGGCCGTCTGGCCGGCGGGGCGTTGACCATTCACGAAGGCCCGAGCATGAATCTTCGTCGCCGCCGTCGCCAGTTCCAACCGCGCACTCCACGATTCCACCGTTGATTGAAAGACGATCACGTTGAACTGCGCATCCTCGGGCAACTGCTCGATCGCGCGCACCAGTTCCCGTTTGGCAAGCTCCAGTCGACTGGTGGTTCCGCCCGCGCCCATACTCTTGGACGTATCGAGGATGAAAACAAGTCTGCGCGCGTGCAGCGGCAAGTCGTAATAGTAGGCCGCCGCACGCGGCGGTTTTCGCTGCTCGCGCGACGCCTCTTCCGGCGGGAATTCGAATCGTGCCCCGTGCTCACGCCACCACCGGCGCCAGGCCACCGAGTCGTTTCCCCAGCGCTGCCCCGTCGTCTGCTCGAGCTGCTCCACTACCTCCTGTCGCAACTGGCCATCGAGCTGTTCCAGTTGGTGAATCAAAAAACCGAGTGCGTTTGCCTGCCGCACCTGGCCGGCGGCATCACAGACACACTTGCGCACTCCCGCGCTGGTGGCGAAGAGTGGTGAGGCTGCCACTCCCTCCAGCACCTCGACAAACTGTTTCCCCCGCACTTCGTCGCCCCGCTCCACCGCCGCTCGATCCAGTGATTCCAGGAAGGGCCGCAGCAGTGGTTCCCGCGCCGCCGAGTCGCGATCCAAGATGAGTTGGATGAGGGAGCGAGTGGCGGATGGAGTGCGCCGGTCCACCAAAACCGTCACGAGCAGCGCGCAGCGATCGGTGGCGCGTCGAGTGCGATCGGCCAGTTCCCGCCGTAGTTCGTCGATCAGCCAGCGTTCGACGGCGGTGGAATCTCGCCCCCAAGCACCCGGTATCCCGCGTAAAGCGATGATAGCCGCCGCTTGCACCTGCGGCTCGGAGGCCCGCAGGCCATGCTGCACGATCAGCCGTACCGCGTTCAGATCGGTGGCATAGGATGCCATTTCTCGCAGGGCCGCCAAACGCGCATCGACCGCTCGCTGCCGCAGGTCGTTGGTCAGCCGGGTACGAGTGGCACCGCTGAAGGACCGTTTTTCCTCGGCCGGCTCCGGCATAGGCTCCGGCATAGGCTCCTGCATAGGCTCCTGCTGCTCCTGCGACTCCGGCTGCTCCTGTTCGGTCTGCTCCGTGAGTGACGGCTGCTCAGCCGCCCAGCGCTTGGTAGTGCTGAGCGGGGTTAGCAGACAAAATCCCGCAAGCAGCAAAAATCCCGTGATCAGCAGCTTCCAGGTGGCTTTTGCCCCTACGGTCAATCCAGGTCGCTCGACCCATCGCTGCGGACTAAATTCCGCAGCCGTTACACGCGCCGTACTGGTGGACAATTCGCAACAGTTGGCGGACAGCCGTCGATAGAAAGATGGAGTCGTGCGTGAGCGCGAGCGTTGGCCGTGCCGCCGGTGGAGCCAGTTTTGCCACTGCGGAAAAACCGTCGCCAAGTTGAAAAAATCCTTGACCATTACGCGACTTTTAACCATCCTACAAACGTTACACAATACCAACACGGCGCTCATGCCGCTCGGCCGAACCCCCAGGGAGCTCGTCTCATGAATACGCGGTTTTCGCATCTTTGGGCCACCGTCACGCCCGCTCGTGGGCGCGAGTTATTTCGTCGGACCCTGCGCCGCACTCTGGCTGTCAGCAGCTTGGCACTGGCACTCATCGGTTCCAGCCCGGCGCGACAGCCCACCCTCACGGCAGCCGAGCCGGATGATGTGGCACGTCGAGTGGCCGCGCATATTGAGGCGGGCGAATTCGGCCCCGCTCGAGTGCTGGCTCAAGCCGTGCCAGGACAAAACGACGCGCTGATGGCCCAGCTCGCCGCCGCCCAGGCTCGCGCTGGTGCCCGAGGTGGTTTCGCCAACGCTTGGCGTGGCATCGGGAACGATCAAGTTCGCAGTGGCGTCGCCAATCCGTTCAGCAACGGCGGATTTGTCGGCGGACAGAATGGTTTTGGCATGCCCGGACTGGGCAATGGCGCTGGCGGTGGTGCCGCCATGGCAGACTTCCAGTCCCTGATTGACCTCATCCAAAAGACCACCGGCAATCCCAAGCCGGGCTGGGAAGCCGACGGTGGCGTGGGCCGAGTCGAACAATTCCCCCAAGGGGTGCTCGTCGATGCGAAAGGCTTCATGACGAAAGCCACCACTCGCGCAACCGACTCCAAGCTCAACAATGTTCGCACGCAAGCTGCCACCGCTGATGGCAATCGCGATGTGCGGCAAGAAACCGCGCTGCGAAAAGTTTCGCTCACCCGGCTCGAACGCGAACTCCAACTGGCACGACTACTCGGTCAGCCGACCGATCCAGCGATGCGAAACCTCGCCGGACTGCGCAAGATTCAGTATGTGCTGATCTATCCCGAAACGGGCGACTTGGTGGTCGCTGGTCCCGCTGGTGACTGGTCGACCAATGAAGAAGGCCGCTCCCTCAGCGTCACGACGAGCCAGCCGATTCTCCAGCTCGATGACCTCATCGTGCTCTTGCGAAACGCCACCGAAGGGGATGCCGTCTTCGGCTGCTCGATTAACCCCCGCAACGAAAACCTCGCTCAGCTCAAGCAGTTCGTGGAAGCGACGACGAAAAAGCCACTGCAGCCAAGCCAGCGTGAAGGCTGGGTGCAGCGGCAACGGGAAATCGTCGGAGCCCAAGACATCGTCGTCTTCGGCATCGATCCGCGAACTCGAGTGGCACGGACGATCGTGGAAGCCGATTACCGGATGAAGCTGGTAGGCATGGGATTGGAACCCGGCGTGCTGGGTGTCGACAGCTACCTCGACTCAATCCAAGTCGGCAAAGATGGCCGCCTGCCAGCCCTCGATGTGCTCCGCTGGTGGTTCACCCTGAACTACGACGCTTTGCAAGCGAGCGAATCGCGCGACGCCTTCGAGCTGCAAGGCCAGGGCGTGAAAGTGCTGAGCGAAAACGAACTGCTGACGCAGCGGGGCGAACGAGTGCATACGGGGCAGGCCGAAGAGCTGAATCGGCAATTTGCGGCCAGCTTCACCAAGCACTTCCCCGCGCTGGCTGCCAAGTATCCCGTGTATGGTGAACTGCGCAACGTCTTCGATCTTGCTCTGGTCGCCTCGCTCATTCGCTCTCAAGATTTGGCCGGCCAAGTGGGCTGGCACATGAGCTATTTGGGCAATCCAGAACAGTGCCCCGTCGAACTCGGACACGCTCCCAAGCGGGTCGATTCGATCGTCAATCACAAGGTGATTAATGGCAAACATG
>JBJSXJ010000050.1:0-27270 GCA_046086325.1 Planctomycetota bacterium | reverse complement strand
AACTCCATTCATTCGTTTCGTGCCGTGAGCGGTCCATCACTCGGAGCAGCGGGTGGGCGGCTTGTCGCGAGTGCGCGGGGTTGTTCTAATGCTTGCCCGGTTAATTTTAGGCGGTGATTTCCGGTGCACAGAGCTTAAGTGAAACGGACTTACCGTGAATCTGACCAGTCGCACCTTGGGAATGAACGAGGAGGTGGAAATGACGAAGAAACGCGAGTCGGGAGCGGGAGTTAAGTCGCGTGAAGCGGCACCGAGCGGTACCGCGATGATCGAAGCCATCGGACTGTCGAAATTCTATGGCCCTTTCACGGCCTGCCGTGATATCTCGTTTGAAATTGCCCAAGGGGAAGTGGTCGCTTTCCTTGGTCCCAACGGTGCGGGCAAAAGCACCACGATGAAATTGCTCACCGGCTACTTGGCGCCGTCGGAAGGCTCGGCTCGAATCGCTGGGCACAACATGCAAAATGACCGGCTCGCCGGTTCCTCGCGTCTGGGCTATCTCCCCGAAAACGGGCCGCTCTATCCCGACATGACGCCCCGTTCGCTGCTGGCTTTCTTCGCCGACGCCCGCGGCATGTCGCCCAGCTACAAGCAGGAACGCATTGAAGCGGTCGTCGAAACGTGCATGCTGCAAACGGTCGTTAACAAGCCGATTGGCAAGCTGTCGAAAGGTTATCGCCAGCGTGTCGGCATGGCCCAAGCGCTCCTGCACGAGCCGGATGTGCTGATCCTGGACGAGCCCACGGCTGGACTAGACCCGAACCAAATTCGCGAAGTTCGCGATGCTCTGACCCGCATCGGCAAGCAGAAGACGATTCTGCTCTCCACCCACATCTTGCAGGAAGTGGAAGCGATGGCGAGCCGTGTGATTTTGATCAACGAAGGCCGACTCATCGCCGACCGACCGGTCGGTGACTTGGTCAACAAATACAAGAACTTGGATGAGGCGTTCCACGATTTGACGAGGGCCAAAGCGGGCTGAAACGTGGGCGAAGGAGCGGTTGGTGACCGGGCGCTGCCTGTTGATCGCCACAGATCCAGTCCCGCTCCCCTGCCCCACTCACCGCGATTAAATCCCTGAGTTCATCGAATCGAGAATTGAGAGTTGTCTGAGGAGGTTAGTGACCCATGCTCTGGCAAATGTTGAAAGTGATCGGACTGGACCTGCTCTTCCTGGTAGTGCTGGTTGCCCTGCTCTATCCGCTATCGCTGAAATATCGAGCAGCGTTCGCGGTGATGCGTCGCAACTTCGTCGGCTACTTTATTAATCCGACCGGTTACGCATTCCTCTGCCTCTTCGTTTTGCTGACCTCGTTTGCGGCGTTTTGTCCCGTCGAGTTCTTCAATTCGAATTTGGCCAACCTCGACCAGCTCAACAAATGGGCTCCGTACATTCTGCTGGTATTCATCCCGGCGATCACAATGAGTATTTGGGCAGAAGAGCGTCGTCAGGGAACGGACGAACTGCTGCTCACTTTGCCCGCCGGCGACTTTGATATTGTGATGGGCAAATACATGGCCGCCTCGGCCATTTACACCGTCTCGCTGATTTTTTCGCAGATCAGCCACTTCGCCGTGCTCATCGCACTCACCGAAGGCGATCTCGACACCGGCCTGCTCTGCTCCACCTACCTGGGCTACTGGTTCGTGGGACTAGCCATGATCGCGATTGGTATGGTGGCCTCGTTCTTAACCGCCAACTTGACCGTCGGCTTTATCCTGGGTGCCCTGCTGAACGCTCCGCTCGTGCTGCTCTCGTGGGCCGACTGGATCATGCCGGTGGGGATTGCATCGAGCATTTCACAGTGGAGCCTGGCAGAGCAGTTCGATGATTTTGGTCGCGGGATTGTCAGCTCTTCGTCGCTGATCTACTTCATCATGCTGGCAGTGCTGGGGTTGTATCTGAGTATGATTCTGATCGGCCGCCGTCACTGGCTGGGCGGCCAAGAGGGCACGATTAAGCTCTGCCACTTCCTGGTGCGAGCCGTGTCGCTCATCGTGCTCGCCATGGGTCTGAATATGATTCTGCACCGCAACGATGTGGTGCGAGTGGATGCGACCGAGAACCAGGTGAACAAGCTGTCGGCCGATACGCGTCGCCTGCTCGCTACGCTCAAATCCGATCGGCCCGTGATTGTCGATGCGTTCATCGGAACGGAGATTCCCGAAGATTACGTGAAGACGCGCGTGGAACTGCTGTCGATGCTGAAGGAATTTCAGTCGGCCTCGGGCAATCGAGTGCAGGTCCGAATTCAAGATGGCATTGAGCCGACGAGTGAAGCGGCGGTAAACGCGGAGAAGCGGTTCGGGATTCGTCCGCAGATTGTTCGCACGCAGGCGCGCGGAGTCTTCAAGGATGTGCCGGTGATCATGGGTGCGGCGGTAACGAGCGGCTTGGAAAAGGTCGTCGTACCATTCTTCGACTATGGGATTCCGGTGGAGTACGAACTGATTCGTTCGATCAACACGGTAGCCCGTGGCACTCGCAAAAAGCTCGGCGTCGTTCGTACGGATGCCCAGCTGCTAGGCGGCTTCTCGTTCGCCGGTGGTTCGCCGCAAAACATTCCCAAGTCAGCGATCGTCGAAGAGCTGGAAAAGCAATATGAAGTCACGGAAGTCGATCCGACCAACCGGATTGATGACAACAAGTTTGACGTGATGCTCGTTGTCCAGCCGTCGTCGCTCGGACCGCAGGAACTGGAAAATGTGATCGATGTGGTACGTCGTGGGCAGGCGACGGCGATTTTCGAAGATCCGATGACCGTCATTGATGAAATGCGGTTCGTCCCGGGCACTGGTATGCCGAAGCGTCAGAATCCGATGGCGTCGATGTTCGGCGGTGGTCCTCCGCCTCCGAAGGGCGACATCACGCGACTCTGGCAAGTGCTGGGGATTGAGTGTGAGGGTGAGCGTGCTGGCATGGCGGCAGGCATGGGCGGACCGGTCGGTTTTGATGCTGCCGTCGTCTGGCAGCGATTTAATCCTTATAAGAAGGTCCAAGTCGCTGGGTTTACCAACGAGTTTGTGTTCATTCGGCCCGAGCAACCCGGTGCCGAAGCTCCTTTTAATGAAAAGGACGGCGTGTCGTCGGGCATCGAAGAGCTGTTGTTGCCCATGCCGGGTGCTTTGAAGCCGGTCAAGGAAAGTCCGATCACGTTCATTCCGCTGGTGCAAACCGGCACGAGCTCGGGCACGATCTCGGTGCAGAAGTTCCAGCAGAATCAAGACAATCCGATGATGTTGCAGATTGAGGAAGGCCCCAGTCGCAATAAGAAGTTCACGCTGGCCGCTCGTCTGAAAGGAGCCTCCAAGGAAGATGGCCAGGACACCCCGGCAGACGGACCGCCGGGTGCTGGATCTGGAGCTCCGATCAACGTGATCTATGTGGCCGATATCGATCTGTTGGCGACGGCTTTCGTGCGTATTCGAGCTCAGCCGGACCAAATGTTCCGCTGGCGGTTTGAGAACGTGACCTTTGCCCTGAATGTCATCGACAGCCTTTCGGGCGATGACTCGTACGTCGAAATTCGTAAGCGTAAGACGAAGTACAGCACGCTACGAGTGATTGAAATGCAAAGTGAAGATGCCCGTACGAAAGAGCAAGAGGAACGGCAGAAGTTTGAAACGGAGTACTCGGAATCGATCAAGAAAGCGGAGTCTGCTGGCAAGGAAGCGGTGAAGAAGTTCGAAGATGCCAAGACCGCTTTGGATGAACGCCGTCGTCAAGGCGAGGCGGTTGATCCGAAGGAAGAGGAAACGAAGCTCGTGCAGTTCATCATGCAGACGAAACTGACACAGGACAAATTAGAGAACGAGCGCGAGCAGCTCAAGCGTAAACGCGATGATCGCATCAAGGCCTCGGGGCTGAAAATGGAGCAGGCGATTAAGCGTATTCAGGACAGCTTCAAGATGTGGGCGGTAATTTTACCGCTGATTCCGCCTCTGCTCGTCGGATTGGCGGTGTTCGTGATTCGACAGATGCGTGAACGAGAAGGCATGTCGGCCGCGCGGCGTCGGTACTAATTCGATTGGGATTGGGGTTGAGGAGAGATCCAAGATGAACGAACTAAACAAATCCTTGTGCTTTATGGGCTGCGCGATTGCGGCCATTGCAGTGGCTATTCTGCTTCAGCCGAAGGACTTGGGCGTCGCCCCGGATAAATCAATTGGCAAGCCTTTGTTTGAGAACTTCACCGATCCGCTGGCTGCTAAGTCACTGGAGATTGTGAAAGTCGATTCGGCGCAAAACCAGCTTTCGACGTTCAAAGTAAATCAGAACTCGGATGGCAGTTGGTCCATTCCGTCGCACGGTGATTATCCGGCCGATGCCGAGAATCAGTTGCGTGATGTGGCTACCGCTTTGGTCGACCTGAAAGTGATCGACGTGGTTTCGGATTTACGCGAAGACCACGAGTATTTTGGCGTGCAAACTCCAGAGAAAGATGCGAAGGCATCCCAGGAGAGCATGGGGGTGATGGTGCGGATGCGTGATGAGAAGGGAAATGATCTCGCTTCGCTGATTGTGGGCAAAGCCGACAAACAAAAGCCCGATCATCGGTTCGTGCGCAATTCCAACCAGGAACGTGTCTTCCTGGTCAAAATTGACCCCACCAAGTTCACGACGAAGTTCGGTGAGTGGATTGAGAAGGACCTTCTGAAACTCAACGCACTCGATGTTGATCAGATTCGCCTGCGTGATTATTCCGTGTCACGCACGGAGCGTGGTTTCCGCATGGATCCGCGTCTGAATGCCAAGGTGAAATGGAGCAACGAGCAGAACGGTTGGAACCTGGAAGAAATGTCGCTCTTCAATCGTGGCCAGGAAGTGCCAACCACGCTGGCCGAGAACGAGGAGCTGAACAAGGAAAAGCTGGATGCTTTGAAGGCGGCACTCGACGAACTGCAAATTGCGGATGTGAGTCGCAAGCCGAAGGGGCTGACGGCGGACCTGAAGGCAGACGCCGGTTTCATGAATGATCAAGAAGGCATTAATTCGCTCTTCACGCGCGGCTTTTTCCCGCTCAAGCCACCCACGGGTGACGACGTGGAACTTTTCTCCGCGAATGGTGAAGTGCATGTCGGGATGAAGGACGGAGTAGAGTACATTCTGCGATTCGGGAATGTCGCGGGGGTGGAAGAGGGCTCAGCGGACGCGAAGCTCAATCGTTACTTATTCGTGATGGCGCGGCTGGATGAGTCGAAGTTTGGGCCACCGGATTTGGAAGTCGAACCGGCGGACGTGCCAGCGGACAAGCCGAGTGAGAAACCGGCGGAGACGCCCGCCGAGAAGCCAGCTGCTACGCCCAAGGAAAAGGATGGCGGCTGCCGCGGGGATGATGAGAAACCAGCGGCGGAGGAAAAGCCTGCTGCTGAGAAGCCCGCTGCTGAAAAGCCCGCTGCCGAGAAGCCGGCTGCGGAAAAACCGGCGGTGGATGCTCCCAAGCCCGAGGAGAAGAAGGTCGATATTGCAGCGGAACGGGAACGCATCAAGCGTGACAATCAGCGGAAACTGGATGACCTGAAGGATCGCCGCAAGAAGGCCACGAGTCGCGTGACGGAGCTTAACGCTCGTTTTGCCAACTGGTACTACGTGATATCCGAGGATACCTACAAGAAGATTCACTTGGGACGCGCGGACATCATTAAGGATAAGGCGGCGACGGCGGGGGATGAGGGAACGGGGCTGGATAGCTTCCGCAGGTTGCAAGATGGCGGCTTGAACAAGGGAGCCGCTGAGGATGATCACGACCATGATCACGAGCTGCCCGGCAAGCCGGGAATTGGGAAGCCCGTACCCGGCCGTCCAGCTCCTGGTCGACCAGCACCCGGTCGCCCCGTTCCTGGGCGTCCGTAAGTTGTCCGTGTGACAGCCGCTCACCAAGAGCGGCGCTGCTGAACAAGCTACGACCCGATTCGCTGGCGCTGGACCTGGCGCTAGACCTAGCTCTGGTGCGTCCCCTTTTCGGGTCCGACCGGCTGGTACTATAATCCCGCCATTCATTACTGAACTTGTAGGCGGTGAGGAGGAATTAGCTGTGGCGATTAAGGTAGCGATTAACGGTTTCGGGCGTATTGGTCGACTGGTGTTCCGCAATCTGGCGGCTCGACCTCAGGACTTCGAGGTGGTGGCGATCAATGATTTGACCGACACCAAAACTCTGGCGATGCTCCTGAAATATGACTCGACGCACCGCATGTTCCAGGGCACGGTCGACTTTGTCGAATCCAAAGACGAACTGATCGTCAACGGCAAAGTCATTCCAGTGCTCAAGGAACGTGATCCGGCCAAGTTGCCCTGGGGCAAGCATGGCGTGGACGTGGCACTCGAAAGCACGGGAGTGTTCACCGGCAAGAAGGACGCGGCCAAGGGCAAGCCCGGCTATGACAGTCACCTGGACGCTGGTGCTAAGCGTGTGGTGTTGAGTGCACCGGCGAAGGACAAGCCCGATCTGACGGTGGTCATGGGCGTGAACGATCATCAGCTCAACAGCTCGCACTACTGCGTATCGAATGCCAGTTGCACGACCAACTGCTTGGCGCCGCTTGCGAAGGTGCTGCACGAAAACTTCACGATCGTCAAAGGCTTGATGACGACCGTTCACAGCTACACGAACGATCAACGACTGCTCGATCTGGCTCACGACAACATCTATCGTGCCCGAGCGGCCGGCGCGAACATTGTGCCGACAGCGACTGGTGCTGCGAAGGCCGTCGGTGAAGTGCTCCCCGAGCTCAAGGGCAAGTTGACGGGTATCGCGCTGCGAGTGCCGACGACGGACGGTAGCGTCACCGACCTGACCGCCGTGTTGTCCCGAACGGTGACCGTCGCCGAAGTGAATGCGGCGATGAAGGCTGCTGCTGCAGGCCCGCTTAAGGGCATCATGCAGTACGTCGATGACCCGATTGTGTCGAGCGACATTATTGGGAATCCTCACAGTTCAATTTTCGTCAGCGACTGGACCCAGCTCATCGCCGACGAAACGACGACCGAGGGCGACAAGAAGATTGAAAAGGGCAATTTGATCAAGGTATTGAGCTGGTACGACAATGAGTGGGGCTATAGCTGCCGCACGGTGGACCTGCTCAAGAAAATTGCTGACATCAACGGCTTGGGCAAGTAAGCGGTCGAGCAGCGGTTTTGTCCTCCGGACAGCCCGGATCGATCAAGATCAATAAATGAATTCAGCGAATAGGACGGCCACGCGAGATGTCTTCGGGCAATTCGCGCTGGCCGTTTTTTATGAACGGACTTGGACGCGGGAGTGCAGTTATGGCAAAGGTTGATTTTTCGCAAATGACGGTCGCTCGGCCCACGGTGGAGGAAGTACAAGCCCGCTACGCAGCACTTAATGCAGCCTGGCAGCAAGCGACCTGTGCCGATCAGCGACTGGCGGTGCTGCATGACTGGGATCAGCTGCGGCGCCATCTGGAAACCTGGGAGGCGCTGGTGCAACTGCGATTTCAGCAGGACACGCAGGATGCTCAGGCGCGTGCGGAGCGCGAGTATGCGGATGGTATTCGCCCGCAGCTCACCGCTCCCGCCATGGAGTTCAAGCGGCAGGTCTTAGCGAGTGAGCATCGTCAGGAAGTGGTGGTGAAATACGGCCAGCATCTATTGGATCTCTGGGCTGCCGACATTGTCACATTCGCCCCCGAAATTGCCTCTGACTTGGTGGCGGAGAGTCAGTTGGAGGCGGAATACACCGAACTGCTCGCTGCGGCTCGGATCGAATTCCAAGGCCGCTCGGTCAATCTTTCCGAGATCGTGAAATATCGCGAGCATGCGGATCGGGCGGTGCGTTATGCGGCCGAACGAGCACGCTGGGGTTGGTTCGCTGAGAATCGCCAGCAGCTTGACCGCATCTTCGGTGACTTGGTGCGGCTCCGTCATGGCATGGCGCGTAAGCTGGGTTTCGATAACTTCATCGGACTAGGTTATCAGCGGATGAAGCGGGTGGATTATTCCCAGGCGGATGTCGAGCGATTTCGAGCGGGCGTGCGGGAGTATGTGGTGCCGCTGGCTCAGGAATTACGCCGACGCCAACAAACTCGGCTACCCGTCGAAGAACTCATGTTCTGGGACGAGCCAGTTCATGACGCGCGCGGTAATCCAGCGCCGCAAGGCGATCACGACTGGATGATTGCGCGTGCGCAGGAGATGTTCCAAGAGATGGGTGGGGATTTGGGGCCCTTCTTTCAGCTCATGATCGACACGCATTTAATGGACCTGAAGAATCGGGATACGAAGGCGGGTGGCGGCTTTTGTACCGCGTTCCCAGACTACGGCGTGCCCTACATTTTTGCGAACTTCAATGGCACGAAGGGCGATGTGGAAGTGTTTACGCACGAGATGGGACATGCTTTCCAGGCGTATCAAAGCCGTCATCAGCCCGTCCTGGACTACCTCTGGCCAACGTATGAATCCTGTGAGATTCACTCAATGAGCTTGGAGTTTTTGACGTGGCCCCACATGGAGAAATTCTTTGGCGCCGAAGCGGAACGGTTTCGTCAAATTCACCTCATGCAGTCGATCCTCTTCATTCCCTATGGAGTGGCGGTCGATCACTTCCAGCATTTGGTCTACGCGGAACCGGAAGCGACGCCGGAGCGACGCCATGCGATGTGGCAAGAGGTCGAGCGAATGTATCTGCCGTGGCGCAACTATGGCGACCTACCTCATGTGCGCGACGGTGGCTTCTGGCAATTCCAGCGTCATATCTACCTTTCTCCGTTTTACTACATCGACTACACGCTGGCGCAAACCTGTGCGCTGCAGTTCTGGCGCCGATCAACCCGCGACTTTGGTGCGGCGCTAGCGAGTTACACGGAGCTTTGTGCGCGGGGCGGAGCAGCTCCGTTTCAGGCGCTCTGCCAGTCCGCTGGCTTGGTGAGTCCGTTTACGGCCGATGGCTTGCGCGATGTGGTAGCGGACGCGCGCACCACTTTATTTCCTTAATTTTTGCTCCGAGATGCAACGCGGACTGCCATTTTTCCGTCATAGATGGAAGGTGGGGAGGTACGCAAGCAAGGAGCAACTAGGATGGCAGTAAACCATGAGGTACAGGTAGGAAGCGCAACGAATCCCAAGGTCGAACCAGATTCAGGAACAGCCGTTGTCAGTGGTACGACGCCGCCGACGTGGACAGCCGAGCGGCTGGCGCAACTGCAGTTGGCACTGGTCGATGGCGTCGGCCCCCGCACTCGGCAATTGCTACTGGAATATTTCGGAACGGCGGAAGCAGTGTTTGCTGCGCGGCTTGAGCAGTTAAGTCGCGTGACAGGAATCGGCCCAAAACTTAGTCGTCGCATCTGCAATGCTCCCCGCGAACTGGACATCGACGGTGAACTCGATGCCTGCCGGGAACATCAGATTGCGGTCATTCTGCAGGGAGATGCGGAGTATCCACGGCGATTAAGCGAGATTCCGGATCCGCCCGGAGTACTCTTCGTGAAGGGAGATCTGAGGTCGACCGATGAACTGGCCGTCGCCATCGTGGGCACTCGACATGCCACCTACTACGGCCTGCAGCAGTCGGAACGACTGGCCAGTGGACTGGCTCGCGCGGGATTTACGGTGGTGAGTGGATTAGCACGAGGTGTGGATGCGGCCGCCCATCGCGGCACACTCGCCGCTGCCGGTCGTACCTTGGCCGTGCTCGGCTGCGGCTTCCTCCGCATGTATCCGCCGGAACATGAAGAGCTGGCTTATGCGATCACTCAGCAAGGTGCGGTAATCAGCGAATCACCGCCGCGACGACCGCCGATGAGTGGCTTGTTTCCACAGCGGAATCGAGTGATCACGGGGCTGAGCTTGGGAGTGATCGTTATTGAAGCAGGCCAGCGTTCGGGCGCCCTCGTATCCGCTCGCCATGGCATGGAACAGGGCCGTGAAGTGTTTGCCTTGCCGGGCCGAGTGGATAATCGGATGTCGTACGGCTGCCACCAACTGCTGCGCGACGGCGCACATCTGGTCGAGAATGTCGATGATGTGATTACCGCTTTGGGGCCCTTGGCGATTCCCGCGCCGACGACGACTGGGCGCGAGCTGCGTCATCCAGCGGAACTGACGCTGAGCGAGCACGAGCAGCAGCTACTCGATGTGATTGAAACGACCCCACAAACGATCGATCGCATCGCCAGTCGCAGCAAATTGCCCATCCCCAGTGTCCTGGCCACGCTCAGCGTACTGGAAATGCGGCGTCTCATTCGCCGCCTCAGCGGCAGCTTGGTGGTGCGCGTGTGACACGAGGACGCTCAGATACAACCTCAGTCGCTTTTACGAGCGGACCAGGTCCAGTGTCGGTCGCTGGTCAGAGCCACCGTCGCTCGATCAAAGCCGAGCTGGGCGACCATCGCTTGCACCTCGTCGCAGGTCAGTGCGGCGTGGAGTGAATCGGCAAACATCGCTCGACTGTGATCGTTCTCTTGGCCGGCGTAACAGGCGACCAGCTGCTGCAACTGGTCCGCCGACGTGGGACGCGCCAAGTCACGAAAAAAGAGCTGTCCCCCCGGCGCCGTCACTCGCACCGCTTCCCGCAAAACCTCGATCGGCTCCGGAATGTGATGCAGGATGCTGTTCGACATGACGAGGGAAAAGAAACCGGCCGGGTAAGGCAATCGTTTGGCATCCACTCGATCTAGCTGTACACGTTCGGTGAGGCTGGCGATTTCGATGTTCAAGCGGGCGATATCGAGCATCGTGGTGGCCGCATCGACCGCCAGTACTCGACAGTCCACCACACGGCGACAGAGCTCGATGGGAATGCGAGCGGTCCCGGTGCCAAGATCCAGCACTTGCGTGGGCTCGGGGAGGATGGCTAGTAAATCTTCGACAAACCGACGATTCACGGCCGAGTGATCCATGGAGTCGTAATCGCGGGCCTCCTCCAGCGTATCCATGTATTCCACTTCCAGAACGCGCTCGAGTCCCATTTTCATTACTCCGGGCGAGGAACCTGCTTGGTAATCACGCTACCGACGAGAAATAGAACGGCGACCACCGCATAGGACAAGGCCAGGGACCAAGTCGCAGCCGCCGCATCGGGCGGCAGACTGCCAGGCCAAACCAAGGGATTACCGGGGAGCGGAGAATGCATGATGCCAAACAAAGTTGCGACAGCGGCCAAGGCGGCACACGCCGAGGCGCGACGTAGCTGCCGATCAATCAGAGCCGCCAGGAGCGAGGCCCAGCAGAGACTGGTGATGACAAATCCATTGGCCAGCAGTCGGATGGTTTGTAATTCGGCCGCCAGCGCCGGTGGGAACTTGGCCACTGTACCCGGCGCCACGAAGACGCCCGTAAGTTTTTCGACATAGATCTGAACAAGAGTTGCCAGCGCGGGAACACAGGCGAGTGCAACGGCCGGAAAATGACGGACCGGAGTGGCATGAAAACTTTGAGCGGTGATTTCCAAGCCGACGAAAACCAGAATTGGCAGCACGGTCGCTTTGGGTATCACGACGTAGAGGTAGCCAAAAAAACCGATGAGTCCTGCGGCGCCGACGAACAGGGCGGTGGCCAGGGTGTAGGCGGAACGTCCGCCCATCGCCTTGTAGGCGGGATGTCCAATGTAGGGCGTCGTTTGAACGATGCCGCCGCATAAAGCTGCGACGATGCTGGCAATTGCCTCGACTCCCACGACCGCTCGCGTGTCGTACTCGTCTCCCACGGCGGCGGCACTTTCGGCACAGTCAATGCCTCCCACGACCGTGGCCAGCGCGAATGGAATGACGATGGGCAGGTAGGGCATGGTGGCGGGAATCGCTGAGAGCCAGGGAAAACGCCAGACTTCGAGCCACTCGTAGGGCCACAATCCGGTGGCGGGATCGATCCCTTCCGCCGTTTCCTGCCAATCGAACCCGGCCCATTTCAGGACGTAGTAGAGGGAGCCGGCAACCAGCAGAGCACCTAAGGCGCCAGGAATCTTCAGCGGCAGTTCGAGTCGGGCCACGAGAGTCGCCAGGATGATTGCCAGAGCGGTCCAGCCGATGAGTGGTTGATGGAGCAGTTCCAGCAGTGGGATGAAACTAATCAAGACCAGGGCGATGGCGGCGAGTGACCCGAGCAGGCCAGCTCGTGGTATGACGCGGCGCACGTGATTGGCCAGAGGAGCGCAGATCAACTTAAACATGCCGCTCACTAACAGAGCGACAATACCGATGTGCCAAGCCTGCCGGGCGGCCAGCTCGGGGTCGCCCAGCATTTCCTTAGCCTGCAGGAAGGCTGGGCCAACGACGAGGAGCACGGTGCCGAGCGTGCTGGGGGTATCCAGCCCCAGGGGCATAGCCGTCACGTTTTGTCTCAAAGTGCGACGCGAAAGTCTCAAAGCTTGACAAAAGAAGAGAAAGTCGCCGACGAGGACGCCGATGGCAGTCCCGGGAACTAGGTAACGGAGTGCAAATTTTGCCGGGAAACCAAAAACCGAGCTCAGCAAGCTAACGGTCAGCAGTAACTGGGCAATATTATCTAACATCAAGCCAAAAAAGGCGTTAATGTCGCCTGGCGCGGCCCACTCGAGCGTTTTGCTGCGGGAATTTTCTGTCATTGGCACGCTGCTTGCATCTGGAATGAGTCGTGAGTTTAGAGCTCGCCGAGCTTAGTGTCAATTTTCGAACGAACTCTTTTCCCGCTGGAACGTACCAAACCATGTTCGCAACTTTGGAAATGAATCGCGCAGTCGTGTCGGATCCCGTGGTAGAGAACGACGAAGAGCTGTTTCTGCGTTTTCGCGACGAGGGTGATCGAGATGCTTTTGAACAACTGGTGCATCGCTACGAGCGAGAGTTGTTCAGTTATCTGCGACGCTACCTGGGTGATGCCGAGATGGCAGAAGACGCCTTCCAGGCGGCCTTTACTCAGGTCTACTTGAAGCGCGATCAGTTCGAGGAGGGGCGAAAATTTCGGCCATGGTTGTATGCCGTGGCTACCAATAAAGCGATTGATAGCCAGCGCAGAAATCGGCGGCACAAGGCGATCAGCCTCGACCGCAAACAGTCCAATTCCGAGAGCGACGTTGGCAAATTAGTTGACTTGTTGGTCAGCAATGTACCTGACCCAGCATGCGATGCCGATCGCCAGGAACAAGGCGAAGTGGTGCGTAAGCTGATCAATCAGTTACCGGAAAACTATCGTCAGTTGATTCATTTGATCTACTACCAGGGCCTGAAATACAGCGAAGTGGCTGAAGCCCTGAAAGTCCCCACGGGAACGATCAAGAGTCGCATGCATAGTGCCGTGCTGAAACTAACGGAGCTCTGGAACAAAACGCACTCGGAATCCTAACGATTTATGAGCGGCCAACTACGCGACCATTTGTTGGGTTTCTTAACGAACGGTTTGGAGGACCACGAGCACCAACGCGTGCTCGAGGGCCTGGAGACGGATGCGGAGTTACGTCAGGAACTGGCGCGTTTGCGAGCTCATGTGGGCTTGTTAGCGTTAGCTCGCGGTTCCGCTGAACCACCTCCCCAACTCGCCACCCGCACCTGCACCGCCATCTGGTCGCAGGTCGCCGCCACCGAACACGAGATTCCCGGATCACCCGCCCCGGCCCACGCCGCTCCCGATGAACTGCAATTGTCTCATCGTGAGACAGCTTGGCGAGACTATCGCTCGCGCAGCGTTTTCTCTCTACCCGATTGGCTCGTGTTAGCCGGCATCCTCGTGATCGCCGGCTTTCTTCTTTTACCGGCCATCTCTCACAGTCGATTCCGCTCTCGGGCTGCCATTTGCCAAAATAACCTGCGACAACTGGGAATTGCGCTGACCTCCTACAGCGACCTTCATCAAGGTTATTTTCCCCAGTTGTCACTCACTGGTCCGCGCGCGTTTGCGGGCGTTTTTGGTCCCGTGCTGCGAGACAATTCTCTGCTCTCCCACGCTCAGCTGCTGGACTGTCCCGGTGGTGGTCATCGTGGCTTGCTGGCGCGATTAACCCCCGTGACGCTCAACCAACTTGACCAAGCGGTCGGTGAGACTCTGCGGGAGTATCAGCGCCGAGCGGGCGGGGATTATGCGTATTCGCTGGGTCATGTTTCTCGCCAGCAATATCGTGGCCCACAAAATCGCCATCGCGCGCACTTTCCCATCCTCGCTGATTGCCCCAACTTGCCCGGTTCCCCCGCGACGCTAGCCAGCACCACGCGGGCCGTCCCGTCCAACCCGCTCTCGCCCCAGGCGACTCGCATACCGCTGGATCGCGGCGGTTTACATAGTCCGCATCATGAAGAGTGGGGACAGAACGTGCTGTTTGAAGATGGACATTATCAACTCGTCACGGTGCAGGCAGACCAGGCTAATCAGGATGACTTCTATCTGACTCGCCGGGGCTTTATCGCTCCAGGTGAGGACGAAGAAGATGTGGTACTGGCCCCCAGCGAAACCCTGCTGGAACTCCCCAGTGATTGGCTGAGAACTCGGTAGGAAACCGGGGGGGGCTGGCGAGCTGACCAGCGGATTCTGGGTTCCTGAATCAACCTAGGCGAAATAGCCAGGGGGCGCTACAATTCCGCTGGCAGCCGCCCGGAGGGTAGCTGCAGGGATGGCTGAAGTGCAAAGGAGTGCCAGATGGACCACGGGCGACGACGAACCAAAACAAAACTTTTGATTGGCCTTCTGGTGCCGATTCTGTTGGTCTGGGCCGCTCCTCTGGTGATCCCCCATACCGCCCTCTGGAATACCCTGGTCGATCGCGCGGTCGAAGGCCGAATTCGGGGCCAGATCCGCTGTGGTCGAGTGTCGCTGGGGTGGCTTAGCCCGGTACGACTGTACGACGTGCAGTGGCTTGATACCGAAGGGCAACCCGTGGCGGTCGTCGGCAGTCTCGCCAGTAGTCGCTCCCTCCTCGGACTCGCCCTGAATCGAGGTGATCTGGGAGAGTTCATGATCACGAACCCACAAGCTCGCATCAGCTTGCGCGCCGATGGCAGCAACCTGGAAGATCTGCTGATCCCTCAACCCGCAGCAGAACCCAGCACCTCTGCACCGCCCCAGATCACCGTGAAGGTCGTGGATGGTCGAGTGGATATCGAGGACCTCACGGCGCGTCAGACTTGGCGCGCCGATCAGCTAGAACTGCACTGGAGCACTTCGGCAGATGCCAACTCGACCGCTCAGTGGCGCGGGACGCTGGCGCGCTTGCTCGATGCCGCTGCCGAAGTACCTGCCGCCACGGCAGCGATCGCTGTTCCCAACGCTTTATCGGATCACGAGAGTCGGCTCGGAGTTGGTCAGTTTGAAGGTCGAATTTCTCTCCGCAGTGGAACGACCAAGAATGGCGCAGCAGCTCCCCTGCCCTCTGCCGAGGGTTCGAGTCTGGGCACGGGAGAACTGGAACTGCATGCCAACAGTCTGCCGCTGGGCTGGGCCACTCCGCTGCTACGCCGCTGGGCGGGCCCACTGGCGGTGGCCGGCGAGTTGTCGCTGGACGGCAAGTTGCATTGGTCGGGTGATCACCAAGACGTGGAATTGAAGCAATTCACGACTCAAAATCTGGCCGTTCACGCCCCGGATTATTGGGGACCGGAACCGCTGCAGCTGAGCCACGTGCAGTTGGTTGGTCAGGTGCAGCGTCAGGGCGATTTTTGCACACTCCAAGGTCTGGAGCTCCAAACGGATGTCGCCCAGCTACAGGCCAACGGTGGTTTCTCTCTGGCAGCACTTCGCGGTGAGGCCGCGCGGCATGCATTACTCGACTTGCTGCAATCCGAAGATTATCGCTTGCAGGGTTCACTCGACTTGGCTCGACTCGCCCAACTCGCTCCGCAGCTGCTGCGCGTCCGCAGTGGAACAGAAATCACGGCGGGCAAACTGAGCTGGCAACTGTCGAGTGCCGCCGATGGAGATCTGCGTCGCTGGACAGGCAACTTGGCATCCAGTGATTTGGAAGCGATCAGCGATGGTCGTCGGGTGCAGTGGCAGCAGCCAATCGAAATGAATTTTGCGGCTCATCAATCCGCAACCTCCCCCACTTCCACGAACTTCATTCTTGATCGACTGCAATGCCAATCGACATTTTTGCAAGCCGAAGCTGCTGGCCAACTCGATCAAGGGCGAGTGGTGCTGCAAGGCGACCTAGGAAAACTCGCCGAGGAACTCGATCGCTTCTTTGACCTGCAATCATTGCAACTTGCCGGTTCCTTGCGCGGTGAATTGAATTGGCAGCCGGCTGGTCAGGCGGGTGATGGCCAGCAATCGCTATCGGCGCGCGGCGACCTGCGATTAAGTCAATTGACGGTCACGCTGGGCCCCGAGCAGTCGCTACAGGAACCGGACCTTACTCTTCAAGCATCCACGAGTGGCTTGTTGACTGGGCAGGGAATCGAGCGGATCGAAACGGCACAATTGCAGATTCAAGCGGGACCAGACCAACTGCTGGTCGATCTGGTGGAACCAGTTACTCAGCCAGCGAGCAATCAGCGCTGGCCCATCACTGGCCGTTTGGCGGGTGATCTCAATCGCTGGCTCTCACGAGCACGCCTACTGGTCTCGACCGCTGGCTGGGATGTGGGTGGCCAGGGAGTGATCACGTTCGCCGGTACGCTGGCGCCGGATGAAGTGGCCTTGAAGTCCGCGAAAGCTGACATCAATGACTTGCAGGTGGTCAGTGATTGGCTGTCACTGCGCGAGCCACGTGTGCAGTTGGAGTCGGATCTTCGCTGGCAATCCAACGATCGACATCTAACGGCCAATTCCTTCACGTTTGCCAGTTCGGCCTTGGCCTTCCGTGCTGATCAAGTGGATGTGGCGATGAGTGGCAGTCAGCCTACCGCCCGCGCAAATGTGGGCTTCCGCACGGATCTGACACGACTGAGCTACTGGTTCCAAGATCCGCGACAACCCTGGGATTGGAGTCTCGCGGGTAAGGCGACCGGACAACTCAAAGTTGATCAGCAGCAGGGCGTGATCAATGGCCGCTGGTCGGTGGACTTCGAGCAACTGGCGTATCATCAAAGCGTGTCCGGCGATACCGCGAGCCCCAGCAGTCGACCTGCAGCAGGTGGAGCTGGCAGCAAGCCCAACGCAGCGGGCGCCCCACCGATGAAACTGGTCTGGCTCGAACCCACACTGCGGCTCACCGGGCAAGGCGAATTTGATCCCAGTCGGGACCGCGTGCAACTCAGCGCCTGCGACCTGATCTGCGATGCCTTAAAACTATCGGCTGCGGGCGAAGTAGCTGGCATCTCGAAAGATTCACAAGTCGCTTTGCAGGGCGAAATTGCTTACGACTTAGCTGAAGTGACTCGACGTTTACAAGGTCGGTTGGGTGAAGAGTTCTCGCTCGAGGGCCAGGAAAAACGCCCCTTCCAGCTACGTGGACCGCTCCGACAGTTGTCACTCACCCAGATCGGTGGCCAACCGGCGGACAGTCGTGTCGCTGGGGGAACGGTCGTCCGTGATAACACTGCCGGCGCGGTCGGGAAACTGGTGAGTGCGCCGGAGTCGAATGCTGCCGGTGCAGTTACGAACTTGCCGTGGCCACCGCGCGATCTAGCAGCTCAGGCCAGCCTAGGCTGGAGCGGGGCGGCGCTGTTTGGTATTCCCGTTGGTCCGGGCCAAATTGAAGCGAACTTGAATCAAGGAGTGGTCTCCGTCAAACCGATCGACGTCGCTCTCAGTTCCGGACGGCTGCACCTAGAACCACAGCTCTATCTGCATGAGCCGCGGCCGGTGGTGACGGCTCAACCCGGTCGAATACTCGATCAAGTGCGCATCGCCCCGGAAATGTGTGCCGGATGGCTGAAATACATCATGCCGATCGTGGCTGACGTGGCCGAGGCGGACGGCAAGTTCTCGGCGGAACTCGTCAAGCCGGCGGTTATCCCATTGGATGATCCGACCAGCGGTCATCTGCAGGGCAGCCTCGCTGTACATTCGATTCAAGTCGGCCCCGGTCCGCTCGCCCGCGAATTGCTGCGAGTCGCCCAGTTGGCCAAGGGGATTGGCGAAGGCCGCCCGGCCAGTGCGGTCGCCGATGCTGGAGCCGGACCGGTGTGGCTGCAATTGCCCGCTCAAGAAGTTCCCTTTCACCTCCGCGAACGGCGTGTCTACCACGAGCGATTGGTGGTGAAGCTGAAGGACGCGGAATTGGTCACCAGCGGCTCTGTGGGACTCGACAACACGCTCGATCTTTCAGCCGAGATTCCGATCCGCGACGAGTGGGTTTCGAAGAATCGCTACTTGGCTTCCTTGCAGGGTCAAAAGCTGCGATTGCCGATCAGTGGTACGCTGCAGGCTCCCAAGGTTGATCAGCGAGTACTTCAGCAATTGACTTCGCAGACGATTACCAATGCC
Organism: Planctomycetota bacterium; assembly: GCA_046086325.1. Taxonomy (GTDB): domain Bacteria; phylum Planctomycetota; class Planctomycetia; order Pirellulales; family Pirellulaceae; genus JBJSXJ01. Next base: position 8,978 of record JBJSXJ010000050.1, on the reverse strand, counting down.
GCCGGTAAGGTAATCGAAAACGAACTCAATCGCGGTCTCGATCGGCTGATTCGGCCCAAGGGAACAACGCCCGCTCCAGGTGGTAACCAGCCCGGAACCGGCGCTCCAGGTGGAAATTCGGGAGGCAGTTCGGGAGGCACCTTACCCGGAAACTTCCCGATTCCGAATATTCCGCTGCCACCGGGCATTCGTCCACGCTAAAGAGTCGCTAGACGCTGCTACGCAACTGGCAACAGCTCGTCAATCACTTGCCCATCGGGCAGGATAGGCATCGGTCGACCACTGTGGTCGGGATAGGACACCGAGGTGTCGATACCGAGATGGCGGTACATCGTCGCCCACAAGTCGTTCGGCGAGAGTGGTCGATCGAGTGGGTATTCGCCCTTGGGGTTTGTCGAACCGATAACCTGGCCGGTGCGCATGCCTCCACCACTGACCAGCATGGACATGGCTTGCGGCCAGTGATCGCGTCCCGGCTGCATCACTCCCGTTTGCGACCCTGCTGTGGTCGTGATGCGCGGCGTGCGTCCAAATTCGCCCGTCACAATCAAGAGCACCTTCTTGGTCAAACCACGTTCTTCCAAGTCTTCGACGAGAGCCGTGATCGCTTGATCGTAAATCGGCAAGCGTACGCGCAGATCATGGAACATGTGACAGTTGACAGCATGAGAATCCCAGTTGTACGTACCTTCCTTCAGCCAAGGCACACCGGAGATGTAAGGATTCTCCATCACCATGGTGACGAAGTTACAGCCCGCTTCGACGAGGCGTCGCGCCAGTAAGGCTCGATGTCCCCAGGCATGGCGACCATAGCGGTCCCGCAGAACCTCCGATTCGCGACTCAAATCAAAGGCTTCGCGCGCCTGCGGACTGAGCATCAAACTCACTGCCTGTTGATTGAATTTATCCAGTGAGTTCATGACGTCGTTCCGTTCAAAACCGCGCCGCAGATTATCAAATCCGCTGAGCAGTTTGAGTCGATCATCCAGCCGGGCTTCGATCTCTTTGCTGACACCTAAATTATCAATCTTGAAGGTGGGCGAACTGGGATCGCCGCCAAAGGTGAAGGGCGTATAGGCGGAGCCGAGGTAAGCTGAGCCAAAGCTGAAGGTATCGACTTGCGTACGACCACCATCCGCTCCGCAGATGTACGACGGCAGGCCAGTTTGTTTTCGCCCCTCGCTCTCCTTCGCCACGATCGAACCGACCATGGGGAAATCGTTGACAAAGCCCGTCGGTTCTTTCGGGTCACGCCCGGTCAAAAACTTCTTATGACCGCCACCATGGTCCGCAAAGTTGTGGGCCACGGAGCGAATGATGTTGTATTTGTGAGCGATCTTGGCATGACGCGGCATCAACTCGCAGACGTCCAGTCCGGGCACATTGGTGGCGATCGGCCGAAACTCGCCGCGATAATCGAGTGTCGCGGCGGGCTTCATGTCGTACGTCTCCATGTGAGGCGGCCCACCGGGTAGCCAAATGAAGATGACCGAATGATCAGCCTTGTGGCCGTCCGTCGCCCCAGCCGCTCGCAGCCGCAGCAGATCCGCCAGCCCCAGTCCGCCCAGCGCAGCCGAGCCGACCTGGAGAAAATTCCGACGTGATACGGGCCCAGAACACTTGGTCGCGGATTTCATCTCAACCGACTCCTTGAACGTACACATCCCTAGCCAGAGCAATCACCCATTATCAATCGTTTATCGATCCTCTGTCAACCGAAACATAAAAGTCGCTCACTGCGGACGAAGTTTTCTCGCTGCGAAGGAGCTGGTTCTCCGATGCTCAAACGGGACGCAAGCCACCGTTACCCTACTGCTGAGACATTTAGGGCTGCGGTTTGGGAAGTTGAGCGTCCGCGTAATCGAGAAACGCTTGCCAGTCCACTCGATTCATCGAGTGTTTGCCGTCGCGAATGAAATATCCCAGTCGGCCGGCGGCGAGTTTTCCGAGTGCTGGGCGACTCGGCGACACCAAGCCGCTTACTTGGAGCAGCTGATAAACCGGTTCAGCCGCGCGCAGCATCTCGAACTGCCCGTCAGGGTTGGCCCACTGGTCTTCCTGAGCGTTTGTGAAGAGCACGGGCCGTGGAGCACACAAGGCCACCAGGGAGTGCTGATCAAACGGCAGCTTGGTGGGGTCGTCGTTGAAAGCAGTGAATGCATCGCAAAACCAATGGGGAAATCGATCGTTGATCTGCTTTACTGACTCGCCCACTTTGCCGCGACTGGGAGCGGTACCGCCGCAGCCAGCTTGATGCGGCATCGCAATCGCAAATCGTTCATCCATCGCGGCGGCCAAGAGTGCCGTCTTGCCGTTGCGGGAATGGCCGACCGCAATCAAGCCGCGTTCTTGAGTGAACTGTTCCGCATGCCGTTCGAGCAAATGATCGGCCACTCGATGATATCCCCAGGCCCAAGCCGCAATCGCGCCGGCATCATCCGCTTTGGGGCCAGTTTGACCCGCAGGCAAAAAATAAGGCTCGATGCCATCCGCAAAATCGGGGGTATCAGGATCAATGTCACCGCTGTAAAAAGATACGAGCGCATAGCCTCGCTGCACGATCAGGTCGACATTCCAAACATCCGCTTGCCCGCCGCGTCCCTTCTCGGTCGCGCGCTCTTTCTCGACGCCCGCGCACGAGTTGTAGACCCAAGTGGTGGGAATCGCGATTTTGGGATGATTAACGACAGCATGATTGCCACAGAAGTTCATCGCGACAAAGGCAGGAACCGGTCCCGCTTGTTTCGGACGAATCGTCAGCACTCGCAAACGCTGCGGTAAATCTGGCCCCTGAAACGCGATGGTTTCTTCCGAGATAACGGCCTGCCCCTGCAGGAACGACGAATCCTGCCAGGAAGATTCGACCACGGCAGCCCGCGGACGAGCTGGCAAGCGACCATACATGTAGTGCTGAAAGAGTGCCTTCAGCTCGGGACGCCGCCGAGTTCGCCACTGTTCGGGCGTGGTGACGCGACTCCCATCGAGCATGACGAGCGGATCCGGCAGTTCCGCTCGCGACGGCAGCTCACTGGCGGGCGGGAAACCTGGCGAACGATTCTCCTGCGCATACCCAGGCGACATGCCCAGCAGCAGCAACCCAGCGGCCAGCTTCATGAAGCCACGATGAACGATCGATGCCATAGCGGCAACTCCCCAAAAAACGGTTGACGGGTGACGGGTGACGGGTGGCGGGTGGCGGATGGCGGTTGACGGGTGACGGGTGACGGGTGACGGGTGGCGGGTGGCGGGTGGCGGGTGGCGGGTGGCGGGTGGCGGGTGACGGGTGACGGGAGTGGTCGGCGGCGAGCGTTCTTGTAACACACGGTCCGAGAGAGTTCAACAAGTTGCGCTGGGGTTTAGAGCACTCGAGATGGATCTCTGGTTTCTCATTTATTACCGCGGTCGAAGTGCGCCCATTTACAACGCCGCCTCCGCGTCGGTACTCGTCGCCCGCGGCCTCAGAAACTATGATAACAACCTCCTGCAAATCTCCGTGTCGTGGAACAAGTGACGTGATATGACCGCTTCGTCTCAGCCGCCCGCTCCATCGTCTCCGGTTTTGTCTACCAGCGCTGCGGGCGCGAACCATGGACCACGAGCGAATGAGGAGGCGATGGATCCGCAGATCACCAGTATTCAACCTGGTGGCGGCTGGTGCATGTCGGCCGAACTCGCCTGGGGCTCTTGGCGCCGGTTCTACCTGCGTACGTTTCGACGCGGGTATGTGGAGCGAATGCGTCGTTGCCGGCAGGGAGAACCGCTGGGTGTCCCCCACGAGGTGCTCGATCCGCGTGACTTGAAGTTCTACCGCAATTTAACTGACTGTCACTGGCAACCCGCTGACGATCCTTTTCGCTGGCGTGATCACTTGGGGGTAGCCCGAGTGGGACTGGCGGAACTGATCCTCATCAGTGGTGGCTTCCTGCTCTTGGCAGCCCTGAGTGCCTGGGCCGCCAGGACTGTTTGGTACTTTTGGCCGCTAGCGATCACGTTGGCAGCACTCGGCCTGTTCGTTATTTCGTTCTTTCGCAATCCGCGGCGAGTGGTACCGGAGGGTGAGGGAGTCTATGTGGCTCCTGCCGATGGGAAAATCGTGACGATCGAACGCTTGGAGCACGACGATTTCCTCGGTGGCCCGGCCGTCGTGATTGGTATTTTCCTGAGTGTGTTTAACGTCCACATCAATCGAGTGCCGGTGGCAGCGCGCATCGTGGGGCTCACCTATCACCGTGGCAAATTCATGAACGCGCTCTTCGCCGACTCGGTTAAATACAACGAACAGATGCATGTAAGACTGCAGGAAACCGGTGCTCGCGGACGGCGTTTGGTGATCAAGCAGATTGCCGGCGCGATCGCTCGACGGATCGTCTGCTGGGTCCGACCTGGTGATGAACTGGACTGTGGTGAGCAGTTCGGTATGATCAAGCTCGGCTCGCGCACCGAACTGATCATTCCCGACGAACCTGGACTGACGGTCGCGGTGAAAATTGGGGAAACGGTGCGAGCGGGAGCTTCGGTGATGGCTCGATATGCAACGAGGAGCGTGGAACATGGCGGAGGTTGAAGCAACGCGACGCGGTGGGTCGATTCGTGAACTACGCAAGCGACGGCTCTTCGCTGTGCTCCCTTCGCTGCTCACCTTGGGCAATGCCGTATGCGGCTTTGGCGCGATCACCTACGCAGCCAAGCTCGGTCCTGAATTTGCTTCCAAGGAAGATCTGTACACGGCCGCGCTGCTCATTTTTGGAGCGATGGTTTGTGATGCACTGGATGGGCCGCTGGCGCGATTCTCGCGACAGACCTCCGATTTCGGCGCCCAGCTCGACAGCCTTTGCGATGCGATAAGTTTCGGTGTAGCGCCGGCGTTTTTGATGCTCAAGTCGTCCTTCGACCATGTTTTTCATCCGCGGATCCTCTGGGTGATTGCGGTGCTTTATATGCTCTGCGCCATCCTGCGACTGGCCCGCTTTAATGTCTCCAAGCAGTCGAATCCGGATCATGAGCATTTCTCGGGGCTACCGTCTCCGGCGGCGGCTGGTATGGTGGCTTCGCTGGTGGTGATCGCCCCTGGACTGACCAAGTGGTCTGGTCCCGAGGTGTCGGATGCGATGCAGCAGATGGGCGATTGGATTAAGTGGATCACAACCTTCAGCTTGCCACTTGTGACATTATCTGTCGCCTGCTTGATGGTTTCGCGGATTCGGTATCCGCATCTGTTTAATCAGCTGTTTCGCGGGCGCCGCAGTTTTCGTCATTTAGTGCAGCTGATTTTTGCCCTGGTGGCTGTCTTCCTGGTTCACGAACTTGCGATTCCGCTGATCCTTTTCTATTACGTGCTCAGTGGCCCCCTGAAGGCGATTGCTGGTCGCTTTCCCCGCCTCAGCGGCAGCCAACTTGCCAGCGATCGTAGCGAAGTCCGCCGCTAGACTTCGAGTCCTCACAGGAATCTCGCGAAAGCTGGCTGGGGCTTCCCATTCGACAGGATCAGTGGGGCCACCACCTGCTCACCGCTCGGTGGACGCTCGCTTGCCACCATGGATACCGCGCGGTTAAATGACCACTTGATGTGTTTCCTACCAGGTGTTTATCGAGGAGTAGCGTTTCATGGGTCGCGCGAAGATTACGATCGTGGGTGCGGGCAATGTGGGAGCGACGACGGCACATTGGTGTGCGGCAGCAGAACTGGGCGACATCGTCCTCGTCGATATTCCGCAGACGGAAAATATGCCCAAGGGCAAAGCACTCGACCTCATGCAAAGCTCGCCCATCATGGGCTTTGATGCCAACGTTACCGGCACCACGTCGTATGAAGCGACAGCTGGCAGCGATGTGGTCGTGATCACGGCCGGAATTCCCCGCAAGCCGGGCATGAGTCGCGATGATCTGTTGACGACGAACGCCAAGATCGTTTCGTCGGTGGCGGAACAAGTCAAAGCGACCAGTCCAAATGCGATTATTATCGTCGTCTCCAATCCGCTCGACGCCATGGTGCAGCGTGTTCTGCAAGTCACGGGCTTCCCGTCCCAGCGGGTAATCGGTCAAGCCGGTGTGCTCGACACGGCTCGCTATCGCACGTTCCTGGCCATGGAATTGGGAGTGAGCGTGGAAGATGTGTCGGCGCTGCTGCTGGGTGGACATGGTGACACGATGGTGCCGCTGCCCAGCTGCACTTCGGTGGGAGGCATTCCGGTTTCGCAGCTCATCCCCGCCGCTCGCCTGGCTGAAATCGTGCAGCGCACGCGAGATGGTGGAGCTGAGATTGTCAGCCTGCTAAAAACCGGCAGCGCGTACTACGCTCCAGCTGCGGCCACGGCTCAGATGGTGGAAGCGATCGTGCGCGACAAAAAGCGTCTGCTGCCCTGCGCTGCCTACTGCGACAAAGAATATGGAGTGGGCGGCTACTACGTCGGTGTTCCCTGCGTTTTGGGGGCCGGCGGCGTGGAACGAATTGTCGAACTACAACTCACCAGTGAAGAACGACAAGCGTTCGAGAAGAGCGTCAACGCAGTCAAGTCTCTCGTAAAAACGATGGGTGAACTGCTTAGCCAGGCAGCAACGGCGTAAGGCCGAGCGGCGGCATCCGACGAGTTGTCCGTTGCCAGACCGACCATCGCCTGAGAAGTCTCCTTCCAGGCGATGGTGGCGAGGTTGCGATTGACAGCTCGCGGCGCTTTGATTTACAACCCGACGATTCAGAACGGACACGGTGGCCCGCGAAGGATCAGTTATGAATCGTATTGAGCTATCGTCCAGACGTCCCGGTGGCACTCCTCAAGCCCACTCCGCCGTTGGCGCCCTCTCACTGGCTGACATTCCCGCTCCGTTTCGCTCCGCCGCTGCTAGCACGCTCCGCTATCACCTCTTCATGCCACTGCACTATGAGCCGAACTATGCCTATCCGCTGGTCATCTGGCTGCATGGGCCGGATGATCACGAACGGCAGCTGGGACGCGTGATGCCGGGATTGAGTGTGCGCAATTATGCGGCGATTGCTCCGCGCGGCACGCGCCGCTCGCATCCTCAATCGGCACTGCTGACCTGGGGTGATTCTCCTGAGGAAGTGCAATTAGCCGAACAGTATGTCAGCGAGTGCCTGGAGATCGCCTCCCAAAAGCTGCACATCAATCCTGAGCACGTTTTTTTAGCGGGACTGGGCTGCGGGGGCAGCATGGCGCTGCGAATTGGCGCGCGGCAGCCACGTCTGTTTGCGGGCTTGGTTTCCCTGGGCGGAGCGTTTCCGGAGGAACCGGGAATTTTGACGAATTTATCGCGGCTGCGGCAATGTCCGCTATTCCTGACTCAAGGTCGCGACGCAGAAGGTTACACGGTAGACCAGCTGTGTGAGAATTTGCAGCTTTTCCACGCTGCCGGTATCTCAGCCACAGTCCGGCAATATCCGACGGGTGATGAGTTAACGACGCAGATGCTCCGGGACCTCGATCATTGGTTGATGGAGCGGGTTACGGGTCAGACGACAACGGAGGCGTCGACCATGGACAGTTCTCGCTGTCCGCTGAATTGAACGGACCTGCGTTTCACCTTGACACCAAGCGTCGATCTCCAGTAGATACGCTCTACTCGCTCACTGCATCGCGGCCAGGATGGCTGCGTTTTCGGAGATCCAGGGATGGAGTTCCTCAATCGTCTGCCGCGCCAACTGGCCACTTCATGGGGCCAGGCGTCGGGATTTCTGCGCGGATCGCTCCTGGCGATGCTCGCTGCGCTCGTGCTGCTCATGGCGGCCCTCCTGCACTGGAATTCGCGGGCCACGTTCGAGGCTTTGATCAGCCATCAGAGCGTGTCGCCGACAGAGCTGTCAGTCATGGAGACAGCACTGGCCAAAGCACGCCTGAACGAAGCTCGAATTGCGGATGGGCAGTTGCTGGTGCCACGCGCCAAGAAAGATCTATATCTCAAAGCTCTGGCAGACGCCGGAGCGTTACCGGCAGCATTTTTCTCGCATACCGAACGGGTGCTGAGTCAAGACACTCCGTTTCACAGTCAGCGCCAGCGTGATGCGTTGTGGAAACTGGCCAAGGAGCGTGAACTGGCTCTGATGCTGCGCAAAATGTCTGGCATTGAAGAGGTGAGTGTGCAGTACGACGAGTCGGAAACGGCGACGTTTCCGAAGCGTCGGGAGCGGCGGGCTACGGTGGCCGTGCGAGCGACCGCTAATCGGGCCCTGGATGAAGCGCGCCTGCGCGCGATACGTCGGACGGTGATGAATTCGGTCGGCATCGTGGATCCACAAGCCATCACGGTACTCGACCTGAATGCCGGAGTCGCCTACTCGCAAGAAGACGACTTAGCCAGCGCGCCGGCGACGGCTGCCATCGAGTCGGATTACTCGGCCGTGCAGCGTCGTATGGAGCTCTCGTATTCGGAAAAGATTCGTCAGCGATTGAGCATGTATCCCGGTATGGTCGTGAGTGTGAATGTGGAATTGGATGCTGCCGGACAAACTCCTCGACATGTCGCTGCCTCGATTGGCATTCCGGAAAGTGGTTTGCGTCGTGAGTGGCAGCGCCGTAGCAAAGTCGGGCCAGCTGCTACCCCGCCCAACCCGCAATCGCTCCAGTGGAAGCGATTTGAAGAGGAGAATCGGCGCTTGGTAGAAGCGGCAATTGCACCGCTGCTCCCGCCGTCGCTCCTAGCCACCGACCAGCAGCGAGCTATCACGATTGAGACGTTTGCTGATGCCGGTCCACTCAACTCCTCCCTCGCGCTGGATTGGCCGCTGCTTTCCGCTTGGGGTCGCGATCATGCTGCCACCTTGCTGGGAATATTTTCCGGGCTGCTCACCCTCGGCTGGCTAACCCACTCTCTCCGCACTTCCTCTCGACAGGCACTCGTCACCGACACCGCAGCCGACTCCGACCGACTCGTACAGGAGACGAGTGAAAACGCACTCACTGCAGGTTTCCATCATCAACCGGAACCGGGCACCCAGGAGCGGCCCCATGCGGAACGCCTGCGGC
>JBJSXJ010000049.1:0-35469 GCA_046086325.1 Planctomycetota bacterium | reverse complement strand
AGCCCAGCCTGTTAAAGGTCCATCCGGGTTTCCTGTGGGTCGACGTCGAGCAACGACTCAGTGTGGCTGTCGCCACAGGATTTTTGGAGGCATGGCGAAGGTGTTCCAAGCGTTCCTATGCTCTGCCCGCCGTGGCGGTATAGACTTTTGCCTCCGGGAAAAACGGAGTCCAGCTCTGCGGAGACGCAACCCAACAAGGGATATCCCGGTCGCGGGTGCGTTCAGGCAGCCGCTGGCGGAGTTCGTACGCCAGTGGCAGGTTTCATGGGCATAAACCTTTGGACACCTGCGCGATGCCTCCAAAAATCCGACGGCCTCACCGGCGGTCAGCCCACACGAAACTCGGATGGACCGAAAAAATTGCTCTCGCGAGAAATCAACTACCCAAACCTGCTGGCTGGTCTGCGAGCTGCTGACCACAATGGCCCCCTCATCCCCAGCCCTTACTCCCCCACAGGAAAAAAGAAACTCGTTTGGCTATGGCGACGATCACCCTTTTTTCCTGCGGGGGAGAAGGGAGCAGTCAAAGAAAGAAGCGTTAGTCGCAAAAAGAAACACCTTTAAAAGGTTGGGCTCACGCCCAATACCGCTAAAAGTGGCTACGGCCGTGCCGCTGAAAGTTAGCGGAACGGCGTCAGCCGTCTGGCCGGCTCGATTAATCTACGAACAGCAGACCGTTGCTGGTCAGCAGTACTCGAGCCAGCGCGGCCCAAGCCGCTTCCAGCTCCGCTACCGATCGAATCGCCTGTGCCCCACTCGCCTGTGCCCCACTCGCCTGTGCCCCACTCGCCTGTGCCCCACTCGCCTGGGCTCCGCTTGCCTGCTGATACTCGGCTAGAAACTGCTGCGCGGCGACCAGCTCTGCGGACTCAGGCTCGCGACTGGTCGTCGCTTCCCAGACCCACCTGAGACGGCTGTCATCATCCGCCTGCTCGCGCAACAGTCGTCGTGCCAGCGCCGCAGCCTGAGCGTGAACGAAGGGCGAATTGAGCAGGTAGAGTGCTTGGGTGGGCGTGATGGTCGTCAAGCGTTCGGACGTACTGATATTCGGATCCGCACCATCAAAGAGCGACAAATAGGGATGCTTGCGCTGACGCTGCACCATGAGATACAAGCTACGATGAGCGGAATCGTAGTCGGCGGTGAATGGATAATGGATCGTGAAATTCCATTGACTCACCGGTGGAAAGGGATGAGCTCCAGGCCAGCGGCGATCGAGTTCACCGCTGATCATAAGCTGGCTGTCGCGAATCGATTCGGCATCAAGTGGTCGGCGAGTAAATCGAGTCAACAAACGATTCTTGGGATCCAGTTCCTGATTTCGCTCCACCACCGTGTCGCTCAGCCCATAGACGGCCGACAACATCAACTCGCGGTGCACACCTTTCATCGACCACCGCTGTCGCAGGAATTCCTGAGCCAGGTAATCGAGCAGTTCGGGGTGACTGGGCAATTCCCCACGCGTACCAAAATCGCTGGCCGTGGCAACAATCCCCGCGCCGAAATGCCATTGCCAGAGGCGATTGACGAGGACTCGCGCGGTGAGTGGATTGGTGGGGGAGGTGAGCCAATGGGCCAGATCGAGTCGACCGCTACCTGCCTGAGGTTGACGAAGCAGCTCTCCACCTAGGATTTCGAGGTTGCGGCGCGGCACGACCTCGCCCAGTCGATCGGGTTCGCCTCGTTTCTGAATCTGCGTGTCCTTGGGCCGGCCTTCGGTAACACCGTATGCCATCTCCGCCAGCGGCTCGCTCGCAAGCTGACTTTTTTGCTGCTGCAGCTGTTGAATTTGAGTTTCCAGTTCCGCGACGGTGCGCCGGCGAGCTCGTAACTCGGTGGGCGGCAGATCGCTGTTGGGAGCGACGAAAGGAGTGCTTTGATAGGCGATGTTGTCGAGGTCGCGAGGCAATACCGCTCCGGCGCGATGCCCTAGACCGTCGCTTATCAACGTGTCCAGTTCACCGTTCCAACCAGCAGACATTTTGCGGTCTGTCAATTCGAACCAATCGCCCTCCCGACCCACTCGCCCCGAATAGGTCTTTCGGGCCATGTCGATGGTGACCTGCAAGCTGTACCAAGTATTCGGCTGCAGGGCTCGCAGCCGCTGCCACTCCTGATTCTCCTTCACCATCAACTCGTTGGCCGCCACGCTGAATTCGAGTCCCATGGAGGCGATGACGCCTTTGCTCAAGAAGAGCCGAAAACTACCCGGATAGTTGGCCGCGTCGATCGCAGCCGGTGCCTTGTCTCCCGGAGCTTCGTTGCCTCCCGGAGCTTCCTTGCCTCCCGGGGCTTCGATGACCGAGCGGAAATCGATGTTGACGTGCAGCTGCGGGCTGTTGGTGGCGTTGCGGGCGGGCGGAAACTCGAGCCGGAGGCCGTCATTCGGTTTGCCACTGCCGATCCGCGCCCCCCGAGTACTACCCGTAAACAGATGCGTAAACGGACTGCTGGCGGCGGCTAAGATTTGATTCGGACCGGCTTGAAACCACGGTTTTCCCGGCGGCTGATTGAGGGTTTGGTTTTCGAAACCGAAGAGGGATGGATCGAGCGGCAAGCGCGCGGCAGCAACTTGCAACTGCTGCTGTCGCTCGGCAATCTGCTGGTCGAGTTGTCCGAGCTTAAGCTGCTGAGCTTGCTGACGGGCGGTCACGAGAGCGGGCGGCAGCAGAGGCACCAGATTGCGCGGCTGCTTCAGCTCTTCCCCCCCCGGAAACGTAAATTGACTGCTCTGCAGGATCCCGTACCAAGCGTAGTAATCCGCGGCACTGATCGGATCATACTTGTGATCGTGACAGCGCGCACAACCCAGGGATAAACCCAAAACGCTTCGCCCGAGTCCTTCCAGCGCGTCGGCTAAATCCAAGTGCTGAAATTCGTTGTTGAGGTTGTAGCCGAAGCGTTTGCTGACGGCCAAAAACCCGGTCGCGGTGACTTGGTCGCGATAGCGCTCCAAGGTCGACTCGGTGAATTCCGCCGTCGGCGCCGCAGCGGCACTCGTCGCGGATGTACCGGCGGACGCACTGGCAGAGTTACCGTCGGCTGCGGCAGGAACCGGCAGCAGATCGCCAGCAATTTGTTCCCGCAGAAATTCATCGTACGGCTTGTCGTGATTGAAACTGCGGACGACGTAATCGCGGTAGCGATAGGCTTCGCGCACCGGGTAGTCGGCACCATCGCCCGCGGTGTCGGCGTAGCGCACGACGTCCAGCCAGTGACGCCCATACCGCTCGCCGTAAGCCGGCGCAGCGAGTAGTCGATCGATCACTCGGGCGGCTGCATCCGGCGAGTCGTCAGTGGCAAATTCTCGCAGCTGTTCGACGGTGGGAGGCAAGCCCGTGAGGTCCACGGTTGCTCGACGCAGCCAACTGCGTCGATCGGTCAGCCCGACCGGTTGCAACTTTGCCACCTGCCATTTCGCAGCGACAAATTGATCGATCGCCGTGCGCGGCGAGAACTCGACTGCACCCGCTGGCGCGGCCTGGCCTGGGGCCACGAGAGCTGGTACGGCGGGCTGCGTGAGGGGCTGCAGCGACCACCAGCGTCGTTCGGCGTCAGTGATCGGGCCACCGCGAGTGCTAGTGCCGGCGACCGTCGCGGGCCAATACGCGCCCAGCTTCAGCCAGGTCTCGAGCGTCGCGATTTGCGCAGCGGTGAGTGGCCGATCGGGCGGCATTTTTAAATCACCCGTCCGCCGAACCGCTTGCAGAATCAACGATTGGTCCAGTGCGTCGGGAGCGATGGCCGGCCCGCGATCACCACCTCGGTAGACCGACTGGGTTTGATCGAGTCGCAGGCCAGCTTCTTGTTTTTTGGGACCGTGGCAACCGAGGCACTGTACGGTGACGAGCGGTCGCAGCTCGCGTTCGAACCAGTCGAGCTGTTCGCGGCTAAGGGCCGGGACTGCTGTTTTTTCGGCGGCTGTTTTTTCAGCGGCTGTTTTTTCAGCGGGTGGAGTTTCGGCGGACCAGGCAAATGATCGCGCTAGGGAACCCGCCAGAAGCGTCGCTAGACCGAGCATGGCGAGCAACCAGAGCAGGCTATTGGGAACCAGCATGGTGCGCAGTCGGCGCAAGAACCAGCTTTCGCTGAGTACGGTCAAGGCGACGCGGTCTTCCAGGTTAGGGCGGAAGATGGTGAGCAGCGTGAGTGGCAAGTACCACGCCATGTAGATACCGCCGCCTTGACCGTGCCAGAACTGAGTGGCGACCATGACAGCCGAGGAGCAGCTCAGGAGCGTGCCGAGGTTTTTCTGAGCGGGCCAGATCGCCAGCGAACAGCTCAAGACACAAAAAGCCGCCAAGACCGGCAGGCGGTAATTCGGGTCCCAGCCCAAGCCCCAGATCCCGTTGAGTCCCTCGCGCAGGGGTAACCACAAACCGAACATCTTCTTGACGTTCAGGACAAACTCGCTGCCGTCACTGGAGACCAGCGCCAAGCTCAGCGCCATGAGTGACAGGCTGATCACCAGTCCGCTCAGAAAGCCGCGTAAACCTCGTGGCCAATAAAAGCTGATCCAGAGCGGCAAGAGAAAAATGGGATAGTAGACCACGCCCGTGGCGAGGCCGATGAAGATGCCTGCCAGCAGTGGGCGTCGGTAGAAGACGATGGCACCAATGAGTAGTGCGCCGGGCAAAACATGGTCGACTCGCCCGGTCATCACAGCGGTGTACGGCAGCATCAAATACAGGGTGGCAGCACCAATCCCCATTTTCAGGTTATCAAAATGCTGATAGCCCACCGCGACGATGCCAATCACAATTGCCAAGTGCGACACGATCGCCATCGATTTGGCGATGATCGCATGCAAGTTCACCCCTTCGGAATCGGTGCGCGGGCGTCCCATGATCGACATCGTGGGCACGCTGGGCAGCAGATTCATGAGGGCGTAACCGGGTCCGTGGCGCTCCAACGTGTCGTCTTCGGGGGTGAGCGATTCACGTTGCAAAAGCCGTGTGGCGCCGCGTGCGCCTTGAATATCATCCGCAGTCGGTACGCTCGTGATGACATTGGCCATCAAAAAGACAAACAAGGAACAGCCGAGAAAAATCAGTCCACCGGTCGATAAATTGGGCTCCAACAGCGGTCGTCGGGACCAGGTGGTATCGAGCAACAGGCGCGCGAGCACGACGGCAGAGACCGCCAGGAGCCAGAGGTAACCAAGCCGCAGAATTTCTCGTTTCTCCTGCAGTGCCGCCTCGGCTTCACTCAGCCGCAATTCGGCCATGCCAATTTCCCCGGGATGTCGTGGCACCTCCGCTTCACCTTCTACGGGCTCCGCCGAGGCTGGCTGAGGGCTGGCCGGTGGGGCCAGATTCACGGGCGACGGAATGGTGGCCGCCGATCGATTTGAGCCTAGTTCTACGGGAGCGGCCGAGAGGGCTGGGGCGATCGGAGCTTTTAGTTGGTCGACCGCTTGCTGAGCCGCCTGTCGGACTCGCCAAGCCTCCAGCACCGCGTCATCACCAAAATAAGTAAGCAGCAGGCCTGGGGAGAGCATCACCAGGAGAAACAGATCCACGTTACGGACGCTCCAGAAACGACTGAACTTGAAGAACAGTCCAATCATGAGCAGCGACGACAGGTATGCCCAGGTCGTCGGATTTACTTTGCTGTAGTGGAAAAGGAGCTCGCTCATGACCGTTCACAATACGTTGTCGGCTAACGGTTTGGAAGAGTGGCAGACGAACGACGGTGGTGCGCGGCCCACTCGGTTTTGGTAAGCTAGCCAACGGGAAGTCAGCTTTTCCGCCGTCGCAGGGCGAGCCTGTCAGCCGCGAGGGTAGCTGTGCGACGGGCAGCAGACGGCCTGTCCCCCCAATCAGTAACTCTGTAAACCCTCATCCCCTAAACCATACCCCCAAGACATGTCGAGCGGCCGTTTATGAATCGATCCTCGGACCCACAGGGCGTTTCCTGGCTCGCATGGCTGGTCGTGATCCTGCTGATGCCGGTGGCGCTGCTGAATTACTTGGATCGTCAGATGCTCGCCTCCATGAAAATGTCGGTGATGCAGGACCTGCCCAGCATCCAGACCGACAGCGACTGGGGCTACATGCTCGGCCAGTTCAAATGGGTCTATGCGATCCTGAGCCCGATTGGGGGCTACGTGGCCGATCGTTTTGGTCGTCGCTGGACGATCTGTACCAGTCTGTTCGTCTGGTCGGCAGTGACTTGGTGGACAGGGCAGGTCGTCACCTATCGCGATTTATTGATCGCTCGTTCGCTGATGGGAATTAGTGAAGCCTTTTACATACCGGCCGCCCTGGCACTCATCGCCGACTACCATCCCGGGGCAACTCGCTCCCGCGCCGTGGGGTGGCATCAAATCGCGATTTATTGCGGAGTGATTGTGGGCGGCTTTGGCGGGTACGTCGCCGACGAACCCCAGCTCGGCTGGCGCTTGGCCTTCACCGCCTGTGGACTCCTCGGAATGGCCTACGCTTTACCGCTGGTCTATTTGCTGCGCGAGCGACGGCGAAGCGTCGAGCAGCCTCGGGTGCATTCGTCTCCACTGGCTGCCGCTGGAGAACTACTCACCAACCTCTCTTTTATTCTGCTCGTGCTCTACTTCACGCTGCCGGCATTAGCGGGCTGGGTAGTGCGTGACTGGATGCCAGCAATTCTGCGCGAACGGTTTCTCATCAGCCAAGGTAAAGCGGGCGTGGCAGCGACCATCTATTGGCAGTTGGCAGCGATCGTCGGTGCGATCCTGGGAGGATGGCTGGCTGATCGCTGGATGCGGCGGACGGTACGGGGTCGCATCTATATGAGTGCCGTCGGCATGTCGCTCATCGTGCCTGCCATCTTCGGAACGGGTAATGCGGCTACGTTGCCGATCGCGATCGGGTTCCTCATCCTGTTCGGACTGGGCTGGGGAATCTTCGACTGTAACAACATGCCGATCCTCTCCCAGATTGTGCGACCTCATTTGCGCGCCACGGGCTATGGTATTATGAACCTGGTAAGTATCAGTTGCGGTGGCTTTGCGGACTGGGGATTTGGCGTGATGCGAGATCGTCAATTGCCGCTTAACGTCATCTTCAGTGTCTTTGCTGCTGCCGTCATTATCTCCGTTTTCATTGTGCTCTGTATTCGGCCCCGCGAGGCGCTGGAAGAGTGAAGGAATCTGCCATGAATCAACGTCTGTCAGGAATCGTAGCGGCCACTCACACGCCTTTTGCCGCCGACGGATCACTTAACCTCGCCGCCATCGATCGGCAGGCCGAACACTTCGCTCAGCAGCCCGTCGAAGCGGTATTCATTGGTGGTACGACAGGTGAGAGCCATTCCTTGACACTCGAGGAACGCTTGTCGTTGGCGCAGCGCTGGAGCGATGTTTGCCGCGGGTCGAAGATTCGAGTGGTGGTGCATGTGGGAGCCAACTGTCTCCCGGATACTCGCATTCTGGCTGCTCAAGCGAACAAGCTGCGAGTGGCTGCGATTTCGGCGCTGGCACCCAGTTATTTCAAACCCAAAAACCTGGCAGTACTCATCGATTGCTGCGCCGAAATAGCTCGAGCAGCACCTCATACGCCATTTTATTTCTATGACATTCCTAGCATGACCGGCGTGCAGTTCTCGATGCCAGATTTTCTAACCGAAGCCAGTGACCGTATTCCCACACTCACCGGCATCAAGTTCACCAACTCGGATTTATATGCGTTTCAGCGAACGCAGCGAGTCGGTGGGGGGCGGTTCGATATTCTGTGGGGGATCGATGAATATTTACTGGCCGCCTTGGCACTGGGTGGAGAAGGAGCGGTGGGCAGCAGCTACAATTTTGCCGCTCCTATCTATCGGCGATTGTGGGCCGCCTTCGCCGCTGGCGACCTCGTGAAAGCCCGCGAAGAACAGTATCGTTCCGTGCAATTAATTGAATTGATTTCTCGCTTCGGTTACATGGCAGCGGCGAAAGCGACGATGGGTTTCCTGGGCGTCGATGTGGGAGAACCGCGTCTGCCCAACTCCCGGCTGTCCGCCACGGAACAACATCAGCTGCGCGAGTCACTGGAAAAACTCGGGTTCTTCTCCTGGTTGTAGGCGCGCGATTTTCGGGGCGCTCTGGGTTTTTGTGGGGGGCATGAAAAGGGCTGGGGGGCTAGGCGGGGAAACACAGAGTCACAGAGAGCACAGAGATTAGATCACAGAGATTGATTGATGAGGCTTGGTTGGAGGGTTATGGGCCTATACAGATGAGGCCGGCGTTGGGGGTGCCGATGACCAGGTGTCGACCGAAGATGGTGGGCGAGCTGACATAGTTACCGGGGGAGCCGAGAGAGTGCTCAAACTGCAGCTTCCAGGTGGCGCGATCCAGTGCCAGGAGTTGACCGGCCTGATTCGCGGCGAACACGGTGGTCGCGGTTACGGCAAGTGACGCGGCGAGCGGAGCACGGGTGTCGTAGTGATCGAGTGCTCGACTGCGAAGATTCAAACGGTAAATAAAGCCGTTGCCACAGGCCCAAAATAACTCCTCTTGGTCAACTGCCACGGCGCCCAGTACCGCACCCGGAAGATCGATCGTCCAGTCAATCGCCAACGTCTTCTGGTTCACGCCGATCACTTGACCGGGGACTCGCATCGCAGGGCTGGCATAGTTGGCGTCGCCCAGGCCCACGTAGAGATGGGTTTCATCAAATGCCGGTGGACTGAAAACAGGGTAGGGCAGGGCGATTCGCTCGAGCAATTGACCGGTGTCGGCGTGGAAGACGCAGAGTGCATTTCCACCGACGCCTAGGCCGACGTAGAGCCGACCTTCGTGGACCGCCAGCGCCGTTTCAGCGTCGGGAAACTGAGCACCGGGCAGATGGAAGACCACCTGGGGAGTGCTGCGACTCGGCGGCACCCTGGCACTGGATTTCGCCGCGGCAGTTTGAGCAGCAGCCGCTGGTAGCGCCGGTAGCGTGGGAATCTTCAGGCAATAAATTCCGTCGTCCCCGGCCCCAAAATAAACTCGTCCATGCGCTACGGTCGGCGTACATTCGATGTGCCCGGATGTGGGAAAAGTCCAGCGTATTTGACCTTCGGCCCCAGCACGCAGATCCACAGCGACTAATCTTCCGCGACGCGTCTGATGCAATCCTTCACCCACGAATAACTGCTCGTCGGCGATAACCGGCGAACTGAAGGTGGCTCGATAATCGGCAGGAGCGGTATTCCAGATTTCTTGGCCCGTGTGGGCGGCGAGACACAAAATGCGAGCTCGATCACCCACGCTCGCCACTGCATATAGCCGATCACCAATGACCGTGGGTGACGAGTAGTACGCTTCATCGTCCTGCAGTCGCTGCCAGTGACGGCGGTCGTTTTGAGGACCGATGGCACCGGGAGCGATGCCGAGACGCTGCTGGCCCCCACGCTCCATGGTCCAATCGGCCACCGGGGTTTTGCCCGCGCCGACGGTTGCGGTGGCAGCTCCGGAAGCTGCTGTCGCTGTGGTTGTGGGTGTGGTTGTGGGTGCGGGTGGCGCTGCGGGTGGCGCTGCGGGTGGCGGCGAGTTTCCTCGTTTGGCTCGAGGCCCGGTTATGCGTCCGGCTTGCCAGACGGCGAAGCTGGTGAGGGCGACTGCGAGTAGGGTCAGCGGGACGATACGCGGCAACAAATGATCTCGGAACAGTTCTTGGAGGCGAGTTGCTGAGCGAGACCAGCCGATAACGATCAAGAGCAGCAAGCCGCTGATAACTCCGAGTGCGATCAGCAGCGTCACGCGGACGTACCAAGCGGATGGGGGCTCCAACGGGACCACGCCCGGCAATAGCGCTGCCGACTGGATGTTGTCACCAAGAATGGATAGCGTGGATGAAATCACGTGGCATCACGAGCGCAGAAGATCGAGCTTGGACACTGGTGCGACTCGACTTATCATAAGAACCCAAGATGAATGCGTCGAATCCTTTCCGCCGAACTTCACACCCACGTAGCGGTTTCACCTTAGTGGAACTGCTGGTTGTGATCGCGATTATCGGGCTGCTCACGTCGATCCTATTGCCAGCCGTGCAAGCGGCGCGCGAGGCGGCTCGTGTGACGCAGTGCAAGAACAATCTGCGGCAGCTCGGGCTGGCTCTGCATCAATATCATGATGCTCTGACAACGCTCCCCTCCGGTTACCTCACCAAGGCAGCACCGCCGATCAACAACCCCGGCAGTGGTGGCGGCGGGACCGGCACTAAGCTGCGGTTTGATGCTCCACCACCTACGGGACCGGTCATCACTCCCCAGACTCCCGGTTGGGGCTGGGCGGCCCTGCTGTTGCCCTACGTCGAACAGACACCGCTCCATCAATCGATTGATTTTTCGCTGGCCGTTGAAGAGCCTGCCAGCGAAGCGGCTCGCATCGTGCGCCTGCGCCACCTGACCTGTCCGAGCGACGTGGGCACCGGTCTCTTCGAAGTGTTGGACTCGGCGAATCAATATCTGGTGAGTGCTGCGACGAATAGTTACACCGCAAACTTCGGCGCGTATGGACTTATTAACCTCACCCCAGAAGATGGCAACGGTCTCTTTCAGCGTAACAGCGGTCACTCGTTCGCCAGCATCCTCGATGGCCTCAGCAACACCATGGCGATTGGTGAGCGTGGGGCAATCCTGGCGAAAGCCCCGTGGGCGGGAGTGATTACGGGTGGCACGTGCCGGACCACTCCCGGCGCTCCCGTCTATACATCGATCGTCGAACAGGCACCCGTGATGGTACTGGCACGCATCGGGAATCGCCCGCCGAATAGTCCCTGGAGCGAACCGTACGATTTCTTTTCGCCTCATCGAACCCAGATTTACTTCGTGTTCGCGGATAGTTCCGTGCGCGGTGTGAGCACGACGATCGACATGCAGGTCTATCGCGCCTTGGCGACTCGCGATGGCCAAGAATCGCTGGGGGACTCCTCACCATGACGTTCCGCCTCGGCCTCGTTCCACTCCAGCGAATCTTGTTCGGGCGACTGCTGTCAGCGTTGCCAGGCCTGCCATCGCTGCTCGTGTTGCTGTGCGGCACCATGGCCCTGGTCGGCAGTAGCGGCTGCGACGGTCGCCCGCGAGCTCCCGCGCTACGCGACTCGGCGGTCTACCAAAATCGCGCGGCTGGGTTGCGATTCTTGGTACCTCAAGGCTGGACTCAAGTGGCAAGTAGTGTCTTACCGAGCGGCGAACTATCTGCGGAATTCATGCTCGTGAAGTATCAAATGCGCACCACCGCCCAGGGCGCGACCTTAGAACTACTCTGCTTCGACGATCCGAAAGCCAGTGATCTTGTCGCTTACCATGCGCAAGCTTCGCACGGGATTGCGGAGTGGAAACGAGTGGGGGAACCGGCGGAGTTCACGCAGACCGGTGTGGTGGGTATGCGAGCGGAATATCTGGGCAGCGTGGCGAAAAGCACGATGCACAAAGATGTCACGGTTTTTCGGCGGGGTCAGCGGGTGTTTTCGTTTGTGGGTCTGTACTGGCAGGACGATCAGGCTGCGCGGGAGGAGATTCGCCGGGCGGTGGATTCGCTGGTTTTCCAATAAGCGCGGCGATGGCATTGCTGGCCGCTTCCCGCACGATCGGCTCGGGATCGGTCAATTTCTTTTCGATCGCGGGCAGTGCGGGCAGAGCGTCGGGGCCGATCTGTCCCAGGGATCGGACGGCGTCACGACGTACTTTGTGGAAGGTGTCGTCGAGCGCTTCAATCAGGGCCGGGACCGCAGCACGCGCCTCGGGGCCAATGTCACCCATCGCTTCCGCCACGTGCTCCCGCACCGTCTGCTCCGCATCCTTCATGAACGGAATTAACGCCTCCACCGCTGGTGCTCCCGCCGCGCGCATCTTCCCGATCGTCCGGACTGCATTCCACCGTACTTCACTGGGCAGTTTGGTGTCGCGAACGAGCTTCAGCAGCGGCTCACGGGCTGGCTCCGCCTCGCTTTGATAGACGCTGAGTGCGCGAATCACGGGCACACTCGCATTGGTGCTCAACAACTTCAGCAGCGCCGGAACCGCTGCGGCCGCATCGACCTTGACCTCTCCCACCGCTTTCGCGGCGACGGATTGCACCGCCTGGTCGGGATCTTGGAGAGCGGCGAGCAGAGCTTGGCTGACGGCTGGCTTCAAAGGCCCCGACTTACCCAGCATTTCCGCTGCCGTCCAGCGCAGCTCCGCAGGCGCCGATTGCCGCGCCACGAGCGCACAGAGCAGGTCTTGGGTCGAGCCATCATCGCGCGCGAGTTTCTGACGAGCCTCTTCGCTGACTGCGGGATTGTCGTCGCTGAGTAATTGTCGAGTCCAGAAGCTGGCAGAGCGTCCGTCATAGAACGGTTCACCGCGTAGCCAGCCACGAACTGACAACGTCGGCTCAAACCAAGCGGCAGCCACGATTAACCCCACGACCGGCAACCACCAATGACGTTTCATGTGTCCATTCCCCGGCCAGCTCAGGCTGACCGTTGTTGTTTAAAAACTACGTCCGTCGATCACCTCACCCGACTGTGCCGTCGCGAGTGCGGCGAGAACTTCCAGAGGCAACGATTCCGCCAAAAACTGAACTCTTCCGTCCGCAAACAAGAAATTCGCTCCTCCCACATGCAAACTAAAAGGCTCGTTGTCATTCTTCCGGTTCATCGCGGCCACGCAACCGCCCGTCGGCCCACAGCCCTCCCCGGCACCGTCAGGCGACGCACCATCGAGACTGAACGCTCCCTCACTATCGGCCCAGCAGATGCCTTGATCATTCGACATGCCAGGTTGCGCGCGCCGCTTGCGGAATACGAGGGGGCGCGACGAGCATTCGACAATCATTACGGTTTGACTTGTCCCGTCGAGAATGTCGGCGAAGCGGGTGGTGGAGTTGCGGTACATGACCGACCAGCGATTGGCGGAGTTGTAGAGTGGCCAAGCGAGGTGTGGATTGATGGAACTTGGCTGCACCCCCATGAGCGCCTCGTAGTCTGTCGGGGCAACAGGGTTGGCAAAGGCGAGTGCGGGACGAGGCGATTTAGCGATGGCAGCAACCACCTCGGGACCTCGCGTCGCAGTCGGACAACGAAATACGTTGACCGGAATGGAGGCCACGGTGACGTTAGGCTGCTCCCACCAATTCTGGTTCACATCGTACAGCGAACGAACATTCTGCTGCTCGACAAAAGGCAACAGCAGAGGACGCCAGCCCACATATTTGCCGGCTGGATTTCCGGGGCCCACCGTGGTCCATCCGGAAGCAGGAAATGTTTGGTAAACGTCATGAAACTGATGGAGCGCCAGCCCGATCTGTCGCATATTGTTGAGGCACTCGGTGCGACGAGCGGATTCGCGAGCGGCCTGTACCGCAGGCAGGAGCAGGGCGACGAGGATCCCGATGATGGCGATCACCACGAGCAGTTCGACCAACGTAAACCCCAGCGTGCGACTTGGCAGCCGGTACCCGGCGGTCGGAGTTTTGGCCAGCCCTAGGCGGCCGCGATGCACGCTGCACATAAATCAGCCTCGAATCCGAGAACCTGTCATCCTGAGTGCGATAACTGGCAGCGTAGTTCGAGAAACTGGCTGCAGCAACACTTTAGGCAAACATCGTCAACGGCCCCAAGCTGGCAGCAGAGACGGTCCCAGATTACCGATTTAACGTTTAAAGACGGTCCGTCCTTCTTTAATCGTCTCCCGGACCACAATCTCCTTGATCGTCGTCGGCTCGACCTTCAGCGGGTTTTTATTCAGGATCACCAGGTCCGCAAGCTTACCAGATTCCAGCGTGCCTTTGTTTTGTTCTTCTTTCAATTGATAGGCTGCTGTGGCGGTTACGGCGCGCAGTGCGTCGTACGGCCCAATCCGCTCGTCGGGGCCCACCACCTGACCGCTGCCCGAGAGCCGATTCACCCCCGCATCTACCAGCGCCAGAATGGAAGGAGTGGGTGAGACGGGAGCATCATGAGAGTAGGTGAAGGGCAGGCCCGCGCGCAGGAACGTGCGCGACGCCATGGCCCCCGCCGATCGTTCTGGCCCCCAGAGTCGCACGACCGCATCCCCACCTGGAATAATGCCAGCGGTGAGGAAGCTGGGAATAGCACCATATTCTTTCATCGCGCCGATCTGGTCGGGACGCAGCCAGGACGCATGCACGAAAACTGGACGATGATCGCGCGGTCCATGTTTTTTCACCGCTTTGGCGATGGCGGCGAGTGCCTGATCGGCGGCCGCGTCGCCATTCATGTGCATGTGAATCTGGAGATCCGAGGCCCAGTATTTTTCAAACACCGCATCCAGCACCTCGTCGGGAATCTGACGATAGCCAGAGAAATCACCCGTTTTGCCGCCCGGATTTACCGTATAGGGCTTTGTGAACCAAGCCGTGTCTAAACTGCCATCGAGCCAGAATTTCACACCTCCCAAACGCACTCGATTCACATATCGCTGATCAAGATCTGGGCGCGCCGCACGCAGCTTCGCGACCACTCCGCCTGCCTGTGGGTTGTACTGAGTCGCCACGGAATAGGCGGCGGCCAAGGTGTCATCCAGTGTGGAATCTTTAGCCGCGACATAGAGATCGATCGGTAAGAGCTGCTGATCGATGGCATTGAGAACGAT
This sequence comes from Planctomycetota bacterium, assembly GCA_046086325.1. Taxonomy (GTDB): domain Bacteria; phylum Planctomycetota; class Planctomycetia; order Pirellulales; family Pirellulaceae; genus JBJSXJ01. The sequence continues at coordinate 20,922 of JBJSXJ010000049.1, read as the reverse complement.
CCCGATGTCATCGTTGCCCAGTCCCAAACCAGCTTCCATCGCGGTGGTTTGCCCATGGCTGGCCCAGACCTGAGCGGCCCCCGTAATCGCGCGCGCCGCCAGCTCGCCGGTAAACGGCGGTCGCTTGCTCCGCACCGCATTCAAAGCCGTCTCTTCCATCGGTCCCAGGAGCGACTTACCGTCGGCCCCGCGCGCAAATTGACCACCCGTTGGATCTGGCGTCTCAGCCGTAATTCCAGCGGCACGAAAAGCGGCCGCATTCGCGGCTCCTAAATGCCCGGAGGAATCAACCACCAGCACGGGACGATCGGCCGAGATCTGATCCAGTTCCCGACTGGTGGGCGCACGTCCCTCCTGCATCGCTCGCGCTTGATAGCCGAACCCCACAATCCAGCCGGTAGCTGGTGTGAGTGGCACCTGTTTTTTCATGCGGTCAACGAGCGTCTGGATATCGGGGCAGCCAAAAAGATTGGCATCCACCAAGTTCTTACCGAAATAGACAAAGTGTCCGTGCGTGTCGATGAATCCAGGCAACAGCGTTTGCCCCGCCAGATCGACTCGCCGTGCTGTACCACCGGCTACCTGCTCGCCCTCCGACAACTTGCCGGTGAACAGAATCCTGCCACCGCGAACCACCACGCTCTCCACATACTCGGGAGTCGCACCACGCATCGTGAGGATGTCGCCTCCCGAATAGATGGTTGTCTCGGGAGCAGTCGCTGGCGAGCTGCGAGCACCAGGCGGCTGTGCGGACAGAGTCTGAAAGGAAGCGACGAGAAGCGAGGCGAGGCAGATGCTGGCAGTGATCAGATAACGCATGGGATCCGAGTTAAGGAAATGAATGAAACAGTTCCGGTTACATAATCGGTCAGGAACAGCCTTGGGGCCGGTTACGGATCGCGGCGCAAGTTGTCAACGGTGGGCGAACGTTGTTCGCCATACCAGCGTCGCCACGCCACTTCATCGAATCCGAAATTCACGTTGGGATGCAAGGTTTGCAGCGCAGTGAGCACCGGTTCGTTGTTGACATTATTTTGTATGACTTTGGGCCCGCCGCCCATCGATAACCCACCGCCCCCATCCGCCGAAAACGTGGGGGAAATCGAACCTGCGCCACCCCCGCTGCTGACAACTTGTTTGTGTTTCGTGACGAGCGCGTCGATTAAGGGGAGCGTCGCGCTGGGATCTTGGAATCGTCCGAGTGCCACGGCAGCACGCTGCACGACCACGTTGTTTTCATCGCGCAGCAGTCGACACAGCGCAATCGTGATCTGCTCACTCTTGATCCGCTCCAGTTGATCCAGGCAACGTTCACGAATTCCTTGGTCGTCATCCTGAATCGCATGTTTGACCAGAGCCCCGATCGCCGCTCCGGTGTTCAGTCGACCGAGAAGTTCGATGTAGATCAGCTTCAACTCGCGGCGTTCATTCTTGTCCTCGAACATCGCCACGAGTGGCCCGGAGGCGTTGGGATCCTGGATCGCGCGGATTTCATCCAGCGCTCGCTCCCCATTTTTGCGATCCACCTTGGAACGCAAAATACGCAGCTTCTGCCGCCATTCCACTTCCACTTGCTTGGCTTGCTCCTGTAGCGAGAGCAGGGCGATTTCTTGAGGCAGTCGCCAACTGGAGCCGTAGCGGATGTAACCTTGCGAGCGAAAAAAATCTTCGGTCGTCATCCATTTGCCCTGCTTGCGGCTGTAGCCGAGCAGGTTGCGAGCGACTTCGTGGTCTGGCTCCAGTTTGATGATTTCCCGGAGATGCTCCTGACGCTGAGCGTCCAGGCCACGCTCCTTACACCACTCGGCCATTTTCCAATGACCGTCGACCGAGCGCGGCATCTTGGGCAGCAGTTCCTGATACCGACGCTCCGCTTCGCTGCGTACCACCACGTTGGCGACCGCTTGTTTGTCGAGCGTCAGTTGGCCGCCACTGGGCAATTGAATGATGTACGACTGCCGAGGTGTCTCCAGACGATTGACAAGTTCACCTTCGACTTGGCCGCCGGAAGTGAGCAGGAAGAGGTCGGCGCGAACGACGGGCGGTGCGGTCAGTAGACAACCAATGAGCATTCCCGCGACAACGCTGCTGCGTGACATGAGCCAGCCTCCTGAATCGATCGTGGGAACCGTTCCCTCCCACCGCTCGTCATGTATACAAGTCGCGGACATCGACACACGCCATCCCGGCGCGGCGCGCGGCTTCGAAGCCGAGTTCCGCATCTTCATATACACAACATCGGTCGGCGGGCACCTGTAACCGTCGAGCTGCTTCCAGAAAAACGTCGGGATCGGGTTTGTGACGCTGCGTGTCCTCGGCCGTCACAATCGCGTCAAACCGATCCGTAATGCCGAGATGGTCCAGTTGCCGCAAGATCACTCGGCGAAATCCACCGCTGGCCACCGCCATCGGCCGCCGCCCATGAAACTCCAGCACAATCTCAATCACTTTATCAATTGGGCGTGTCAAAGATAGCGATTGGAGAAAATTTTCCTCCTTGCGCGCGGAGAGTTGCTGAGGGTCCGCATCCGCCTGACTTTCCCGCACCAGCAACTCCGCGATGCGACTCGTCGGCATCCCCGCCAGGCCGTAAAAGCGCGCCTCGGGAAGCTCAATGCCGATCGGAGCGAGAGCCGCCAGCCAGGCGTGGTAATGAGCGGGCATGGAGTCGATGAGGGTCCCGTCACAATCAAAAATCAAGCCATCAAAATCGGCCGCAGCAAACATCTCTAGCTACCTTCCTCGGATTTCCTATCCGTTCAGTCCACGAATCGATCCATTCACGAATTGCCACCAATGTCCACGAATCTCTACGAGAGTCCACGAAAAAACCCGTCGACTCTGCCGGAGCCGACGGGTTTTGATTGTAACGTGGACCGCCATGTTAAGGATGACGGCCGGCACGAAGTTCAAGCTTCCGCTCGGAAGTCCCGCCATTGCCTGGGCAGCGCGGGAGCAACCCAGGGTTTAGTACATGTCGTGATCGCCGCCGTGACCCTTCTTGCCATGGTCATCCTTCGGCTTCTCAGCGATCAACGCGTCGCTGGTGAGCAGCAAGGTGGCGACGCTCGCGGCGTTGGCCAGAGCAGTACGAGTCACCTTGGTCGGATCAATGACGCCCGCCTTCACCAAGTCTTCGTAGGTGTCGGTGAGTGCGTTGTAACCGAAGTTGCCTTTGCCTTCAGCCACTCGTTCACACACGATACCGCCATCCTTGCCAGCGTTAGCCGAGATCCAGGTTAGAGGAGCACGGCAGGCACGCAGCACGATGTTGTAACCAACCGTCTCGTCGTGCGAGAGGCCTTCGCCCGGCTTGACGTTCGTCGAAGCTCGCAGCAGCGCCACACCACCGCCTGGCAGAATGCCTTCTTCCACGGCAGCGCGAGTGGCATGCAGAGCGTCTTCGACGCGGGCCTTCTTTTCCTTCATTTCGCTTTCGGTCGCAGCACCGACGTTCACCTTCGCCACGCCGCCGGCCAGCTTCGCCAACCGTTCTTCCAGCTTCTCGCGATCGTAGTCGCTGGTCGAGATGTCGATTTCGCGGCGAATCTGATCGATGCGGGCCTTGATGTCCGTGCTCTTGCCAGCACCCTCGATGATCGTGCAGTTGTCCTTGTCGACCACGACCTTCTTCGCTCGCCCCAAATCGGCCAGCGTGAGGCTCTCGAGCTTCACACCCAGCGATTCGAAGACCGCCGTGCCGCCGGTGAGAATCGCGATATCTTCGAGCATCGCTTTGCGACGATCGCCATATCCGGGAGCCTTCACGGCCACGCAGTGGAACGTGCCACGCAGCTTGTTGATCACCAGCGTCGCCAGGGCTTCGCCTTCCACTTCTTCGGAGACGATGAGCAGCGGCTTGTTCTGCTGCACAACCGCTTCGAGCAGCGGTACCAGATCCTTGACGCTGGTCACCTTCTTCTCGTAGACCAAGATGTAGCAGTCATCCAACACGCACTGCATCGTGTTGGGATTGGTGACGAAGTACGGCGACAGGTAGCCGCGGTCGAACTGCATACCTTCGACCCACTCCACCTCCGTCTTCATGCTCTTGCTCTCGTCGACGGTGATCACACCGTCCTTACCAACCTTCTCCATCGCGTTGGCGAGCAACTCGCCCACTTCACGATCGTTGTTGGCAGCGATCGAAGCGACATTCGTCATCTCCGACTTGTCCTTGATCTTGATCGACATCTTCTGCAGACGTTCGGTCAAGTCGGACACCGCCTTTTCGATACCCTGCTTCATGTGCACCGGATTGACGCCCGACACCACCGCTCGCAGACCTTCGTTGAAAATCGCTTCCGCCATCACCGTGGCAGTGGTGGTGCCGTCGCCCGCCACATCGCTCGTCTTGCTGGCGACTTCTCGCACCATGCGAGCGCCGATGTTTTCGTAGACGTCTTCGAGGTCAATTTCCTTGGCCACGGTGACGCCGTCCTTGGTGACGGTGGGCGAACCGAAGCTCTTTTGCAGAATCACGTTGCGGCCTTTTGGTCCGAGCGTGACCTTAACGGCCTTGGCCAGTTTCGAGACGCCGCGACGGATTGCTTCGCGAGCCTCTTGATCGAACGCGATGATCTTGGACATGAATCGAATCTCCTGAATGCAACGAGCGCCGAGCGACGCCCAACGTGAATGGTAAATGAATCAGTACTAGTCTTCGATGACGGCGAGAATGTCGTCTTCGCGCATGAGCAGCAGTTCCTGGTCGCCAACCTTGAAGGTCTCGCCAGCGTAGCTGCTGAAGATCACTCGATCACCAACCTTAACCTGAACCGGGCTCCGAGTGCCATCTTCGTTCAGGCGGCCATCGCCCACACTGACGATGCGACCTCGAGCTGGCTTGTCCTTGGCCGTATCCGGCAGCAAGATGCCTCCCGTGGTCTTCTCTTCCGAACTTTCCCGCTCCAACACAACCCGGTCGCCCAGCGGTTGCAGCCTGATCCCCGTTGCGGCTTTCTTCTTCGTTGCCGTTACCATTTCTGGATAGCCTCCCGTATGTGATACCTGTGAGCCGAGATGTTACTGGTTTCGCCGCCCACACTGCCCAGGTGCGAACCTGAAACAATGCTGGCTGTCATTTTGTGCGTACCGGCACTCGTCGACGGTCTCAACAGGCAAGCCTTGTGCCAATCTCGCCGTTTTTCCCGCAAGTCCTTATGGAATCGCGGTTTTTTTGATGAACAAGGCGGGTGAGCGAACGGCGGTAGAAGCGGTCGAAGCACGCAAGCTGGCAGGCAAACCTCCATTTTGCTCGGTGCCCCCTGCCAATTTGACAGCCTCCAGCGAGAACGGCGACCAGGAACGTGCTTCGTTGACAGAGGTCCTCTACCCACTACAATGCTGGCCCAGTTATTTTCGGGCGACAAGCACCGGTTGACGTCCGGTCGCTGGGGACGAGGAACGAACAGCTTATCTAAGGGGAGTAATGAGAAATGGGACAACACTGCAAGGAATTTACCGACGCGAATTTCGAAAGCGAAGTGCTCAAGAGCGACAAGCCCGTGCTGGTCGACTTCTGGGCCACCTGGTGCGGTCCTTGCCGTCAGATCGCTCCCATGATCGAAGAGCTGGCGGGGGACATGGCCAACGAAGTTGTCGTGGGCAAGCTTAATATTGATGACAGCCCGAAGGTGACCGAGGCTCATGGTATCCAGTCGATTCCCACCTTGCTGCTGTTCCAAGGTGGCGTCTGCACCGGTCGCATTCAGCCGGGTCCCATGGCCCGCATGAAGGCTCAAATCCAAGCTTCACTCACCTAGGCGATGTCGAGCATGCTGAGGTTCGGGGCGAGCTGCTTGAGCTGTTCGCCCATGAAGCGGCGAATCGACTGAGTGGTTTGACGCCGCAGCGCTTGTCGTAAGATCTGTGCCGCGGCGTCCGTCGAGATATGTCGCGCTAGCTCTTTAATCGTGGGAATAAAGGCGGGGCTCATACTGAAACTCCGCAGCCCCATTCCCAGCAGCAGCACGAAGGCCCGCGGCTGGCCCGCCATCTCGCCGCACAGAGTCAGTGGTTTTTGCGCCCGCTGACAATGCCGAATCACGCTCCGTAACACGCGCAGCACCGCTGGCGCGAGCGGCTGACAAAGATGACTGACCTTCGGATTATCGCGGTCCGCGGCCATCAGATACTGCACTAAATCGTTCGAGCCCACCGAAACAAAATCGACCGCCCGCAGCATGGAGCGAATGGAGATCGCGGCGGCGGGTACCTCTAACATCATGCCCAGCGGCACGGGTGCAAACTCCAGTCCATCCCGCTCGAGTTGTCGAGTGACGATGCGGACCATGTGCCGCACTCGACGAATCTCCTCCAGCGTGGTAATCATCGGGAACATCAGTCGCACTTGGCCGCCCAGCTCGCGCGCCACCGCTCCGGCGCGCAGCACCGCTCGCAGCTGCGTCTGAAAAAGATCCGGATGCTCGAAGCTCAGACGAATGCTGCGCCAACCCAAAAACGGATTCGCTTCTTGGTGCGAGTGACCGAGATAAGGCACCGTTTTATCGCCGCCAATATCGAGTGTGCGGATCGTAACCTTGTGACTCGGGCTGGCAGCAATGATTTCACGGTAAGCGGCCAACTGTTCCTCTTCGTTGGGAACGGAGGGATGAGTGAGGTAGAGGTATTCGGTGCGGAAGAGCCCTACTCCCATGGCACCCATGCCAACCGCGGCCTGGGCGTCTCCCAAGCTGTTGATGTTGGCCAGCAGCTCGAGTTCGACATCATCGGCGGTGCGGGCCAGTTGATCTCGGTTGGCGGCGAGTCGATCTTTGAGGTGCACGAACTCGCGTTCGAGTTTGCGGTAGGCCGCGAGCGTCTCAACGGGGGGATTCACGAGCACATGACCTTCACGACCATCGACGACAATGGTGTCCCCCGTTTTCACTTGCTGACTGACTTGCGCGATGCCGCAAACGGCAGGTATGCCGCGACTGCGAGCGATGATGGCAGCGTGGCTGGTTTGACTGCCAGCTTGAGTCACAATGCCACCGACATCGACATTCCCCAGGGCGACCGCTTGCGAAGGGAGCAGTTCATGGGTGACGACAATCAGCGGACCGGTAAGCGGGTTGGCATCGGAGCGCAGGACGTCGCTGAGGTGGGCACTCAGTCGCATCGCCACATCACGAATGTCGGCCAATCGCTCTTTTAAGAAGTCGTCGGAGGAGCGCGAGAAGAGAGCGGTGTATTCGTCGAGCAGGCGCTGCAGAGCGGCCTGGGCCGTAAGACGCTCGTCGGCGATCCAGTGGCGAACTTTCCGAGTGAAAGCGGGATCGCGCAAGATCGTTTCGTGGACCTCAAAGATCCGCGCAGCTTCGTCGCCCGCTTGGCGCGATACTTTCTGGGCCAGCGCCCGCAGCTCGGCGTGCACTTGATCGTGAGCCGCATCATAGCGTCCCAGTTCCGACGCCACTTCGTTGTCCCCCAGTGGTTCGGCGGAGGGATTTACGAAGATTTCGTGGATACAGTAGGCGGTGCCGACCGCCACACCTGGGGAAACTGCAATGCCTTTAAACATGATGCTTGAATGTACCAGGGCTCAAGCCACTTGTGTATCAAAAACCTCTCCGACGCCGGACGGCTTACGCCGGGCCGCTACTTTGCCGAGGCCGGACGGCTCACGCCGGGCCGCTACTTGTCGAGGGCCGGACGGCTTACGCCGGGCCGCTACTTACGCTGCCTTTTTTAGCGGTATGGGCGTCAGCCCTCCGGCAGCGTTCGAGAGCGGCGGATGCTCGGAGATGTAGAGTACCCTCAGAACCCCGGGGCCGGACGGCTTACGCCGTACCGCTACTTTCCCGAGGCCGGACGGCTTACGCCGGGCCGCTACTTTCCGGAGGCCGGACGGCTTACGCCGTACGATAAATCTGCTCGGGAGTAGCCAGGCGTGGCGCGACCACGACGGGACCGGTGGAGGTGAGTTCGCGGAAGAAACAGGTCGTATAGCCCTCGTGGCAAGCCGCTCCGGCCTGTTCCACGTGCAGCAGGATCGTGTCCGCATCGCAGTCGACCAAAATACGTCGCACCGTCTGTACGTGGCCACTCTCTTCCCCCTTGCGCCACAGCTTCCGGCGACTGCGGCTGTAATAGACCGCGCGCCCAGTGCGCACCGTCTCCGCAAACGACTCGGCGTTCATATACGCCAGCATGAGCACTTGGCCGGTCGTGGCATCTTGTGCGATGGCGGGCAGCAGGCCTTCATTGCGAGAAAAGTCGGGCAGCGGCGGGTTGAGATGCGGCGCGAGCGGTGGCGCGAGCGGCGGCGTCGGACTGGGTATGTCGGCGGTGGAGGCAGCGGATCGATCAGTGGACGGAGATGACGAGGGCTGTGACATCGGCGGGGCCTGCTGCGGCGGTTCAACTTGGAGCTCGTGAGCGACGCTGGCGGCCTATGACCGCTGTCTCATTCTGCCTGGGACACGGGCTCCTGGCTAGCGTGCTGCTATTGACTACCACCTTTGCGCAGATTTCCTTGCGCCTTGGTGTCGTATTTGGTCGACGTGGCGCTGGGCGTAAATTTGACGCTTGCCGGTGAACTGTTGGCGCGGGGCAAGTGTGGTCGCGGTTCGCTGGGGCCGTGAGGGCGATGGAGTCGCGCGGGGCGACCGGAGACGAGCGTTTCGAAGCGTCCGCGCTGGACCACTTCATCTTGCTGATTGAGGAGCTCGCGGCACCAGACGACGCGTCCCCGGCGACGTCCCTGAGGCGTCACTTCAGTCACCTGATTGCGCACGCGGAGTGTATCACCGACGTAGATCGCCTTAAGGAACTCCCACTGCTGGATCGACAGAAACGCCACCGTTTGAACAATGGGCCAATGGCTGGCGGAGCCGGCGGCCCAGGCGAGCCCGAGAAGTCCATGGGCCACGGGGCGCTGAAACGGCATGCGCTTGGCCGCTTCATGATCGACGTGGAGCGGGTCGAAGTCGCCGGTGTGACAGGCGAAATTGACAATGTCGGTTTCAGTAACCGTTCGTCCGTGACTTTCCCAGCAATCGCCAACGGAAAGGTCGTCAAAGAAGAGTGCGCCGTTCATCGGTGTGGATTGGGGGCAAGAGGTGAAAGGGTTCGGAAGATCACGCGCCCTGGTAATTTAGGTTGAGTAGGGCTGAAATTATGGCGACTGTCCCGCGCAGCGCAGGTATAAATACGGCGGATTGGCAAATCGAGCTAGATCGGTTTGGAAATTCTGTCGATTGACAACGGCGCGCACGGCAGGGCAAGATGACGCTAGCTAGGCGTGGTGAGGCGACATTCGTCCCTTACCACGAAGCTCGCCTCGTGCCGCTCGCCACCTGATTTTTGGCTTGCCTTATCGGAGACTGATTGAATATGGCCGCTCGCTCTCGTGACTTTACCGAAGTACTTATCCGTCAGGGCATCGTCAGTTTGGATCAGGTTTCGGAGGCTTCGCGGGTCTCGTCCGATAGCGGCCAAAAACTGGCCGACGTGCTCGTGAAGCTCGGTTATGCCACGGGTGCCGAGGTGATGCAGGCGGTGGCCGATACCTATGGCTACCCCTACGTCGATCTGGCTGAACTGAAGGTCGAAGAGTCGGTGATCGAATTGGTGCCCGAATCGGTCGCTCGTGAAAACTACATCCTCCCGATCGCCGAAGGGGAAGGTTCCTTGACGGTCGCCATGAGCGATCCGAACGACCTGGATACGACCGAAAAGCTGCGCTTCATTCTCAACCGTAAAGTTGAAATTGCTCTCGCCCCCCGCGACGTGATCCTCGAAGCGATCAACAAGTACTACGGTCAAGTTGAAGGCGAATCGGCGGACTCGATTCTGCAGGAATTCACCGACACGCAGATCGACTTCACCGAAACCCAGGAAGACACGCAGCAGAACAACAGCGAGGCGGTGGACGAAAACAGCGCTCCGATCGTCAAACTGGTGCAGCTGATGATCACCGAAGCGGTCCAGCTACGGGCCTCGGATATCCACGTGGAGCCGTTTGAGGACCGCGTTCGAATTCGGTACCGAATCGACGGCGTGCTGGTGGAACGCGACTGCCCCCCCCGCCGTTTGCTGGGTGCCATCGTCTCCCGCATCAAGATTCTGGCAAAGATCGACATTGCCGAACGACGCCGCCCTCAAGACGGTCGTATCAAAGTCACCGTGGGGGAAAAAGAACTCGACTTGCGCGTCAGTATTATTCCGACGAACCATGGTCAGTCGGTGGTCATGCGGCTGCTCGATAAAGACAACATCAAAATCGGCGTCCGCCAACTGGGCCTGGGCGAACAGGATTTCCTCAACTTCAGCTCGCTCATCAAACGCCCCAACGGGATCGTGCTCGTGACCGGCCCCACCGGCTCCGGAAAAACGACCACCCTCTACGCCGCCCTCAACGCCCTCAACCGTCCCGACCGCAAGATCATTACGGCGGAGGATCCGGTGGAGTACTACTTACCGGGGATCAATCAGGTCGAAGTCAAACACAACATCGGACTCGATTTTGCCCGCATCATTCGCGCCATGCTCCGCCAAGCTCCCAACATCATTCTGGTGGGAGAAATGCGCGACACCGAGACGGCACAAATGGGAATCCAGGCATCTTTAACTGGACACTTGGTGTTCAGTACATTACATACGAACGATGCGCCCAGTGCTGTGACACGCATGACGGACATGGGAGTGCCCAATTATTTGGTGGCCAGCAGTGTGATTGCGATCTTGGCGCAGCGTTTGGTGCGCGTGATTTGCGGCCGCTGCAAGGGCCCCTACACACCACCTCCAGGGGTGCTGGAAGATGCCGGAGTGACGCCGGAAGTGGCAGAGTCGGCGAAGTTCGCGCGGGGCAAAGGTTGCAATTATTGTGGCAAGAAGGGGTTCCGCGGACGACTGGGAATTTATGAGTTGATGTTGATTTCAGCGAAGATTCGCGAGCTGATTTTCAAAAACTCGTCGTCCCAGGATCTGCGTAAAGTGGCGGTCGAGCAGGGTATGCGGACGCTGTATTTGGATGGAGTGGAAAAGGTGATGCGGGGGTTGACGTCCTTTGAAGAGGTCTACCGGGTCGCGAAGCGGTCCGAGTCCGATGTCGTCAAACCGCTCAACGCCGGTGGAGCGGGGCAATCAGGTCGCTAGTTTGGCAGAGGTGGGTGGGTCGGAGGATAATGAGGCAGTTGGCGCCAAGCGGTTCATTCGAGCGGTGGTGGCCAACGTCGATGCTGCTGAGTGCTTCGCCGTCAGCTCATCGACAGCAGCCTGTGCACGCAGCCTCAACTGCACGTCTACCGTCGACTGCCCGGGATGGATAACGGTAGCAAGGACAATCAGGACGGAAGGTCAGAACAAAGGAAGTTTGGCATGGCTCAGATTCTTATCGATAAGTTGCTCCAGGCATGCGTGAAGCAGGGGGCGAGCGACATTCACATTGTGGTGGGACAGCCGCCCGTCTTTCGCTTGCACGGCCGCATGCGGAAGCTCGAAACCAAGGTGCTCGAGCCAGACGATGCGGTCGGTTTGATGAAGAGCATCACGCCGAATCGGTGCCAGGAAGAGCTGCAGAAGAACGGCAGCGCCGACTTTGGGTTTGCCTTTGGGGAACAGGCGCGCTTCCGCGTCTCCGTCTTCAAGCAGCGCGGTTTCATCTCGATGGTGCTGCGACAGATTCCCAACAACATGCTCACCCCGGAACAGCTGGGGCTTCCCGAAGTGCTCGTGAAACTCGTGATGCGGCCCCGCGGGCTGTTTCTCGTGACGGGACCGACCGGTTCGGGCAAAAGTACTACGCTCGCCAGCCTTGTGAACTACATCAACGAGAGCGTGGATCATCACATTATCACGATCGAGGATCCGATCGAGTTCTACCACTATCACAAGAAGTCGACGATCAATCAGCGTGAAGTCGGCGTGGACGTGCCGAGTTTTTCGGAGGCGATTCGCCGAGCGCTGCGTCAGGACCCGGACGTGATTCTGGTGGGCGAAATGCGCGATTTGCCGACGATCGAAGCGGCGATCACGGCCGCTGAAACGGGTCACATCGTGTTCGGCACTCTGCATACCAACAGTGCTCAAGGTACGGTCAACCGCATCATCGACGCCTTCCCGGGCAATTTGCAGGACCAGATTCGCACGCAGCTCGCCAGCTCCCTCATCGGTGTCTGTGCGCAAACGCTGCTGCCCAAGGTCGGTGGTGGCCGCTGTGCCGCCTACGAAATCCTGGTGGTCACGCCGGGTATCGCCAACCTGATTCGCGAAAACAAGACCTTCCGTATTACGTCGGCGATTCAAACCGGAGCGAAGTTCGGTATGCAGCTCATGGACGACGCGCTCTTCAAATTATGGCGCGACGAAAAAGTGACCGTCGAAGATGCACTCGGCAAAGCTGCATCTCCCGACGACTTGGCCAAGCGCATTCTGAATGCCAAGCGCGGGATCATGGATGACCCCAACGCTCAGGGTGAAGGGGCTGGTATGGGCGGCATGAGTGGCATGGGTGGTGGCGGCGGCGGCGGTCACTAAAGCGGTCACGAACGCGGTCGGAAAAGAGGAGAGGTGAGACATGGGAATTCGTCGTTTAGGCCAGATTCTGGTCGACTTGGGCTACATCACCGACGAACAGCTCACGCAGTTGCTCGAAGAGCAGGCGGCGCATCCGGGCGAGAAGCTGGGCAAGCTGGCCGAAGAGATGGGTTTGATCTCGGACGAACAGCTAGCTGCGGCTCTGGCCGAACAGATGGGCATGCGCGTGATCGTGCTTGGCGACCAGCAGATCCCGCGGACCGCTCTCAACGAAATCTCCGACACGATGGCGCAAATGTATCGTGTCATGCCCGTGCAGCTGGAAGACAACACGCTCACCATCGCCACCAGCGAGCCGCAGAATTTGGCGATTGCCGATGAACTGCGCACGTTTCTGGGCCGTGACATTCGCGTCTTGGTCACCACGGAAGCGGATTTGAATAAGGCCTTGGAGCGTTATTACGCGACGGAAGGCGACACGGTCGAGAGCCTGGTGCGCGACATGGAAAATGACATTGACCTGAAGAAGGCCGCGGAGATGCTCGAACGCGACGGCCCAATCGATTTGACCAGCATGGAATCGCTGGCCGACAGCGCGCCCGTCCGGAAGCTGCTCAACATGGTGCTGCTCATGGCGATCAAGGAGCATGCCAGCGATATCCATTTTGAGCCGTTCGAGGATGAGTTTCGGATTCGCATCAAGGCCGACGGGGTGCTGTATGAAATGGTGCCACCCCCGCGTCACATGGCCTTCGCACTCACCACGCGCGTCAAGGTGATGGCGAATCTCGATATTGCCGAACGCCGTTTGCCGCAAGATGGTCGTATCGAATTGACGGTGGGTGGTCACCCGGTCGACCTGCGCGTCAGCGTGCTCCCCACGCTCTTCGGCGAAAGCGTCGTCATGCGAGTGCTCGATCGCTCCGTGGTTTCGCTCAACCTAACCAAGGTGGGTATGGACCCCGAGATTCTCAAGAAGTTCCGCACGGTGATTGATCGGCCCAACGGGATCGTGCTGGTGACGGGTCCCACCGGCTCCGGCAAAACCACCACCCTCTACTCCGCACTCAGCGAACTCAATTCCATCGAAGACAAGCTCATCACCACCGAAGATCCGGTGGAGTATGACATTGATGGGATCGTGCAGATTCCGATTGATCACGACATTGGAGTGACCTTTGCGGCCTGTTTGCGCGCGATTTTGCGACAGGATCCCGACGTGATTCTGGTTGGTGAAATTCGCGATGTCGAGACGGCCGAGATCGCCGTTCAAGCGTCGCTCACCGGCCACTTGGTCTTTAGCACGCTGCATACGAACGACGCGCCGAGCACGATCACGCGCATGAAGGACATGGGAGTACCCACGTTCCTGATCACCGCCACGGTGGAAGCAATTCTGGCTCAGCGTTTGGTGCGCCGCATCTGCACGGCCTGTCGCGAGCCCACGGTTCCGTCGGAGGATTTGCTCTGGGAAATGGGCTGGTCGCCGGAGCAGGTGGAGGGGAAGAAGTTTTTCAAAGGTCGCGGCTGCGACGTGTGCAATAACACCGGTTACAAGGCCCGTGTGGGGCTCTTCGAACTCATGGTGGTGAACGACGATATTCGCGAACAGATTTTGGCTAACGCCTCGACGGACCATATCCGCCGACTGGCTCAAAGCTACGGCATGACGACGCTGCGCGACGCCGGGATCAGGTTTGTGCACGAAGGCATCACGACGCTCGATGAAGTGGTCCGCGAAACGGTGCTGGACGCGTAGTCGTCCGCACCGCCTGCTGAGAAGGTGGATGGTTGTCTGTGTGGATGGTTGTCTGTGAGGATCAGAGATTTGCTGAAGAGGAGTGGGGATCATGCCGGCTTATGAATTTGAAGCGATGGATGCCACGGGGCAGGAGATCCGCGACGTCATTGAGGCGCCCACGGAGGATGAGGCACAGACGATGGTCCGCCATATGGGCTATTTCGTCACCAAAATCACGCTCAAGAAAACAGCCGCTGGTACGGCGGGTAAAGCCAAGAAACAGCGTTCGCTGGCAATCGGTGGTGCCAGCGGCAAGATCATGTGCACCTTCACTCGACAACTTTCCATTCTGCAGGATGCCGGTTTGCCGGTGCTGCGAAGCTTGAAGATTTTGGAAAGTCAATCCAAGCCCGGCGCACTCAAGAACGCCTTGATGGATACCTGCGAAGAGATTGAATCGGGATCGACGTTATCGGAAGCGATGGCGAAGTCGCCCAAGGTCTTCAATCGACTCTACATCAACATGATTAAGGCGGGTGAAGCGGGCGGTGCACTGGAAGTGATTCTCCGCCGTCTGGCCGACTTCATGGAGCGTGCGGAATCGCTCAAACGAAAAGTCAAAGGCGCGATGATTTACCCGGTCGTCGTGATCTTGGTCGCCGTCGGTATTTTGACCTTCATCATGATGAAGATCGTGCCGGTGTTTAAGAAGATGTTTGATGAGTTTGAATTGAAACTGCCGGTGCCGACGGAAATCTTGATCAAGGTGTCGGAGTACACCGGTAAGTATTTCTATTTCTTTCCGCTGTTTCCGATTTCGATCTGGTTGTCGATCAAGTTGATTCGCAAATTTCGCGCCGGGCGCATGGGCTGGGATTTGTATGTGCTCAAGCTGCCCGTCGCCGGTAACCTCATCGAAAAGAACATCCTCGCTCGGACCACCCGGACCCTCGGCACGCTGGTCGCCAGCGGTGTGCCGATTCTCGAAGGACTCAACATTACCCGGGAAACTTCGGGCAATGCGATGTTCGAGCTGATTTTTGGACGCGTGTCGGAGGCGATTCGCGAGGGCGAGTCGATTTCCAAGCCGATGCGCGATAACGCTCGACCCGATTTCCATCCCGTGGCACTCTTCTTCTGGATGGCCACGTTCGCCTTGCCGTTCAGCACGATTCTGTTCATCCCCAAGGTGCAAGGAGCTGGGCTCTACATGACCGGCGTCGCCGGTATCATCGGCGGCCTGTTTTATCTGATGCGCATGCGTCAGCGAGTGGTGGACGAGCTGGTGGTGAACATGGTGGACGTCGGTGAGGAAACAGGCGAACTCGACACGATGCTCTTCAAAGTGGCCGACTACTACGATGAAGAAGTGACGACACTCACGGACGGCCTGGTGAAGTTGTTGGAACCTTTGATGATTGTGTTCCTCGGTTGCGCGGTTGGTTTCATCGTGGTGTCCCTTTTCATGCCGCTGGTGGAACTGATTTCCAAGTTGTCATAGGAATTCCCAGGAGAACGTGCTCATGAACCGAGCCTCATCGCGCCGCCTGACCGCCGGCTTTACCCTCGTCGAACTGCTCGTGGTGATCATCATCATCGCCATCCTGGCAGGTATTTTGATTCCCACCGTCAACGCCGCTCGACGCCGAGTGCTCATCGCACGCGTGGTGATTGAAATGAAGCAGTTGGAAACGGCAATCGAGCAGTACAAGACGGATCATGGCGGCGACTATCCGCCCGACTTCACCGACTATCCGGTCGGCGCTAATCCAAATGCCAAGTCGGTCAATTTAGCCGCTCACCTCGCCCGCGCTTACCCACGCCATAATCGAGCCAACATCAACAAATGGATGATCTCGCAGCCCACCACGCAGCAGCCCGGAAATCTGGATGCGGCGGAGGCGCTGGTGTTTTGGCTGAGCATGCTGCGGAACGATGTCGTCAATCCACTCACCGACGCCGCTGGTAACACGATCACTTTGCAGACGACCGGTGGCAAAGCCTACTTCGACTTCGATGTCACTCGTCTGAAAGATCGCGATAACGACGGCTGGCCGGAATACTATCCGAAGGGCGTGGATGATGCGCCGTTCGTCTATTTTCACAATAAGACGTATGGCGGAGCGTATTATCCGACGGCCGTCGGTGGCACGGCGATCGGTACCGCTCGCCCGTACGCGCAGTCGATCGCGAACAACGTCCCGACGTTTTTCAACCAGACGAAGTTTCAGCTATTAGCTGCGGGGCTGGACAACACGTTTGGACTGGACACGGTGGTGAATCCGCCCAACCAGTACAAGCTCGCTCCGTCCGCCGCTGCTCCCGAGGGGCTGAATTTATCGAAGGCCGACTTTGATGACGTCGGTAACTTCACCGAAGGAAAAACGATTGAAGGGATGAAGCCATGATCTCCCGACGTCGACGCGCCTTTACGCTCATCGAGTTACTCGTAGTGATCAGCATCATTGCGCTGCTCGCTTCCGCCGCGCTGTTTGCGATGTGGGGCGTACTGGATGAGGCCAAAGGCGATCGCACTCGACGTCAAATCGAACGCATCGATCAAGCGATTCAGCAGCGCTGGGATGGCTATTTAACGCGTTCGATCCCGATCAATCTGCCCGCCAGCATGCCTCCCGAAACGGTCGCTCGAGTGCGATTAAACGCCATTCGCGACTTGATGCGCACGGAATTGCCGGATCGCATCACGGACGTGATGGACGATCCGGTTGTGATCCCGTTTTTCAATAACAAAATGCCGATCACTTCGCTGCAGCGTGGATATCGGCGACGTTGCATGGCGGTTTTGGGTGCTAGCCCGAATAATCCCAATCAGCCCGATTACTCGAAATGGAGTTCCAGCTACGAAGATTCCGAGTGTCTTTATCTGATCCTGTCGGCGATGAATGAAGAGGGAACGAACGCGGTGCTGGATTATTTTCCTGCTTCGGAAATCGGCGATGTCGACAAAGATGGCATGCACGAGATTTTAGATGCCTGGGGTCGCCCAATCGTCTTTCTGCGCTGGGCTCCTGGGTTTTATTCCGATCGGCAAAGTCAGAATGGAGTTACCGATCCTGATCCCTTTGATCCGCTCAAAGTTGATCCACGCTATTTAGACTCCGACACAACGAACGACCCGTTCTTGCTCTTTCCTCTGATCATGTCGGCGGGTTCCGATGGAGCTTATGACATCAATACGGATGGCTGGCCATCTCCCGAAATGGAGAAAAAATCTCTCAATACATTTTTCTACTCTATGACCGACTTTCCGGTTGGTATGAGAAACGATCCTTACTGGCTGGGTGACCCGTCCAAAGCGCAAAAGCCGCTCTACTTCATCGGCACTTTGCTGGACAGCAACCAGAATGGCAAGTTGGAATACGGCGACAACATTCACAATCATTTGTTGGAAGTGAAGTAGTATGAGTCGCATGCTGGAGAGGCGATTACTGAAGAGGACTGGGGTGGTGCGAGCCGCGCAGGGTGTGCGGCTGGCCAGTGGCTCGCGCTGCACGAGTCGCACTCGGTCCATGCTGACCGTGCGCGTGCTGCGGCAACCAGCCGGCGTGACGCTCATCGAACTGCTCTTTGTCATCGCGCTGATGGTGCTTCTGCTGTCGATCGCCATTCCGCTGCTCAACATGAACTTCCGCGACAAGAAGCTGCGAGAGACAGCCCGGCAACTCAACGCTCAGTTCGCTTCCGCCAAGGCGCTGGCTGCGTCTCGCAATCGACCCGTCGGTGTCTGGTTCGACCGACCTCAGGGTCGACTGAATGAATGCCTGCAAGTCTTTCTAGCCGAAGTGCCTCTGCCGTACGCCGGCGACCTGCTCGACTCACGCGCCTACGTGCGCTTCGAAGCGACGGCTCCAATTGGTAGCACTGCGCCGTCGAACGGCCGCTTTCGTTTGGTGTTCGATGCCGGCAAGTGTGCCAATCTGACGAACAGTCGCACGCTGGTGAAATTGAACGAACGCGTTTACATCCGCTTTGGTTACCGCGGGCCGCTCTTTCCGGTGACCCGGCTACCAAGCGTCGCCAATGGACCGCCGGTGACCGACGTGTTCTTGTTGGAGACGGATGGCTATCCGTTGCCGACTGGTTTTTATTTGCCGTTCAATCCTTATGCCGCGAATCCACTGAGTGATACGAAATGGGGATCGATCAATAACACTGATCCACTCTTTGCTGGGCAAGCTGGCGGGTCGGGCACTGGGGGCGCGGTGCCTCCCAATGATTGCCTGGACAAGCCGGTGGGACTGCCGTTCCAGCTCTATTTGTCCCCGCGCAAATTATCGATGCAGCCGCTCGATGTGCCGGCCGGAGTGGCGATTGATTTAGGCTATTCGGGGAGCGGTCCGTTGGGGACGGAGTTTGATGCTTGGCTGCCCAACAATCTGACGCCGAATGGTAGCGCCGTGGTGCTGATGTTTTCACCGAGTGGTCAGGTGGATCGCTTGTATGCCGGTGGCGCGGTGGTGATTCCGACTTCGACGATGCATTTTCTGGTGGGGGCGAACGATCAGGTACAGCCGCTGCCAGCGAACACGCCATCCCCCACGGTCAATCCACGCATCAATGACGCCAACATCCAAAACGGTTTGGCGCTCTGGGTCTCGGTGGGGCCCGTCAATGGCAACGTGACGACCGCCGAAAACTATTTCAATTCGGCCAGTCCGACGCTGGATATCTGTCGTCAGTTTGCGCGTTCGGCGCAGACGAAAGGAGGCGGCCCATGAGTAACGCAGGGGAACTCATTCGTATGGGGCGCGGCACTGCCAGCGTTCTACCGCGAAATCTGCGGTTGGCGGGGCGACGGTGGGCGGCGTGGCGGCGGACTGGGCGGCAGTGGTCCGGACGGCGGCGCGGGATTAGTTTGATGGAGGTGATCTTCGCGCTGGGGATCATCATTGTGGGCTTGGTCGGAGTGGCGGTGCTGATCCCCGTGGCCGGCAAGCTGGCCAACGATGGTACGACGGCCGATCGAGCGGCGCGGGAGGGTTTGAATGCCATTCGCGAAATGGAAGTGCGCGGGATGGGCCGGCCGCTCAACTGGATCCATTTAGCCGACGGACTAGACAACAACGGGAATGGCACGGTGGATGAGCCGGCGGAGATTTCGTCGGGAAGTGTTCCGTCGCTCACCGGCTTCTGCCTCGACCCACGTTTCATCGCCGCGAACCGCAATCAGATTCTCGGAAACAGCAGCGGTGGGCCGCTGAATCCCGACCCGCGTTTCTTTCCCTATGTGGATTTAGGCAGTGAGAAGCTAGAGGCGCAGCTGCGGATGCGGCGCATCACGCTGCTCGACCCCACGCAAAGTCCGGCGCTGATGTCGCTGCTGATGGCGAACGATTTATTCACCGCTCAAGATGACTTGGTGACGACGATTCCGGGAGTGGACAACAATTTGTCGCCGACGTTGCCGCCGCAGCAAAACTATGGGGACTTGGGAGACAAGCGGCAATCGGAGGGACGAATTTCGTGGTTCGCGACGTTTGCACCGGCCAACGACGGCGATAATGCGCAGGATGTTTATCTGATGTCGGTGGTGGTCTTTTTGAATCGCGACGCGGCGATGCTGCTGGATGGAGTCTCCGAGCGTGTGGCGACGATTCCGCACACTGCCCAGTTCACGGGCTTTCATGGTGGCGGGGTGACAGGTGGTGACGTGTCGCTGATGGTCCGCAATAATCGCCCGGCGACCGATCTCGATCTGAAGCGTGGCCAGTGGGTGATGTTGGCGCGTAACAGCGGCGCAATCGTCAATGGCACTCCGGTTTTCACGGGTCCGATTTTCCGCTGGTACAAGGTGATGGAAGTAGACCCCGACGTCGCGGATTCGAAGGAATTGTCAGGCACTCCACCGTCCGGCACGATCATTCGGCATACGACGCTGTATGGCCCCGACTGGGTTCCCGATGTGAATTTCCCGACGCTCGTCTACATCGTTCCGGATGTGATTGCGGTGTATGAGAAGCAGATACGATTGGAAAACACCTCGCTGTGGACTCCATAGCGTCTGGCGGAAATTCAGGCTGAAAGAAGTCGAGAGAGGGAGGAGAGGCGATGAGCCAACGTAAACTGCGCGGTAATCGCAAACCACGTCGTAGCCCAGCCGGCGGGCGACGAACAACTCGGCCACGTCTCGAGGATCGGCGAGGTGTGGTGCTGCTGATCGTCATCAGTCTGCTGATGTTGTTCTCGCTGGTCGCTGTGACGTTCGCGATTGTGGCGGGTCAGTTTAAGCATGCGGCGGTCGCCAGCGCGAAGGTGGAACTGGTGGGTGATCCGCCGAAAAAAGACCTCGACACGATCATGTATTCGCTGCTGCGCGATACGACCTCGCGCACCTCGATTCAAGGCCACAGTTTGCTCAAGGATTTGTATGACACCCATGATGGTGCGATTGGACAGGTAGCGGGCACATTGCTGACGGCCGGCGGTTCGTTCCGCAGGATCACTTCGAATTCCACCGGTTTAGCGCTTGCCAATCATGCTTACAACGGCTGCGTGATCACTTTCACCACGGGAGCAGCCAAGGGGTTTAGTTCGCGCATTGTGGGCTACACCGCACCAGCGGCGGCGGGCGGCCTGGGTGTGATTTTGCTCGAATCGATGGATGGTGAAGACTCCACCGTGCCAACCCCGGTGGTAGGCGATTTTTTCTTGATCAATGGCCGCGCGTTTAACGGGAC
>JBJSXJ010000048.1:0-4009 GCA_046086325.1 Planctomycetota bacterium | reverse complement strand
GTCGTGGGTGAGGTAGCAGCCGCTGCGCACCACCACGCGTGCGTCGGACCCCAACTGAGCGGCGGCGATGCCACTGGCGACTAAGTCAAAATACGACGAACCGCCGGCAGTAATCAGAAAGGGACCGGGAGCAAACAACTGCTCCTCCCGCGCTCGTCGCGCCAGTTCCACCAGCTCCCGCAGATATTCGGTCACTCGCCGTTCGCGTTCCGCAGGAGTGTCCGCCGCAATCACTCCCTCAAAGCCTTCGACACCAGCAAGTTGCAAACGGGGCTGCGATTGCTGTACGACACGGGCCAAGTCGAGCGCCGCGTTTACGCCGCGCACGCCCGCTCGCTTGTCAGCAATACCAAGCTCCACCAACACGTTCAGCGGCCGACCACAACCATGCTGCTCGGCCACCGACTTGAGTAACTCGACGCCCACCACGGAATCGACCAAACAATAAAACTCGAACTGCTCATCCCGCTGTAGCTCAGCGAGTATATAGCGAATGGAAACGGGGCAAACGAGCTGATTGGCGAGCAGGATGCGCGACACGCCGAATTCACGCGCGACGCGAACTTGCTGCATCGTCGCGAGCGTGATGCCCCAGGCTCCGTCGGCCAATTGCCGTGCGAAGAGCTGCGGGGCCATCGTCGTTTTGCCGTGTGGGCAAAAGAGTGCCCCGTTGGCAACAAGAAACTCCCGCATCCAGCGACTGTTGTGCTGCAGGATGGTGTCTCGCAGGATCGCTTGCGGAAAGGGGAGGTCACCCCGCAGTAGATTCCAGCGCTGCTGACCGACCGCTCCCCACGTCAGCCCACGAACACCGGGCGGAACGCCTTTGATGCGACCATCAAGCGAGCTATCCAGCAGCGACTGCAAATTCACGTCGGGTTACCCCAACAGCTTTCGCAGCACCGTGTGCAGGATCCCACCGTTGCGGTAGTAATCCATTTCCACTGGCGTATCGATACGCACCGTCGCCGCGAATGTCTTTTGCGTGCCGTCCGCCGAGGTCGCTTGGACCGTCACGGTGGAACGAGGTTGCAAATGATCATCTAGCCCCACGATGTCGAAGAGCTCACTGCCATCCAGTCCCAGCGACTGAGCGGTTTGACCGGCGGGATATTCCAGCGGCAACACGCCCATGCCGACCAGATTGCTGCGATGAATTCGCTCGTAGCTCACCGCAATCACGGCTCGAACACCCAGCAGATACGTTCCCTTGGCTGCCCAATCGCGACTGCTGCCCGTGCCATACTCCGCACCAGCCAGAATCACCAGCGGAGTATTCGTGGCCTGGTACTTCATCGAAGCGTCGTAGATCGACATCACTTCGCCGGTCGGCAAATAGCGAGTCACTCCGCCCTCCGTTCCGGGTGCCACTTGATTACGAATGCGGATATTGGCGAACGTCCCTCGCACCATCACACGGTCATTTCCACGTCGAGCTCCGTAGCTGTTGAAGTCTGCCGGTGTCACGCCATGGTTGATCAGGAAGAGCCCCGCAGGACTCGTTTTACCAATGGAGCCCGCTGGTGAAATGTGGTCCGTCGTGACGGAATCACCGAGCAGTGCGAGCACTCGTGCGCCCCGCAACGGCTGAATCGAGGGAACATCACGAGTCAGATTCACCAGGAACGGAGGCTCCTGAATATAGGTGCTCTTGTCATCCCACTGATAAAGTTCACCTTCCGCCACCGCGATTGCATTCCACTGCTGATTCGCGTCGAAGGCATGCGTGTACTGATTGACGAACATCTCCGGCTGCACGCTGGTCGCAATCGCCGCATCCACTTCCGCTCGAGTGGGCCAAATGTCGCGCAGGAACACCGGCTGACCATCGCTGCCCGTTCCCAGCGGCTCCGTTGCCAAATCAATGTCGGTCGAACCGGCCAGGGCATAGGCCACCACCAGCGGCGGACTCGCCAGGTAATTCGCTTTCACCAGCGGATTCACTCGGCCTTCAAAGTTACGATTTCCGCTGAGCACCGCGGAAGCCACCAGATCCGCATCGGTGACGACTTTGGCTACCGCATCGGGTAGCGGACCGCTGTTGCCGATGCAGGTCGTACAGCCATAGCCAACCGTTTGAAAGCCGAGCTGATTGAGGGCCTCCGTCACGCCTGCTTTGTCGAAGTAATCACTCACCACGCGCGATCCCGGGGCGAGACTGGTTTTCACATACGGAGCAACCTGGAGTCCCTTGGCGACGGCTTTCTTGGCCAACAACCCAGCGGCCAGCATGACCGATGGATTACTGGTATTCGTGCAGCTCGTAATCGCCGCAATCACCACCGCTCCATGCCCCATCGGCACCGTTCGACTGCCATCTGCATAATTGCCGGTACGCGCCACCGCGGCGTCGTCGAGTGCGAAACCACGCTTGTTCACCGGCTCACGCAGCGCCGTGCGGAACGATTTCTTCACCTCCGTCAACGGCACTCGATCCTGCGGTCGCTTGGGGCCCGCCAGCGAAGGCACAATCGTGCTGAGATCCAGTCGCACCACCTGCGTGTAATTCAGATCGGGAGTGTCATCGGTGCGGAACAGCCCCTGCGCTTTCATGTAGCGTTCCAAGAGTTCCACTTCCTGGGCGGTTCTTCCCGTGCGACGCAAAAACTCCAGCGTCTCGGCATCAACCGGGAAAAAGCCCATCGTCGCACCATACTCAGGTGCCATGTTGGCGATCGTCGCGCGATCGGCGAGCCGCATCTTCGTCACGCCCGGCCCAAAGAACTCGACAAACTTATTCACCACGCCCACCTTGCGCAGCATTTCGGTGATGGTGAGCACCAAGTCGGTGGCCGTCGCTCCCGCTGCCAGTTCGCCAGTTAACTCCACCCCCACCACCTCCGGCAGAAGCATGTAGAGTGGCTGACCCAGCATCGACGCCTCGGCTTCAATCCCGCCTACACCCCAGCCCAACACGCCCAGACCGTTGATCATCGTGGTATGACTGTCGGTGCCCACCAGCGTGTCGGGAACCACCACCGGACCAACTTGGTCCTCACGTACAAATACTCCCTTGGCCAAGTACTCCAGATTCACCTGATGCACGATGCCTACGTTCGGCGGCACCACACGGAAATTGTCGAACGCTCGCTGGCCCCAACGTAAAAACGCGTAACGCTCGCCGTTTCGCTGAAATTCCAGCGAGACGTTTTCGTCCAGTGACGAGGCCGAACCGAAATGATCGACTTGCACCGAGTGATCGATCACCAGATCGACCGGAATCAGCGGATTCACCCGCCGCGGGTCGCCACCTAAGCGCTTCATCGCCGCGCGCATCGCAGCCAAGTCCACAACCGCCGGCACCCCAGTGAAATCCTGCATCACGACGCGGGCCACGTGAAATGGTATTTCGACCTTGGCCGGTTCCGCCGCATTCCAGCCCGCCAGTTGCCGCACATTCTCTTCCGTCACCACATAACCATCACAGTGACGCAAGACCGCTTCCAGCAGAATGCGGATCGAGAACGGTAGCCGATGAATATCCCCCAGTCCCAGTTCGGCGAGCCTGCCGAGTCGATAGTAGCCGAGCGGTCCGCTGCCGCTTTCAAACGTGGCACGTGCTTGAAAAGGATCGAACACGGTCGTCGGTGCACTCATGGCTGATTGAATCCTGCGAACTGATGGAACGTGAAGCAAGCGTCAACGGGAAAGCAGAAAAGTTTAACGGAATCCGGCAGCCTCTGAAAGTTACCCTCGGGCGGGGTTGCGCACGGGGACGGGTTGCGCACGGGGCAGGGGTTGCGCACGGGGACGGGGGTTGCGCACGGGGACGGGGGAGGGGACGGAGGACACGGAGTGGGTTTCGCACGGAGACACGGAGACACGGAGGGGAGACGAAGCGTTTGGAAGTATTGGGGTAGGGGGAATTTAGATTGGGAAAGATGGATGAATGGAAAGATGGAAAGATGGAAAGATGGAAAGATGGAAAGATGGAAAGATGGAAAGATGGAAAGATGGACGGATGGACGGATGGAAAGATGGAAAGATGGACGGATGAGATAGATGTAGG
>JBJSXJ010000047.1:0-12827 GCA_046086325.1 Planctomycetota bacterium | reverse complement strand
ACGCCGTGCCGTTACAAGCTCCGAGGCCGGACGGCTGACGCCGTGCCGTTACTAGCTCCGAGGCCGGACGGCTGACGCCGTGCCGCTACTCGCCGTGCCGCTACTCCCCGTGCCGCTACTCGCCGCGTAGGTAGCTGGCGTTGGCCGCTGCTACACTCGCACCTGGCGTAAACGCGTAACCCTGCTCGCTTAGCAGTTGTTCCAGCGCGGACAGGAACAGCAGCACGTTGGTGGGCCGCGAGCCGTAGCCCATCAAACCGACTCGCCATACCTTCCCCTTATACGCTCCCAGCCCAGCTCCAATTTCAATGTTGAAGCGGTTGAGCAGCCCGGAGCGAACTTTGGCATCGTCGACGCCCGCTGGCACATGGATGGCGTTGAGCATCGGGAGCTGATGCCCTTCTGCGGCTGAATACCCGATGCCAATCGCCGCCAAGCCCGCCTTCAGCGCTCGATGGTTACGCAGGTGTCGCGCAAAGCAGTTCTCTAACCCCTCTTCGTGAATCAGACGCAGCGCCTCATAGAGGCCGTAGGTCATGTTGATCGGTGCCGTGTGATGATAGACCCGTTCCTGTCCCCAGTAACTCGCCAACATCGACACATCTAAATACCAGCTTTGCACCTTCGTCTTGCGACTGAGGATGACATCCAGTGCTCGTTGGTTGAACGACACGGGCGCAAGTCCGGGGGGGCAACTGAGGCACTTCTGTGACCCCGAATAAATCGCGTCGATGTTCCAGGCATCCACTTCCACGGGCACACCACCAAGTCCCGTCACGGCGTCGACCAACAGCAGCGCCCCGGCCTCATGCACCACGCGCGCGATCTCGGGAATTGGCTGCCAGGCGCCGGTCGAGGTTTCGGCGAGCACGATGCCGACCGCTTTGGGACGACCTTGCAGCGCCACACGCAGATCGTCGGGCGTGAACACTTCGCCCCACGGTCGCTCCACCTTCACAACCTGAGCACCCGCTCGCCCCGCGACGTCCGCCATGCGCGCCCCAAACACTCCATTGACACAGACGACCATCGAGTCGCCCGGTTCGATCAGGTTCACGACGGTCGCTTCCATGCCCGCCGAACCCGTGGCACTCACCGCGAACGTCATCCGGTTTTCCGTGCGAAACAGACCGCGCAGCATACGCTGCAATTCATCCATGAGCTGCAAGTAATACGGGTCCAAGTGCCCGACCGTCCCTTTGGCCATCGCTTGTAATACGCGCGGATGGATGTCACTGGGGCCCGGGCCCATTAAGGTTCGAACCGGTGGATTCAATTCAGCGCCTACAACGGTCATGTTATCGATCCTTTGAAAAAACTTGCTAGCTAGCCGTTTCCTTCACCAGACTGCTCAACTGCTTGAATTCGGCCGCCGTCGAACTCTCACACCATTCAAACAAAGCTGCTTCGGTCGTCGTCAGTGTAGCTCCACTGGATTCAATTCGCCGCAGGGCTAGTTCGTGGTCCAGCGGCTGACGAGCCGACACGGCGTCGGCAGCTACATACAGGCGAAATCCAAGATGCATCAAATCGAGCACCGTTTGCTGGACACAAACATGCGTCTCGATACCAGCCACTACAATACGAAATCTGCCCGCCGCGCGCAGGGGCTCAAACAGCTCCGTCAACTCCGCACAACTAAACGCTCGCTTGGGCCACCGCACTTGGCCCTCGGCCAATTCCGCCACGACTGCCGGCATCGTGGCGCCGAGTCCCTGCGGATACTGCTCCGTGACCAGCACCGGCAATCCAAGCAGTCGCGCACCGCGAATTAGTTTGCTGACATTTCCCAGCAGCCGCTCGCGGTTCATCATGACGGGGACTAGTCGCTCTTGCAGGTCAATTACCAGCAGTGCGGTGTCATGTCGTGACATTAAATCCGAACTACGTGCCATCGTCATCATCTCCTCCTGCCTGAGTCACCGTTGCTTGAGTCGCCGTCGCCTGAGTCACCGTTATACTTCGACGCCGAGTCCCGCGGACTCGGGGACCCAGAGGCGATCGGCGGCATAGCGTAGCGGTTCACGTGGCAACGGCTGCTCGAAGTAGAGTGGGCCGATCAAATCACCAGGAAACCGTTCACACTGCAGATTCGGGGTGGCGACGGTGAGGTGCGCCATGGCGGCTGTGGCTACTTCCCGTTCTAAGTTGCTGCCAATCGTGCAAGCGACTCCCGCCGCCTCTGCCATCCGCACGATCGCCTGCGTCGCTCGAATTCCACCATGCTTCCCCGGATAGACACTCAGCACATCCGCCGATCGCTGCCGGAGAATCTCCAGCGCATCCAGTGGCGTGAAGACACTTTCATCGGCCATGATCGGCAAACCACTGCGTCGGCGCACTTCGGCCATTGCTGCGTGATCGCCGCGCCGAGTGGGTTGTTCGAGCAGCGCGACATCCAGTGCCTCCAGACGCGGTGACACCCAGATCGCCTGTTCCACCGTATAACCGCCATTCGCATCCACGGACAAAAACACCCGCGGTCCAATCGCCGCCCGCACGGCTCGCAAACGTTCCACATCCGCCACCGGATCCAGGCCCACTTTGACTTTGATGGCTTGCCAGCCTTGAGCGACCATCGCGGCGGCTCGTTCAGCAGCCACCTGCGGCTCCACTTTGCCGATCACAAATTTCAGTCGCACGCCCCGCTGCGAAGTCTCCTGGCCCGACTCGTCGACACCGCGATCCCGTCCACCCAAGAGCTGATAGAGCGGTACCTGCAAGATGCGGCCTTGCAGGTCGAGCAGCGCGCATTCGACCGCTGCCTTGGCGAACGAATTGCCGTGGATGGCGCGATCCAGTCGGCGCATGATCCAGTCGACATCGAACGGATCGGCACCCCGAACCAACGGCGCGATCGTGTCCCGGACCAGCGCGATCACACCCGCCTGCGTTTCACCACTCCAAATGCAGGTGACACTCGCCTCACCCACACCGCTCTGCCCGGCGTCATTGGTCACTCGGACCAACACATAGTTGCCCACCACGTGCTCACCCAGCGAACTGACGATCGCCACTTCGCGACGCACTCGACCCGCAATCGGCTCCGCCGTGATTCCCACGATGGTCATGTTGATCCCTTGAGCATGATCTGCAGCAGCAATAATCCGAACGACCAGGCATTGAGTAGAAAGTGCACGACGATCCCTGGCAAGACTCGACCGGTCGTCTGATAAAGTCGTCCCAGGACCAGAGCGAGGATGAAGAGCGGAATCGGGGCCGGTCCCTGTGAGGCATGTGCGGCAGCGAACAACGCGGAACTCGTCACAATCGGCAACCAGGATTGTCGGGAGCGAACGAGTTGTCGACGTTCGCCCGCCGGCCCCACCAGCCAGTCACGCGCCAGCAGTCCTCGTTCGCCAATGTTCTCCAGCCATCCCAGCAGCAGCAGCCGAAATAGCAGCTCCTCACAGATCGGTGCCACGACAACACCCGCCACCGCATTGGCCAGCAGCACCGACCACTCGGGACTCTTCTTCAGTGTATCCATCAAGGGATGATGGTACGGAAACCAGATCGTGAGCAGAATCTGTAGAGTCAGGATGGGGCCACTCCAGAGCACAAACGTGCGTGCCCCGAGCTTTAGATCGGACCAGCGATCACGCGGCGACCAGCCCAGTTCAGCGGCGGTGGCGAAGGTTCGCATGTGGATGAAAAGCAGGCCACCAAACGTGGCCAGCAGCATCGCCAGCGAATTGACCCAGACTAGCTGAGTAGCCACGGACGAGGGTAATTCGTGAAGGGGCACCCGCGGCGGAAGTTCCACGCGGCCCTTTAGCCAAGTGAAACCGGCACTCATCGCCATCGACAGCAGCAGGACGGTGAAGATGAGATCGATGAGTCCCCAGAGGGCGACCTTGCGTGGCGGGAGCGGCGCGGTTGCTCCGGCTGACGAGCATGACTCGGCCTCTACAGACGTCTCGTCGTTGACACCTGTAGCAGCGACGAAGCGTCGTCGCGCCACCTGCCACCAGAGATATGCACTGGAGCAGAAGAGCGTCATGACGATCGCTGCCACCAGCGGTGATCCGGGCGTCTCGGGGGTCGGGGCGGACATGCGAGGCCTCTAGCTACGCAGAAAGCGAAAGGCCGTCGTCACATAGCCCACGCCCGAGTACACCGTGGTGATCACCGCTAACCAGACCGCGATCCATAAGCCCCAAGCCAGCCATTCCGGACTGCTACCCACAGTGGCATGATCGTGCAGCACCAACAAACTGGCACCGGCCGCGATGCACTGAAAGAGCATCTTCCATTTCGCCGGCCAGCTCGCCGAAAAATCTCCCCCAGCCGCTTCGATGGCTGAACGAAGTGCGGTGACGAGCAGTTCCCGTCCCATCACTACCACGGCTACCCAAGGGGCAATTCCCGACACCGGTTTCTCAGCGGCCAGATAAATGAACGTCCCACAAATGATGATCTTGTCGACGAACGGATCATAGATGCGTCCGACCTTCGACACTTGGCCAAAGCGTCGCGCCCAATAGCCATCAATCCAGTCGGTGGAGGCGGCGATGACGAAGACGACAAACGCCGGCATGAATTGACGTCCGCTGACAAGTACAAAGACGGCGATTGAGAGCACCAGTCGTACGGTCGTCAGGACATTCGGGACATTCAAGATGCGATCTGAGGCTAACGCTTGATTCATAGCACGTTACCTCGGCTTGCCTACCGCAACGCCCACCAGGTCATAGTCCTGCACTGCCACCACTTCACACGGCACGATTTGACCAATCGCCAATTTGCGATTGCCGCCCGTCACCCAGACAGCGGCGTCCACGTCCGGTGCATCGGCCCAGGAGCGACCGAGCCACACGTTTTGGCCATCGGGAACGGCCTGATCCAAGATCACGTCGATCTGCCGACCAACTTGCCGCTGAGTCCATTCGAAGGCGACCGCCTGCTGCACATTCATGAGTCGTCCGCGACGTTCCTCTTTCACTTCTTCCGCCAAATGTCCCTCGAACTCTGCAGCCGGCGTGCCCGGTTCGCTGGAATACGTGAAGACACCCACCCGAGCAAATTTCTGCTGCTCGACGAACCGTTCCAGATTCGCAAACTGCTCCTCGGTCTCGCCCGGAAAACCGGTGATGAACGTCGTGCGAATTGCCAAGTTGGGAATCTTGGATCGCAGCCGATCCAGCAGCTCTTCGGTCTCCGCTCGATTCACTCGCCGCGACATCCGGCGGAGCATCGTGTCGTCGATATGTTGGAGGGGCATGTCGAGGTAGGGCAGAATCTTCTGGCTGCTGGCGATCACCTCCACCAGCTCGTCCGTCACATACATCGGATAGAAGTACATGAGGCGGATCCAGTCGATGCCGGGTACTTCATGCAAGCGCCGCAGCAATTCGGCCAGCCGCGGTTCGCCATATAAATCGATGCCATAGTAAGTGGTGTCTTGAGCGACGATGATCAGTTCGCGCACGCCATCGCGCGCCAACTGTTCCGCTTCCCGCACCACGTCCTCCATCGGCTTCGTGGCATGCTTGCCGCGCATCTTGGGAATGGCGCAGAAGGTACAGAGTCGCTGGCAGCCTTCGGAGATTTTCAGATAGGCAAAGTGTCGCGGAGTGATGCGCAGACGATCCTCATCCGAGAGTGCTCGAATGGGTGCCGGCTGAAAGACCGAGCGCTGTTCATCCAAATGACCCACGAAGCGATCCGCCACTTTCGTGATTTCATCGCGCGCAAAGACGCCCACCAAACTATCAATCTCGGGGCGCTCCCGCAGCAAATCTTCTTTTTGTCGTTCGGCTAAGCAGCCCGAGACGATGACGCCGCGCACTTCTCCGCGCCGCTTCAGATCCAACATCTGATCAATCGCCTGAAACGATTCAGTCCGCGCTTGCTCAATGAAACCGCAGGTATTGACGACCACGAAGTCGGCACCTTCCGGTTCCGGCACCAGACGATAGCCGTCGATTTGCAACAGGCCGAGCATGCGTTCGCTGTCGACTGTGTTTTTGGGACAGCCCAGACTTACGAAGGCGTAAGTGCCCTTATGAGGCGTTGTTGGTTCCTGTTGTTGATACTTCCGCGCCACGAATCGCTCTCCCAGACCAGCCACCGCATCTCCGTCCCCACTACCGCAACTCGTACTATACCGGAGAACGCGCGTAGCCGACGAGGGGTACGAAGGGTTCCCGCCCGGCGCCGACCGCCGCGAGATGCTCGATCCACCAGCTCAAATCGCTCAGCAAAAACGGCTTAGCCAGCACGCCACCGACACCCTGGGCCTGCCACGCGGCAGCTTCCTGCCAGCGCACTCCCGCAGCTAGCACCAGCACCTTCGCCGGATTCACCTCAGGAACCAGCTCCGCCAGCCCCACACAGGCCGACGACTCGCCCTGATCATGTGACCATCCGATATCGTCCCAGATCACCACCTCCGCGTCACCCGCTGCCCCTACGACCACATGGCCTAGTTGTCGTAAGGTCTCGTCGAGCCCTGCGCGGGTAACTGGATGAGCCGACCAGACCGCCACCCGGCGCGCCACCACCGACTCGTCCGACCGCTCGCTCAGCAACAGCTCCGTGACACTCGTCGTCGATGGCTCCGCCAAGCAGCCCGCACGACCTGCCTGTAAAGCTTGCCACTCGCCCTCCAAAAATGGCAACCAGCGATGCCACATCACGGACCAGACACCGGCGAGAGGTTGGCCACTACGACGTTCACCCTCGTGCCAGCTGCTCAGAAGCGCAACCAGCCGAGCGACCGGAAAACGCGTGCGAATCTGCAGTACATCCGCTGACTGCCATTCCCCCGGATGACTGCTGAGAAGTACGACCCAGTCCGGTGCTGGCCCCTGAGACAACTCGCCCCAGTCCCGCTCTAGCTCCGCTCGACTGCTCAGCCAGCGCACCGTGAAGCGATCGGTGAGCCACTGAGCGGCGGCCGCAAATTCGCTCGGCTGCCGATCCCCCAGCAGCCACACTTGTCGAGCACGCATCGTCACCAATCAGCCCTCGTCACCCGTCACCCATCACCCATCACCCGCCACTCGCGTCTCAGGTTACTCAGCCCTATTCCATCTAGCCCATTTTCGCTTCTGCCTCGGCCAGCATGTCGCGTGCTTCTCGACCGTCGGTGGCCTGTCGCAAGCGGGCCAGCAACACCAGGTCACTCGTCAAGCGACTCAACCGTGCCAGAATTCGCAGATGCGTGCGATCGTCGGTGGAACAGATCAGGAAGAAAATATCGGTGAGCACTCCGCGATTGTGCCCGAAGGGGATTCCTTGATGCGTGATGCCCAGGGCCAGAAAGGGTTGTGCGAGGATGGTCGACATGGGCCGGCGTGGATGCAGTAAGGCGACGCCGTTATCGAGAGCGGTGGAGTGCAGGTTTTCCCGAGCGCGAATGGCCTCGGCCAGTTTCTCGCCGTCCCACAACCAGCCGGTGTGCAGCGCTGTATCGACCATGCCTTGAATCACGGCTTGTCGAGTGCGAGCGGCGAGCGGCACCGCGATCGCCTCCAGCGGTAACAGATCGGTGATCGACCCCGGAAATTCATCCCCGTCCACGCTCGACTGCGACGCTCGACTTAGCACCCCTTCGGCGGCAGCGAGCTGTTGATCGTCGAGTGTTTCCAGGCGGCTTTCCCACCAGTGATGAATTTCACCGGCGGAAAATCGCCACTGGCCTGCGAGGCGACGTCCGGGCAGATGACCACGCTCTGCCATCCGTACGACTTGCGCCGGGGAAAGGTGGAGGTAATCGGCCAGTGATTCAACATCGAAATCGTCCGAGTTCATGGCCGCTCGCTCATTCCAGAAAGCGGCGTACCATGATCGCCCGATCGACGTTGTGGTCGAAGCCTTGTTGGAACCCGACCGGTACGGACCGATCGATCAGATAAAACGCCCGATGGCGCTCCGCCGTTCCCATGTCCAGGCCGATTTCGCGTCCCAGCCGCATGCCGTCTGGATGACCGGCATCAACCGCTCCATGCGGCTCCACTTCGAAGTAGCCCATGGTAAGCCACATGGCGTAGACGTTGGAGTGCGTCGAGACGAGATTGCTGAGCCGTGACAGTCCGCGATAGCGGAAGTAAGGATTGCGATAGGTTTCAAACGCCAGATCGTTCGCCAGGTCGTTGGCCTGATCGGGATTCATGTTGAAGAAATCGAAGAGCGGCTGCGGCTGATTGCCGGTGAGTGTCAGCGGATCGGGGCGCAGCAAGGTTGCTTCCACGGCGTTGCGTTTGCGCATCTGCTTGACGTCGGGCATCAAATCGGCACTCATCGCCGTCCGTACCGGATTGGCGAAGATCGTGGGATAGTCGTTGTATTCGGCGGCACTATAACCGCGCCGACTTTCCACAAACCGGTCAAACAGGTTCGGCGACCCATTGATGTTGTTGTAATGCTGGAACATGGCGGTGAGCGCCTGGAATTCTCGTGGATCGGAGATCGTGTTGATGTTGATCCGTCCGGGATCGCGAAATCGGGACAGGTAATTGAACGGCGGACGAAACGTGTTGGCGTCTGGAACGGTCGCAAAACCGACCGCCGTGCCGGCTGGATACCACCGTTCAGCGCCCGCATAGGGCGACGGAGTTTCGATGAAATCGAAGAGTCGCACGAGCTGCTGCGAAGCGCCTGGCTGACCTTGCGTCGCCGGGGCCGAGCCCTGGAATGCGTGGAAGAAGTTCAGCAGGTGTTGATAGCCTTCGGCAACTTCCAGATACATACCGCGCGCCTGCGGCGGCCCATTGTTGTTTTGTGGCACCGTGTACTGACTGAACTCCGCCAACAAGCGAGAGGGTGAACTGCCGGGAACGAGCAGCAATTCATACGGATTCGCGAACGGTCGATTGCTCATGGTGAGCCACGGGACGCGATGCGCAGTATTGACGGGCACCGAACCTGGGTAGGTCAAGTACGGCATGTTGAGTGTCGGAGAGATCATCCAGTTCAGATATCCGAGCGTATGGGGAAATGCGCGTTGTGGAAAATTGTAATCCCCCATGGAGGCGATCTGATTGGGATTGTCGCGTCGCGCCGTCCAGGGTGGGAAGAGCAGCGTGTTCTGCGGACTCGTCGCCACCGGAGTGTTGCCCCCCAGCACCGCTCCGCGTTCCCGAGTCGCATAGATGAAACCATTATCCTTATCGAATTTATCGAGTGACGTATCGGGATCACTCGGATCGATCGGCTCTGGCTGATTGTTAATCATCACCGTTTGCGTCGTATCTTCATCGCCGCTGAACAGATGCAGATCGACATCACTGAAGTCCACCGTCAGGTAAGGATTGACCAGGTAGTTGCCGTCCCAGAAGGCGCCCATTTCGGGATCGGTCGGATCAGGATTCCACGGCAACATCGGATTCGCCAACCGTTGTAAAAACAGACTGCGATGAGCGACGATCGTGCGGGTGGAAACGTCACTGCCGTTATTCCCGTTGCCTCCGCCGATGATGTTGAGCTGATCGTCGAACGGAGCATCGGGAACGTAATTCGCCGCCGGATCAAATCCCTGCGACATGTCGGCATAAGCATCAGCCGGTGAGCGACCGTCGTTCGTCGGATTCGGCTCCGCATAATACTGTCCTGACTGCGGCAGCGGTTCCGACACGTTCATGCCGATTTGTCGAGCTTTATTCGTCCAGCCAGCTGGAGGATTAGCGGCACAGATCACTCCTATCGGAGGGTTAATCTGATTTGGTACCGGCGGGCCGGCACCCAAGATCGGCGGATAGTTGTTCGCATAAGCTCCACTAAAACCAACCGCCAACAGCGCCGGATCAAACGTGATCTGCTCGGGTACCGCGTCATACGTCATCGCGTCACCGTCGGGGCCCAGTTTCAAGGAGCCGAAACTGGTCATGGGTCGCGGTCCCACGACGGCATAACCACCGGGTGGAACTAAGAGGTTAGTAAATCTTTGGTTGGAAACGATGTTGTACGGCGGATTGCCGGGCGGAATGCCGAACTGTCCACTTCGTCCGTAGAAAACTTGATTTTGTTCGGGATATCCCGTGGGATCTTGCGGAGCAAACCAGATGATGCGTTCGGTCGCCTGATAGGTAATGTTGGCCGGCGCATTCGACACTAAGCGATCGATGGGAGCTCGTGGGTCAAAGTTGTAGACGTAGGGATCGTTCACCTTGCGATTCAAATCCGAGATCGCTTGATCTTTGGCCAATGTCTTCGTCACGACGATGCGCCAGACCGGATGTGCGCGATTCGCATTCCCGATCTGCCGCGCGGGCGCCATGCGCCCCAAATCCACGAAGTACGTTGTATAGTCACTCAAGTCCGGTGCCGGCGCCATCGCATCACCGCTTGCCGAACTCACACACTGCAATTCCACAAATAAACTGCCTTGCGGTTGTCGGAACTGATCGAGGTCGTCATCCGTTTGTTTGTTGTTCGTCGCCCGCTTCTTGGCATTCGGAGCTTCATAGTCGGTGTCCCGCACACCACGATTATGAGTGGCAAAGGTTTCGGTAATGATGAGTTCGGGGGCTTCAATACCCCACACCACACCGCGCTGTCCTTCATTGGCATTGGCGGTCGCTACATTACCATCCACGTTCCACCCCTGGAACGGATTCACCGCATACTCAAAGCCCGTACTGGCCGCATCCGGGTCGCGAAAGTCGACCACGTTCACGGCCCACTGCGCGAGTTGCCGAGCGGTCAACTGCTGCTGCTCTGCGGGCGTCAGATTCTTGTTGCCCGGCGGCGGCTGCTGATAGTTGTAATCCACCAACAACCATGCCAAGCAGTACAGGTGTCGAGCAAAAATCAGACGCGGATCGATCTTCGTGGCAGTCGGTAGAACGTAGTTCGGTAGCGGCACGTCATTGCGATAGTCGCCGAACGTCGCGGTGGGAGGAAAGGTCGGGATCGTGGTCGAGAAATGATTGATGGGGTACCACGGCGGGTTCGCTGCTGCCCAGATCTTCTCATCCGCCGCTGTATTCTGAGTAAAAGGATTCAACTCCAGGAAATCGTCGACCACACCATCTTTGTTGTCGTCTTTGCCATTTCCAAACACTCGATTGATGTTGAATAGCTGGCCGTGCCGCATCTCAAACGGCAAGATCTTATCCAGTTCCGTATCGATTTGTGACGCTGGCAGATTGGCGGCCAGCTTGAGTCGGTAAAGATCAACGATACTGAGCGGACGATTCTTGTAGTTAGGGGGTACCAACGTACTGCTCGCCGCTCGCAGTTCCGGTGGCAGGACCATGTTCGGCACCGGAATGTGCATGCTGTGCGTCGTGACCATTTTGCGCACTTGCGAGTTGCTGAAGAGATTGGGCGCTAGGCGGGTCAGCCGATCGGGTAACGCCGTCGCATCGACATCGTTGTACCGTAGCAACCGCTCCAGCTCCGCCGCCACATACCAGCGATCGTCATTGCGATGCATCACCGGATTAATCTCGTACGGATCATCAATGCTCTCCGCCGTAATCGCCGTCAGTGAGACAGAAGGGTTGATCATTGGCGATTGGATCGTGAGCGGTCGGCCATCGAGGTCCAGGAACATCATGCGCACGCCATAAGGATCGACGGACGAACGATAATTGGAAAACTGTCGGCCGTTGGCAGTGGCCGGTGGAAACCAAAGATTCTTCACGGCGCTGGCAAAATCGTCGGTGCCGGGAATGCCCGGCCGCACATCGGGACTGTAGCCGCTCACCTGTAACCCCGAGGCATAGCGTCCCGTCAGCAGCGCCGTGAATTCCGTGAACGATGCGGGCGCCGTGACATAGGGATCCAAGCCGATCTCTCGGAACAAGTGAGCGAACATCAGCTCGGCAGGACCATATCCCTGTCCCTGAAACGGCAGTCCATTCGCCGCCGCCGTCAGATAGTTGCTCGCCGTCAACGACATCAACGCCGAAGTATTAGCTTTGGCCTGCCAAAAATTCCCAATGCGATTGGTATCACGAGTGCCCTCGGCCGTGTTCAAATTGATGCGGCCATCCAGATCCTTTACCAGCACCGCCACCAACTTCTTGTACTGCCGACCATTCGGCGAAGTAACCAGTGGCAATCCCGGATCAATCCAGATACTGTCCGGCACTCCATCGTTGTCATTGTCCACATCATAGGTGTCGTACACCGCATCTTTCGGTGTAGGGGGAGATTGACCAGGCGGAGGCCAGACACTGCTAATGTCGGGGGCATTCAGTTGCGCTCCCATCAATACATCAAAGTTCGGATTGCTACCCGTGAAATTCGGGTGGTCTTCCGCCAGCGGTCGAAAAATAAACTGCCGCTTCAAATTCACAATCTGCTGCGCCACACTTCCGGGAATCGGATCGTCGTTCGAACCGGGAATGCCGTCCAGACCATAGGGAAATCGAAACGCATGCGCGGCGTCCTGGGGAGAAAGATTCTTCAGTGCATTGCCGCGCAGCCACTTAAACCAAAATCCAATCAAGTCCGGACGATGGAAGCTCGGCAGAATCTCGCTCGACGTCTGCGCCGCTGCTGGCACCATCGCCAAAATCATGTTGTTCAAATCGGGCGCATCCCACGACTCGTCCGCTCCGCCTTGATCGACCGGCTGCGTCGTGGGGAACTGATAGCCTGCAAAGTGCGGCAGCAGCGCTACGGGCAGCGGATTGCCGTTGGCATCCAGGTTTGAACCGCCATTCGTCGTGTCTAGCAGCTCGATGCCCGGGATCTTGCCCGCACCGGGATTGGGGTCATATCCGAACCCTGTCCCGTTAAACGCGCGGCCATTGATCAAGAAAAAATCGCCTACCACCGGGGTTGGCACGGTGGAGTCTTCACCATCCATCGATTCGAGCAAAATCACACCCAGGCCGCCCGCCGCCGCTGGTGCGGTGTAGCCCACAATG
>JBJSXJ010000046.1:0-13838 GCA_046086325.1 Planctomycetota bacterium | reverse complement strand
TCTCTCCGTGCTCTCTCCGTGATCTCTCCGTGATCTCTCCATGATCGCTCCGTGATCGCTCCGTGATCGCTCCGTGATCGCTCCGTGATCTCTCCGTGATACCTCCGTGATATTTCCGTCGTGATCTCTCCATGATCGCTCCGTGATCGCTCCGTGATCGCTTCGTGCTCGCTCCTGCGGAGAAAAAAACATCAGGGAGCTGCGATCCAGCGGAGGGCGGCATCGCGTCCAGCGGTGATGTGCCAGAGCGAATCGAGTTGCGTGATGCGCAACAGTTCGGCCGCTTGCGGCGACAGGTTGCACATCGCCAGCCGGCCTTGGCGTGCATTCACGACTCGCCACCAGCGCACAAAGGTGCCGATGGCCGAAGAACCGAAATAATCGGAATTCTGCAGATCCACGATGAGGTGGGGGGCTTGAGTGTGCTGCGCGAGCCATTCGGCGATCTGCTTACCTTCGATTTCGATCAAAGCAAAATCAAACTCACTTAGCCGGACCTGAGGCGTGATGACGACGGTTGAGCCGACAATCTCGACGGTAAACAGGGTTCCAGTGAAATTCGGCTGCTGCATCGCCGCTGCGCTACGGTCCCCGGCAGCAGGCTGAGGAGCTGGCTCGGAATGATCATGCGGCATGATTAAGTACCTATTAATGCGACAAGAATTCGTGTCAGTCTGTTCCATTCGCGGCGTAAATGCAATCCGGTGGCACTTGGTTTGCAGCACAGAAAGAAAGGTTAGGGGAGTACTTCACTGCCCAAAAGGTGCGCTATTTAGCTGGAGTTACCGCATGTTCATTGACATTGCCCGCGAACATGTCTGCCTGATCATCCGCCTGATTGAGCAGCGACTGGACGACCTGCGAGCCGAACTGCGGCGCACGCAGAACTACGAGTTCAAAGACGAATTGCGAGCGGAATTCGACGAACTCACCGCCCTCGTGCACACGTTGCGGCAGTACGAGTGTGACGTTTCGGCGTGACCGGAGGGCCGCCATGCGGTTTGCCGGCCGGAGAAACCGGGCTGGTTTCTTGCCAAACTCGAGTGGGCGTGGTCATAATACGCCGCTCAATTGCCGGACGGGGGCCCAGCCCCGGTCATGGCCCAGGGATTCTATTTCGCACCTCGATCACAGGGCTCCTGTTCACATGCGTTTAACTTTTCCGCTGACGACGTTCAAGATTTTGTTGCTGGGTAGTTGTTTGCTGACGTGGGGCTGTGCGCCTCCGGCGGCCGAGAAGTCGAGTGGTGGTGGGGCCGGACCGCGCTCACGACCCCAGTCGAACACGGCTGCCGCTCCGGCGAAGAAGACCGATGGGGCGGCACCTGCCAAAGAAGAGAGCTCCGCCGCACCGGCAAAGGAATCGAAAGAAGCGAACAACTCGGAAAAAGGAACGAAGCCCGCTATGTCGATCACTCGCACTGATTTTGGTAAGACCGCTGAAGGCCAAGCGATTTCCTTGTATACACTCACCAATGCTCAGGGCTTGGTGCTGAAGATGATGAATTACGGCGCCACCGTGGTGTCGCTGGAGACTCCCGATCGCGATGGCAAGCTGGCGAATATCAATGTTGGCTTTCCGTCGCTCGACGGCTATCTGCAGCGCCACCCCTACTTCGGCTCGACGGTTGGCCGCTATGGCAATCGGATCGCCAAAGGCAAGTTCAAACTGGATGACAAAGAATTCGAATTAGCGACGAACAATGACGTCAATCATTTGCATGGTGGCAAGAAGGGCTTTGACGCGTTGGTGTGGGAAGCGGCGGAAGTGAAGTCCGCTGATGGCGTGGGGTTGAAGTTTCAGCTCACCAGCGCCGACGGCGATGAAGGTTATCCTGGGCAGCTTGCGGTGACGGTCACCTACACGCTCACCAACAGCAATGAGCTGCGGATCGACTATCTAGCGACGACCGACAAGCCGACTGTGATTAACCTCACGAATCACAACTACTGGAATTTGGCGGGCGTGGGTTCGGGCACGATTCTGGAACATGAGTTGACGCTGGCGGCGGACAAGTATCTGCCGATTGATGCCACGTCGATCCCGACGGGTGAGTTGGCCGACGTGGCCGGCACCGTGTTTGACTTCACCAAGCCTCATGCCATTGGTGAGCGGATTGCGGAACTCAAGAAAGAGCCTCATACGACCAAGGGTTACGATCACTGCTTTGTCCTGCGCGGGCAGGATGGCAAGTTGGCGATGGCGGCGAAGGTGAAGGACCCGAAGAGTGGCCGTGTGATGGAAATTCACACCACCGAACCGGGCATTCAGCTGTACTGCGGAAATTTCCTGGATGGCAGCGAAGGCGGCGCCGGACTACCGCAGCACGCCGCTTTCTGCTTAGAGACGCAGCATTATCCCGATTCGCCGAACCAAGCCAGTTTCCCCACCACTCGGCTTAACCCCGGCCAGAAGTATCAAAGCACCACGGTGCATAAGTTCTCGGTTGAGAAGTAGAAGCAGTGGGTAGTGGGTAGTAAAAAGTAATGTGGAACGGGATCAGTTCTGGTATCCCGACCGATATTCTGGACTTGATATTTTGCTTTTGACCGTGAGGTGAAAGATGTTCTTCCGCACTGGGTTATCGATTTCGCGACGCGAGATTCTCGTCCGCATGAGTTCTAAACTGGGCGCGAATTCCGCTCCGCAACGTGGCTTGTGGCGTCGCGCGTGCGTCGCCACTTGTCGCTCCTTGGCGCTCGGTGTCGTTCTGCTGTTCGTCACCACGACTGCCTGGTGTGTGGCCGCTGAGGATGAGACGGGGCCGGCGGAAGTGCGTGAGCAAGCGGGTAAATACGCTCAGGCTTTCAACCAGGGAAAGCCGGCCGATGTGGCGGCCTTTTTCTCGCCGAAGGGCGAGTTCATTGATGAGTCGGGGACGGTGTATCAGGGTCGGAAGGAAGTCCAGACGCTGCTCACGACCTACTTCGAGAAGTTTCCCGGCGTGAAGTTGATGGCGAATATTGAAACGCTGCGCGCCGCCGGTCCACTCGTGATCGAAGAGGGCGTGCGGACGATGGAGACAGCCGACAAGGGTGCCGCCAAGCTGCGTTACATCGCGATCTGGACCAAAACGAATGCTGGTTGGCAGATGGCCTCCTTGCGAGATTTCTCGGAAACTCCTGTCATTACTGCTAATGAAACCTTGCAAGGTTTAGCATGGCTGGTTGGTGATTGGTTGAATGAAGGTTCGGATAATGTTGTCAAGATTTCTTATCGCTGGTCGGAAGATAAGAATTTTCTGCTGGGCGATTACCATGTCACTCAGCAAGGCAAAGTGGTGATGAAGTCGAGTCAGCGGATTGGGTTTGATCCTGTCGCCGGCAAGATTCGCTCCTGGCTCTTTGATTCCGATGGTGGGTTCGGCGAAAGCTCGTGGACTCAGGTGGGAGAAGAATGGGTGTTGAAGTCGACGGCCACCTTGCCGGATGGTCAGCAAGGATCGGCGACGATCACCATCTCTGCCAAAGATAAGAATCGATTTACGATGAAAGGCACCGATCGCCTGGTGGGAGTCGAGCGGGCTCCCGATTTTGACGTCACCGTCGTTCGCCAAGTGCCCAAAGCGACTGCGAAGTAAGGTGGAGCTTGGGTGGTGAGGTGAAACTGAAATTCAGGGGGAGATACGAGTGATGACGCGATATAAGAAATTGCAGAAAATGGCCGCGATGGCGGCGACGGTTTCCATGATCATCAGTACCTGCACGCCCACGTTTGCCAAGCCATCCATCGGCGGCGGCGGCGGTGGTCGTCCGGCGGGTGGAGCTCGGCCAGCAGGCGGTGGTGGCGGCGGCGGCATGGCGCGACCGGCACCGAGTGCCGGAATGTCGCGCCCCAGCATGAATATGCCAGCGGCTCGACCGAGTACACCGTCGATGGGAAATGCGGTCGCTCGGCCGGCTCCCGCGAATCACATGAATACGCCTTCACCCTCGGTGAATCGTCCATCGCTGGGCGGTGGCGGCAATGTCGCTCCGACGACTCGTCCGAGTCCCAATCCGGGCGGCGTGGCGACGACTCGACCAGCTCCACAGCCGGGCGGTGGTCAGCAGCCCAGCATCAAGCCGCCGTCGAATGTCAAGCCAACCACTCGGCCGAGCCCCGGCGGGATTTTTGGCGAAGGCTCCGGCGTGGCAGGCGGTAACACTCGACCAAATATCGAACGTCCAAGTGGCGGCCGTCCGGATGGAAATCGGCCCGATTTTGGGAAGCCCGACGTAACGCGTCCCACAGGGACCAAGCCCGACTTCACTCGTCCCGATGGCACTCGTCCTGGCGGCGGTGGCGGCGGCGTGAATACCGGGGATCGGCCGAGCTTTGGGAATCTCACGAAGCCCGCGATTGATCGCCCCGACAACAGTCGTCCCAACGTGGGCCGTCCAGATGGAAATCGTCCCGATATCGCCAAGCCCGATAACACTCGACCCAACGTGGGTCGTCCCGACGGCATTCGACCAGAAACTCGACCGGCTCCTGTGAAGCCGGAGCGACCGATGATTGGTGGCAATCGGCCGCACGTCGGCGACACGCATCAGTTTCTCGATTCCAATCACACCAACATCGGGAATAACATCACGCAAAATAATATCACTCAGAATAATATTACGAATAACTGGGGCAACAACGTAAATATTGGCAACAATTTTACCAATCGTCCGAACTGGGATCGGCCTTACTACAATCGTCCCAATTGGGGCTGGGGAAGTAATAACTGGAACGATCACTGGCATTCCAACTGCATTAATCCGCACTACAACTGGTACAACGGCTGCTGGAACGGCTACTGGAACAGCGGTTGGTATTCACCCGTAGCCTGGGGCGCGGTGGGCTGGGGACTGGGTGTCTGGACGACGCGCTGGAGTTCCTACACGCCGGTTTATTACAACCCGTACTACGTCGCGAACACCGCGACGACGCCGTACAACTATTCGCAGCCGGTGGTGGTGAATAACTATGTGAGTGCCGATGGGGGAAACAGTGCACCGGCACCGGCTGGTCAGCCACCGGCACCGGCCAATCAGCAACCAGCTCCGCAGCCGCCGGCGCCGGCCGCGAGTCCTGGCGTGGCTAAGTTTGATGATGGCTTAGCAGCGTTTAAAGAGGGGCAGTACGAGTCGGCGTTGGCCAACTTTGATGCCGCTTTGAAACTGTTGCCCAGTGATCCCGTGGTGCATGAAGTTCGAGCACTCGATCTGTTCGCCCTGGGCAACTATAGCGGTGCTGCCGCTTCGCTCAATTCACTGCTTACCGCCGCGCCCGGGATGGACTGGACGACGATGAGCAGTCTGTACGGCGACACGGAAGACTATGTCGCCCAGCTGCGAAAGCTGGAGAAGCATTGTCAGGCCGAGCCGACGGATGCCGCCGCTGCCTTTGTGCTGGCCTATCACTATTTGGTGACGGGCGCTAAGGAAGAGGCGATCCACGCGCTCCGCGCCGTGGTGAAGAATCAGCCGAAGGATGCGACTGCGAAACGCATGCTCGACGCGCTCGCTCCGCCAGCGGAAGTTGAACCGCCGAAGCCCGGCGAGACTCAAGTGGCCGGGAAAGAGCCGTCCGCCGAAAAGGAACCAGCGGAGGGCAAGGACGAGGCGGAAACCGATTTGGTCGGTACTTGGATCGCGAAGGCGGATGGTGCCGAGATTCAATTGACGATCACCGAGGATTCAACATTCACTTGGAAGGCGAGTCAGAAAGACCAGGCAGCTATCGAGTTGTCGGGGGATCTGAACGCGACGGGCGATGCGATTGTGCTGGAAAGCAAATCCCAAGGCTCGATGTCCGGCAACGTGATCTCCAAGGGTGCCGATCAGTGGCAGTTCCGCTTGGCCGGTTCACCCGCCAAGGATCCAGGCCTGCTCTTCGCCCGAGCGAAGTAGGCCGTTTTCGCACGGCGAAACAAGCTGGTTTCGCTCTGGGACTGAGAAAGGTTTCGCACGGAGACACAAAGGCACGGAGACACAAAAGCCACGGAGAAATTCCCCGAAACAATCCTCCGTGCCGCCGTGTCTCCGTGCGAGACCAATCCGTGTCTCCGTCCCCACCGTGTCTCCCCCGGCCGAAACCGGGAATTCTCCTCAACTTGCTTCAATCAAGATCGTTAGATACGATATTCCGGGTCGATAAAGAAGAATGACCTAAAGGAGTCACCGCCATGCTTACGTTACTGGGTAAAGATCCACGCACGGGTAAATTCTGTGACGGTCATTCTCGACGCGATTTTCTCAAAATCGGCGGAATGGTCATGGGCGGCTTATCGCTGCCGCAGCTACTGGCCGCCGAGGCACGCTCGGGGATCGGGCGGTCTCACAAAGCGATCATCAACATCTTCCTGCCGGGTGGTCCGTCGCATCAGGATATGTTCGATATTAAGGCCGATGCACCGTCGGAGATCCGCGGTGAGTTTCAGGCGATTAAGACGAATGTGGCGGGGATTGAAATCGGCGAGCTGTTCCCGCTGTTGGCGCAGACGATGGACAAGTGTGTTGTCATCCGCTCGGTGGTGGGTGCCGCGGGTGGTCACGACGCCTATCAGTGCATGACGGGGCGTCCGCTGAATCCTGCTCCGACCGGTGGCTGGCCCGCCTCAGGCGCCTGGATCTCGAAGCTGCTGGGACCGGTGAACAAAGCGATCCCACCGCATCTCAGCATGTGTTACAAGACCGATCATGGTCCGTGGGGATACGATGGCGACGGCGGCTTCCTGGGAATTGCCCATTCGCCGTTCAAGTTGGTGGGTGGCCGTGAGGAGACGAGCAAGCGCGAGAACATGGTGCTCAACGGCATGACGCTCGATCGTCTGCAAGATCGGCGCAACTTGCTCGCCTCGTTTGACACCTTGCGTCGCGACGTGGACACGACCGGTAAAATGGCGGGTCTGGATGAATTC
Organism: Planctomycetota bacterium; assembly: GCA_046086325.1. Taxonomy (GTDB): domain Bacteria; phylum Planctomycetota; class Planctomycetia; order Pirellulales; family Pirellulaceae; genus JBJSXJ01. Next base: position 6,948 of record JBJSXJ010000046.1, on the reverse strand, counting down.
ACGCAGCAAGCGATTGGCATTCTCACCTCCTCGCAACTCGCCGACGCGTTGGACATTTCCAAGGAAGATCCACGGACGGTAGAGCGTTACGGGAAGGGCGATCAGAAGTTCCGTGACGATGGAGCTCCCAAGCTGACCGAAAACTTTTTGATTGCTCGCCGCTTAGTCGAAGCGGGAGCGCGTGTGGTGTCGCTGAACTTCAGTCGCTGGGATCACCACGGCCAGAATTTCCAGGCTTTACGGCAAGATTGCCCGCTCTTGGATCGAGCGGCCAGTGCCCTCATCGAGGACATTTATGCTCGGGGTATGGACCGCGATGTGTCGGTGGTGATTTGGGGTGAATTTGGCCGTACGCCGAAAATTAATCCCGGTGCTGGTCGTGACCACTGGCCTCAGGTTTCATGCGCCTTACTGGCAGGTGGCGGCATGAAGACGGGTCAAGTGATCGGTGCGACGAACCGACTTGGCGAACATCCGATTGATCGCCCCGTGACCTTCCAGGAAATTTGGGCGACGCTCTATCAAAACTTGGGGCTCAATCTGCGAGCGGTCCGCGAGTTTGATTTGCGGGGTCGTCCGCAATACTTAGTTGATCAAGGCGTGGAACCGCTTAAGGAAGTGGTCCGTTCGGCCTAGTTTCTCCCTCTAACGCCTCCTCGATCCTATGCTCAACATTTTTGAACAGCCGGTTGCTCGTCAACGTTTGTGCAACGGAGTTTCGCGGCGCGACTTCCTCAAGATCGGCAGTCTGGGCCTGGGTGGTCTGACGCTACCGCAGCTATTAGCGGCGGAGGCGGCGACCGGGCAGCGTTCGTCGCACAAGTCGGTGATAATGGTCTTCCTCTGCGGCGGACCTCCTCATCAAGACATGTATGACATCAAAGTTGATGCGCCGGTCGAGGTGCGTGGCGAGTTCGATCCGATTCCGACGAACGTACCGGGGATTGAAGTCTGTCAGTTGCTTCCCAACTTGGCCAAAATCATGGACAAGCTGGTACCGATTCGCAGCGTCGTGGGATGTCGCGATGATCACGCTGGGTATCAATGTTACACGGGGCATTTGAGTCAGGGGGAACCAGCGGGTGGCTGGCCTCATTTTGGTTCGGCGGTCTCGCGGTTGCAGGGACCAGTTGCTCCGGGCGTACCTCCGTTTGTGAGTCTCTGCTATACGACTCAGCACAAGCCGTACAACGAACCGGGCGCTGGTTTCTTGGGACTGGGGCAGTCATCGTTCCGCCCGACCGGCGAAGGCCGCGACGATTTGGTGCTGCAAGGAATTAACATCGACCATCTGGGTGACCGTCGCAATCTGTTGTCGTCACTCGATAAATTCCGGCGCGACTGGGACAATCGTGGCGCGATGGACGGGATGGATGTTTTTACTCAGCGTGCCATGGGCATTCTCACTTCGTCCGAGCTCTTTGATGCGCTGGATGTCTCCAAAGAAGACGAGAAGACTCGGCAGCGTTATGGCTACTACGATCCGAGCAAGCCGAAGGGCGATGGCGCACCGCGAGTGCCGCAGAATCTGTTGCTCGCGCGACGATTGGTCGAAGCGGGTGCGCGAGTGGTCACGGTCAATTACAGTTTTTGGGATTGGCACGGTCAGAACTTCCGCAATGCGAAAGAAGAGTTACCGATTTTCGATCAAGGCGTATCGGCTTTGGTCGAAGACCTGCACGAACGCGGACTCGACAAAGATTGTTCGGTGGTGGTGTGGGGTGAATTTGGTCGCACGCCGAAGATCAACAAAGATGCGGGACGCGATCACTGGCCGCGAGTCTCGTGTGCGCTGCTGGCGGGTGGCGGCATGAAGACGGGGCAGGTGATTGGCAAGACGGATCGTTTGGGCGGCGAACCGGTGGAGCGAGCGGTGACGTTCGAGGAAGTGCACGCCACGCTCTATCGCAATCTCGGTATCAATCTGGCGACGACTCCCCGGCTCTTCGATTTCCGCGGTCGTCCGCAATATCTCATCAGTCCTGATGTGAAGCCGATCAGCGAACTCGTCTAATGATCGAACGTCGCCACCAATGGCTGCTCGACTGCTGGACGCTGGTGGCAAAACAACGAGCCACGCGGCCGGACGAGTATGCCAGTTCGGTGGTCCAGCGGGCGACGGTGCGATGTCCCTTCTGTCGTGGGCATGAAGCCGATACGCTCGAATCATTATCGTTGTATGGAGCGTCGGCCGACCCGGATCGCTGGGATGTGCGCGTGACGCCGAACAAGTTTCCGGCCTTGCAGCCGTTCTCGGCGGCGCCTGACGACGAGGCAACTTCCGCCACCGACGCCCTGATCCCCGCTTCACCCTATGCGCAAGGTTCGACGGCTGGTGTTCATGAACTGGTGATCGAGTCCCCCGAGCATTGCAGTCGTTTTAGCGACTTGACCGAGGATCAAGCCCGCTTCACGGCGCACGCTTGGCGCGATCGACTGCGGCAGTATGCCACCGATCCACGACTCGCCTATGGACTCGTCTTTCGTAACTCCGGTTTGGCCGGTGGTGCATCGCTGGAACACGTGCATAGTCAGATTATTTGCACTCCCTGGATTCCGTCGGTGGTGCGGACGGAGTTACGACAGTTTCAGCGCTGGCGTGAACTGCGGGGGGGCTGTGTGTTGTGCGCGATGGTGCGCGAGGAGCTGCAGCACGGGCGACGATTCGTGGCGCAGACGAGCAATTTACTGGCGTTCTGTCCGTATGCCAGTCGCTTTGCCTGGGAGACCTGGATTGTACCTCGCCAGCATGCGAGTTGTTTTGAGCAGTCGAGTGACGAACTGACGGCTGAACTGGGGCAGCTCCTGCGACAACTGTTGCCGAAGATCGAAGGACTAGCGAAGCTCCGCGGTTATAACCTCTGGATTCATACCGCCCCGTTTGCCACTGCCAGTGCCAGTGCCAATGCAGGTGCCAATGCAGGTGCCAGTGCCAGTGCGGAGGACAGTCTGGGATTTCATTGGCATCTGGAGATTGCTCCGCGCACGACGGGCACGGCGGGGTTTGAAACGGGTGGTGGCGACTACATCATCAGCATTTCGCCCGAAGATGCCGCCGACTATCTGCGTCTGGATCGCTAGTCACTTATTTCGCCAGGTCTTCGGTATACTTGACGTAGTCGGCAGTTGTTTTTAGCCCCAGCTTTTCGCCGATTCGCGCGCGGTAGGTGGCCACAGTTTTGGGGCTGACATCGAGCTTTTCGGAGATCGCTTGATTGGTGAGTCCTTGTCCCAGGAGCTCGAGAACCTGCTGCTCGCGTTTGCTCAAGCCAGCAGCACCGGCGTAATCACTGGCACGCTGAATCCCCAAGGTTTGAAAGACCGCGAGCGTACTGGTCTCGTCGTCCAAATCGATAATTAAACGGCCGCGCTGAACGGTGCGAATCGCTTCCAGCAGATCCTGCTCGCGAATCGTTTTGACGAGATAACCCGAGGCACCGGCGGCCAGCGCCGCGCGGACGTAGGAAGGATCGTCATGCATGGTCAGCACCAGCACTCGCGGGACCGGATCACTCGCCTGCAGTTTTTCAATTAATGGCAAGCTGCCGCCGCCCGGCATGGTGAGATCGAGCAGGATGAGTTCGGGTTGCTGCTCAAGTGCGCGTGCAAGTGCGTCGCGTGTGTTGTCCGCTTCGGCGACGACCTCCATGTCGACTTGACCATTGATGAGCATCCGCAAGCCCGCTCGGAGCACGGTATGATCATCGACCAACATCACTCGAATCTTACTCATGGGGTCCTCCCGGGGAGTGGAACCGTGACGACAATCTGGCAACCTTGACCGAGCGAAGAATGAATTTCGAACGACCCCTGAAGCTGAATCGCTCGCTCCTGCATGCCGCTGAGTCCCAGGTGACCACCTTGAGCTTGTCGTGCAATTAATTTATGTCGATCGATACCGTGGCCGTCATCGGTGATCACAAGTTTCACATCACGCGCCACACAACTCAACGAAATTGTCACCGAATGGGCCTCGGAATGTTTGATGATATTGCTGATCGCTTCCTGTGTGATGCGGAATAGAGCGGTTTCCATGACGTCCGGCAAACGCTCTTCCGGCAGATGCTGTGTGGTGAACTTGATTTCGATGGGCTGATGCTTGCATGTGTCTGCCACCAGTCGCTGGAGGGCCACGACGAGGCCGAAATCATCGAGCAAGCTGGGGCGTAAGCCGAGCGCTAGTTGTTTGGCGTCACTCAGCGCTCGCTCCGCAAACGCTTGTAAATCCTGTCGCCGTCGCTGGAGCTCGGTGGTGTCGCACTGATCAGGAAGAGAGCGTAAGCCGGAGATAAGCAGGGTCAAGGATTGGCCCAGTCCATCATGGATGTCATACGCGATGCGGCGTCGTTCATCTTCGATTGAGCTAAAGACTCGACCAAGGAACCACTCGCGCAGTCGAAGCGTGCGCTGCAGAGGCAGCACAATACTCCACCAAAGCACCGGGGCGACGATGATCGGTAAGCCGAGTGCATCAATTATCGACTCCCAAATAGGCGAGTCCTGTTCGGGAAAGATCCAGGGCAAGATGCCCATGATGGCGAACTCGGCGAGCGCGATAACAAGCAGCACATAAAGCCACACGACCCAGGGTTTGACGAGCGTCTGTTGCTGATGGGATTTTAGGAGCGACTGCATGGGGACTCGCAAACATCAAAATGGGAACTAACAGTTCAGCAGCTAGTGTAATGGTTGAAGCCAGTGGGATCTTACTCTCCCTGTCGAGTTTGGCGAATGGATTTGTAGGCGCAATTCCTACAAGCACCTACAGGATTTCCCTATCTGCTGATACCGAGTTTTCGCGATTCCCGGACAATGGATTGCGACCTGTGAGGGGCGTCTCAATCACGCATCGAGAAGCCCGGCTGAAGAGGCATCAGCCCTGGTCTGTGTTCGAAAACTGTTCTTCCTTCACGAGGTGCTCTCATGGTTAGCCAGAAGTCAGGTATGAAGCAGAAGCTGGTCGCCTTAACCAATCGCTTGGGGACTCGAACCCCGAGTCGTTTTCGAAAGCAGCGTCAATGGATTATCGAATCGCTGGAACAGCGAACGCTTTTTGCGGGAGACATCGCGGGTACGATCCTGGATGACGTCAACAATGACGGGATCAAGAACAACGGTGAAAACGGAATCGCCGGTTTGACGGTGTTCGTCGATGCGAATCGCAATGGTGTTTTGGATGCGACGGAACTTCGCGCTTATACCAACAAAGATGGCGATTACCTGATTCGCGGTGTCACCGCTGGTAGCCAGAACGTGCGGCATTTCCTCGCCACGGGCTATACGCCTTCCACCGGCACCTCCAGCAGTCGCGATATCACCGTGATCAACGGGACCGAGGTCAAAGCCAACTTCTTCGATTTCAAGCCGCATGTGGGCTCGATCGTCGGTACGATCTGGCAGGACCTGGATGGAGACGGAGTTCGTGGCCAGGATCCGGTCACAGGAAGTTACACCGATCCTGGCATTGCCGACTGGACCGTCTACCTCGACACCAACAGCAACCGACTGCTCGATGCTGGCGAAGTGACCGTCACCACGGATAGCCAAGGTCACTATCGATTTGATGGGCTGGCCGCCGGCCATGACTTTGAAGTCACGGAGCTTCTTCCCGACGGCTGGGATGTGCCTGAAGGCTTTGACGTTGCTCAGACGGTCGCGGTTCACGACGGCGCGACTTCAACGGCGAGCGACTTTGCGAACTACAGCCTGCTAAACGGCGCGATTGGTGGAGTGATCTGGAATGACTTTGATTTAGATGGCATTCGCGCGACCGATCCGGATACGGGAGCGTTCACCGAGCCAGGTCTCGAGGGCTGGACGGTCTTCCTCGACTTCAATAACGATGGTGAAGTCAGCGCTGGCGAACCAACGGCGATCACCGACTCGGTGGGATCCTACTTCTTTACCGGTTTGACGACGGGAGATTATGAAGTCACCGAAGTGCTACCGGCCGGTTGGAATGTGTCGCCCACCTACGATGTTCGACAAACGGTGTCGGTGACGGGTGGAGCACTTTCGACTGCTGGCGACTTTGCCAACTTCAGTGCCTCGAATGGCTCCATCCGCGGCGTCATCTGGAATGACTTTAATAACGATCAGGTTCGCACGAGTGATCCCGGCTTACCCGGATGGACTGTGTTTCTGGACTTGAATGCCAACGGTGCGATGGATGCCTTGGAACCGTCCGCTTTCACGGATTCCGACGGCGCCTATCGTTTTGATGGTATCCAAGCGGGTGACTATGACGTCATCGAGCTGTTGCCGTCCGGCTGGGAAACGTCCGCGACTTTCAGCGATAACTACACGGTTACCGTTTTAGGTGGTCTGGAAACTGTAGCGCCCGATTTCGCCAACCATAAAATCTCGCTCGTCAGTCCCGGTTCGGTGAGCGGCGTGATCTGGGAAGATGTCAACGGCAACAGCGTGCGTGAATCCAGCGATCTGCTGCTCCAGGATTGGACTGTGTTCGTGGACGCGAACAGTAACGGTGTTTACGACACGGGTGAATTGCAGACGAAATCGCTGGCGGACGGCACCTATCGAATCACGGGAATCACTCCCGGTACGATCAATGTCGTGGAGGTTCTGCAAACGGGTTGGCGTTCATCGGCACCAGTGACGAATGTCCGCACCGTGGTGGTGCAGAACGGCAAGGAAACGACCGCTCTAGATTTCGGCAATGCTCAACTGCGTGACTCCACGATTCAAGGCACGATCTTTTCCGATGGTGACAAGAACGGAGTGCGTGGCGCCAGCGAGCGGGGATTAGGTGGTATCACCGTCTACCTGGATGCTAATGACAACGGAGTGCTCGATAGTGGTGAAACGCAGACGGTTACCTCGGCCGACTTGTTCTTCACGCCCGATGTGAACGAAGCTGGCACCTACAGCTTCTCGCACTTGGCGGCGGGTAGCTACGTCGTGCGAGCGATTCTTCCCGCGACGCTG